>NZ_CP063362.1:2093333-2461666 GCF_016807805.1 Xanthobacter dioxanivorans | reverse complement strand
CGGCGGCATCGAGGTCCTCGATGCGGTGCGGGCCGTTGGGGCGCACGGTGGTGAGCTGGGGGATATCGGCCACCGCCTCCAGTTCCGCCACCACGTCGAAATCCATCTCCGCCTCGGAGGCCACCGCCGCCAGGTGCCGCACGCAGTTCACCGAGCATCCGGTGGCCACGGCGACGCGCAAGGCGTTGCGGAAGGCGGCGGGGGTGAGGATGTCGCGCGGGCGCAGGTCGCGGTTGACGAGGTCGACGATGGCGGCGCCGGAGCGGGCGGCATTGGCCATCAGCGCCTGCGAGCCGGCGCGGATGGGGGCGCTGCGCGGCAGGGCCATGCCCAGCGCCTCGGCGAGGACGTGCATGGTGTTGGCGGTGGCGAGGCCCGCGCACACGCCGGGCCCGGTGATGGCGCTGCAGGTCATGGCGGTGAGGTCGGCCAGGGAGATGGCGCCGGACTTCAGCGCGCCGACGCTCTTGTAGACCTCCTCGATGTCCACCTCCTTGCCGGCGCAATGGCCGCCGAGCTGGTAGCCGCACGGCACCACGATGGAGGGGATGTTGAGGCGCGCCGCCGCCATGAGCTGGCCCGGCGTGGTCTTGTCGCAGGAGGCGAGCAGCACCATGCCGTCGAGCTCGGCGCCCTCCACCTGCACTTCCACGTCGTTCACCAGCAGGTCGCGGCTGGGCATGAGGTAGCGCGCCTGCCGCCCGGCGCTGGTGACGAAGTCGGACGGCGCCACCGTGCGGATCTCGAAGGGCAGCCCCCGGCCTCGCGGATCGCCGCCTCCACCACGCGGCACACATCGTCGAGATGGGCGTAGCAGACCGACAGCTTGCTGGAGCTGTTGACGATGGCGATCTTCGGCTTCAGCAGGTCCGCCTCGCTGTAGCCCATGGCGAGCCACTGGGCGCGGCGCACGGCCCAGCGGGTGGTCCCCGGCTCGAAATTGCTGCGCAGGCGGGGGGTCGCGGCTGGCCCGGTGGCGGGTGATTTGGGCTCGGACATGTGGGGGTCTCGCGTCAGGTGAGCTGGGCGCCGAGGGCGTTGAGGGCGGCGCGGATGTCGGCGCCGGAGGGCGCGGCAGCCGTGGGGTCGTCGCACAGATGGTCGGCGACGAGGCCCACCGCCTGCCCGTAGCCGAAGCACTGGGCGGTGACGCGGGCCGAGGCCATGGCCTCGTGCTCGGCGGAGAGGCAGCGCCCGGCCATGAGAAGGCCGGTGCCCGTGGCCGGCAGGAAGCAGCCGAGCGGCACCTCGTAATAGTCGTCGAGGATCCAGTGGAGCTTCGGCTTCTCGCCCGAATGCAGCTCGATGGGCCAGGGCGAGCGGCAAATGCCGTCCGGCCGCTTGCGGGCGGAGGTGACATCATCATTGGCGAGGCGCTCGCGGCCGACAATCTGCCAGCTCTGGCGGATGCCCACCTGCACGCCGGTGTCGTTCACGAACGACGCCTCGCAGCCCTCGATATGGTCGCGGATGAAGCGGGCATATTCGCGCACCTGCAGGCGCCCCTCGATCTCCGCCTCGCTGAGGTCGGCGGCGCGGGTGGCGTCCAGCTCGCGGCCGTCGCGGCCGACGATGCGGGTGGCGTTGCACAGCAGCTCGCCGGGGCGCGGCGTGGGAAAGAGGAAGATCTTGGCGCGCGGCAGCGTGTAGGCGCCCGATGCGTTCAGATCGGAGATGAGATGCGACACGCGCTCGCCGAGAATGGAATCCGGCCCGTGGGCGGCCAGGAAGCGGGGCATGTCCACGCCGAGCACGCGGAAGATCATGGTGGGGTTCTGGATGGCGCCATCCTTCCCCTTGGTGAGGGCCCGGCCCGCCATGGCGGCCACGTCGGCGTCGCCGGAGGCGTCCACGGTCAGCTTCGCGCGGACCTCGATCGGCCCCTGCTTGGTGAACACCTCCACCCCCGCCACGTGATCCCCCTCGGCGATCACGCCGGTGACCGTGGCGTGGTAGAGCACGCGCACGCGGCCCTCGGCGGAAAGCAGGTGGTCGGAGGCCTCGCGCCAGACCAGCGGGTCGTGCACGCGCACGAAGGTCCTGCCGTACTGGACGGGATCGGTGAGGCCGCCCTTGGCCTCCATCACGGCGAGGAACTCGTCGACGAAGCCGTGCACCACCTGCTCGGGCCCGGCGTTGCGCCGCTCCGAGGCGGTGTAGAGGCCGCAGATGGTGCCGGAGAGGCCCGCCACGGCGGCGCCGCCCGAGAAGCCGTAGCGCTCGAGCAGCAGCACGGAGCGGCCCCGGCGGGCGGCGGCGATGGCGGCGGCAAGGCCGGCGGCGCCGCCCCCGACCACCAGAACGTCCGTCGACAGAACCTCCCTGGGCCTGGCGTCGCGCATGTTCCGTCCCTGCATGTGTTGATTGTTCGGATTATAATGTTAGCGCTAACTTGATAGCGCTAACACATTCCCTTTGTCAAGCGGCCGGAACGCCATATCTTCTGGGGAATCGCGGACGAGGGGGATCATGCGGCAGCGGCGGACGGGACGGGGCGGCGGCGCCACCATGGAAGACGTGGCGCAGGTGGCGGGTGTCTCGGCCATGACCGTCTCCCGCGTGCTGCGCCAGCCGGAGCTGGTGAACAAGGACCTCAGGGCCAAGGTGGAAGCCGCCATCCGCGAGACCGGCTACATCTACAATCTCGTTGCCTCCAGCCTCGCCTCGCAGCGCAGCGGCACCATCGCCCTCATCCTGCCGACGGTGGCGAGCTCCATCTTCTCCGACAGCGTCAAGGGCGTGTCGGACGTCTGCCGCGAGCGTTCGGTGCAGATGATCATGGCCGAGACCAACTACGTGCCGGCCGAGGAGGAGCGGGTGATCGAAGCCCTGCTGCGCCGGCGGCCGGACGGCTTCGTCATCGTCGGCGTGTCCCACACCCGCGCCACCCGTGACATGCTGGAGAAGTCCGGCGTCCCCGTGGTCGAGACCTGGGACGCGACCGCCACCCCCATCGACAGCCTGGTGAGCCTCTCCAACTTCGACGCCATGCAGGCGATGACGCAGGCGCTGGTGGCGGAGGGCTACCGGCGCATCGCCTTCGTCGGCACCGCCACCCGCGACCACCGCGCCCTCATGCGCGCCAGGGGATATGAAGCCGGCATGGCCGCAGCCGGCCTGCCCATCCCGGATATTCTCGCGGCCGGCGATGTGACCAGCATGGGGTCAGGCGCGGCGATCGCCGAGGAGATCATGGCCCGCGGCGACCGGCCGGAGGCAGTGGTCTTCCTCAACGACGTGCTCGCCGCCGGCGCGCTCCTCGCGTTCCAGCGCAAGGGGCTGAGGGTGCCGGAGGACATCGCCGTCGCCGGCTTCGGGGGCTTCGACTTCGCCCGCCACCTCATCCCGTCGCTCACCACCGTGGACATTCCGCGCCAGGAGATCGGCCGGCGTGCGGCGCAGATCCTCCTCGACCGCATCGAGGGCAAGGCGCCCGCGGGCACCCTGCATGCGGTCGGCTTCGAGGTGGCGCTGCGGGAGAGCACCCGGCGGGTGCCGCGCTGAGCCTCAGCCCGCCCGGCGCAGCACGCTCACGAAGAAGCCGTCGGTTCCGGTCCGGCGGGGGGTCATGGTCAGCCCCTCGCGGGTCGTCAGCGCCGCACCGGCCAGCGCCGCGCCCTGCGGGCCCAGGGCCAGCACCGTCTCGTTCGGCGGCACGATGGCGAAGTCCGGGCGCTTGGACAGCAGCGCGCGCACCTGCGCGCCGTTCTCCTCGTCGAGCAGCGAGCAGGTGACATAAGCGAGCCGCCCGCCCGGCCGCACGTAGCGGGCCGCCTCCTCCAGGATCTTCGACTGCTCCGACGTGCGCTGGGCGAGCGCGCCGGGGCGCACCCGCCACTTGGCGTCGGGGTTGCGCCGCCAGGTGCCGGTGCCGGTGCACGGCGCATCCACGAGCACGAGATCCATATGCCCTTCGAGGTCGTGCAGCACGTCCTCGGCGCCGCGCGGGCTCCTCACCTGCACGTTGCGCACGCCGGCACGGGCGAGGCGCTCATGCATGGGCTTCAGCCGGCGGATGTCGGAATCGTGGGCGTAGAGCTGGCCCTTGTTGTCCATGAGGGCGGCGAATTCCAGGGTCTTGCCCCCGGCCCCGGCGCACAGGTCCAGCACCTGCGTGCCCGGCAACGGCCGGGCGAGGATGGCGGCGAGCTGCGAGGCCTCGTCCTGCACCTCCACCTCGCCCCTCAGGAAGGCCGGCTCGGCGGTGACCGGCGGCGCCTTGCCCTCGGAATCCAGGTGGATGCGCAAGGCCAGCGGCGAGAAGCGGCCGGGCTCGGGTTGAGATGGGCCAGCGCCGCGCGCACCGCCTCCGGTTCCCCCTTCAGGGTGTTGACCCGAAGGTCGAGGGGTGCGCGGGCCGCCAGCGCCGCGCCCTCGGCCACCGCGTCCTCGCCGAAGACGTGGCGCAGCGAGGCGTGCAGCCACTGGGGATAGTCGCCGCGCACGAACGGCGGCGCCCCGCGCAGGTCCGGATCGGCGAGGCACGCGCGCTCGGCGTCGGTGAGCGGGGCGGGGGCGAAGCGGCCGCCGTCGGCGAGGGCCGAGATGGCGGCCAGGTCGAGGCCGCGCATGAGGGCGAGCATGCCGAGCACCAGCGCGCGCGGCTCCTCCGAGCCCATCACATGGGCCGCCGATGCGCGCCGGCGCAGGGTGTCGTAGACCAGCCCGGCGATGGCGGCGCGGTCGCCTGAGCCGGCGAAGCGGTGGCCGAGGCCCCAGTCCTTCAGTGCATCCCCCGCCGGGCGGCGGCGGGCGGCGATGTCGGCGAGCACCTCGATGGCGGCGGAAATCCGGGCGGCGGGGGTCATGGGCGCTCCGCCGGGGCGGCGAGCCCCTCCCCTTCGAGCTGGCGGGCGAACACGTCGAGGGCGGCAGCGAGCTTTTCGTCGATCACGTGGAGATATTCCGTCCAGTCCTCGTAGCGGGCGAGCTCGGCCTTGCCGTCGCTGATGCCGCGCAGGCCCATGAGGGGCAGGTGATGGCGCCGCGCGGCGCGCAGCACGGCGAAGCTCTCCATGTCCACCATGTCCTCGGCGATGGCATCATAGGCCGCGCCCGAGATGATGGCGCCGCCGGTGGAGAGCGAGGCCTCCGGCACCCCCTTGATGCGGTGGGGCAGCTCAATGACCGCCGGCTCGTCGAGGAAGGGGGTGCGGCCCTTCTCGAAGCCCAGCGCGGAGGCGTCCATGTCGCGATAGGCGACGCGCGCCACCTGGTACACTTGCGCATGGTCCAGCCGGCGCGAGCCGGCCGAGCCGAGGGTGAAGACGAGCTGCGGCAGCTGCCCGCGATGGGCGAGGATGGCGAGCGCCCGCGCCGTCTCCACCGCCGCCTCCACCGGGCCGACGCCGGTGATGAGGGGGTCGATGCGGGACTTGAGGTGCGGGCCGTATTCCTGGCTGGTGGCCATCACGAAAAGAATGCTGTGGCCGCCGACGGGCAGGATGTGGCGGGCGGGATCGTCCATAGGAACCCCTGAGGCGCAAAGCGCCACTCCTCGGCCGCCCCGCCCCTCCTGTCAACCGTCACGCTGGCCGGGGCCGGGCGCTCAGATGTTGAGGAGGATGGAGAGGGCGAACAGCGCCCACATGGCGGCGAGCACCGCGAGGCTCGCGAGGTCCAGGCTGAAATGCCCGCGCGCCCGTGCCGACAGGAGGTGCGGGAAGGCGGCGGCCAGCCGCAGCAGGACGAAGACCCAGGCGAGGACCACGAACAGCACGTCGGCCTTGCGGGTGAAGAAGGTGAGGGTGGTGAGCGCGTAGAACAGCAGCGCGGCGAGGCCCGCGCGCACGCCCTCCGCCGTCACCTCCGGCGCGCGGATGCCCCGCAGCAGCACGGCGAGCACCAGCGCCACGTGCACGAACAGGGGAAGAAGGATCATCTGCACCGACATGGGACTTCTCCGTCGCGCATGAGGCCGCCGAAGCGCGAGCCTTGCCACGGGCGGGAACCGCGGGCGCGGCCGATCGTTCCCGATGCGAGCGGATGGGAGCCGAGCCAGCCCCCGCCAGCGGAGGCGATGCGATGCGGGCGCCACAGGCAACGCCGATCAAGGAGCTGAGGGCGCAGGTGGAACAGGGACGGGCACCGCGCCCGCTGTTCACCCGCCTGTCCCAGCAGGTGTCCCGCTATGCGGGCAAGCCCGCCACCTTCGTCGGCGCCATGGGCGTGATCGTGGCGTGGGGACTGACCGGGCCGCTGTTCGGCTTCAACGACACCTGGCAGCTCATCATCAACACCTCCACCACCATCGTCACCTTCCTGATGGTCTTCCTCATCCAGAACAGCCAGAACCGCGACACCGCGGCGCTGCAGATCAAGCTCGACGAGCTGATCGCCCGCCTCGACGGGCCACGCGAGGTGCTGCTCGACCTGGAGGACCTCGACGAGGAGGCGCTGGAACGCCTGCGGCTCGAATACGCCCTCCTCGCCGACAAGGCCCGAGCCCGGGGGGACGCCGGCGCCCGGCCGGAGCCCGCCAGCCCGGCGCCGGACACCACCGGCAGGCGCACGCCCTGACCCAAGCGAAGATCGCGCAGAGCCAAAGCCGGCGTCCCGCTCAGGCGCGCGGCAACGGCTCGACGGCGAAGGCCTCCGGCGGCAGGCCGGCGCGGAAGCGGCCGGCCATGGCCTCGAACGCCCGCTCCAGATGGCGGGCATAGCGGTCGATGTCGAACAAGGGCGAGGTGGCCCGCGCCGCGGCGATGCGCGCCCGCGCCGCCGCCAGCGCCGCCGGATCGCGGGCGAGCCCTATGGCGCGCGCCTCGAACGCGGCCGGATCGGTGGTGACGAGGTCGGCGCAGTCCATCTGCGCCATCAGGCTCGCGGCCACGCGGGAGGCGAAGGAGCGCCCGGCGCGCGTCACGATGGGAACGCCCATGCGCAGCGCGTCGCTGGCGGTGGTGTGGGCGGTGTAGGGGAAGGTGTCGAGGAACAGGTCGGCCAGCACCACCCGCGCCAGATGGTCGGCGAGCGGCGCCATCCCCGCGAAGACGAGACGGGCCGGGTCGATGCCCCGCGCCGCCGCCTCCCGCCGCAGGTTGTCGGGGCCGTCCTTGCGACCCTCCAGCATCCACAGCACCGAGCCCGGCACGGCGGACAGGATGCGCATGTGGGCCGAGAAGGTGTCGGGATCGAGCTTGGCGGCGCCGTTGAAGGCGCAGAACACGAACCCGTCCTCCGGCAGCCCCGCGTCGGCACGGCTCGGGCGCGGGCCGACCGGCAGATCGGGATCGTTCGGCTGGTAGGTGTCCGGCAGGTGCACGATCTTCTCGCTGAAGAACGGCGCCTCGGAGAAGGGCAGCACCCCGGGATCGGCGATCACGTAGTCGAAGAACGGCGCGCCGCTGGTGGAGGGATAGCCGAGATAGCCCACCTGGACCGGCGCCGGGCGGTGGGCGAACACGGCCATGCGCTCGCCCATGGTGTGGCCCATCAGGTCCACGAGGATGTCGACGCCGAGCGCCGCCACCTCGCGGGCGATGTCCTCGGCACCCGCCTTCTCCAAGTCGAGGAAGCGGTCCACCGCCCCTTCCACCGCGCGCCGGTGCGCGGAGCCGTCGTCCGGGCCGATGGAGACGGCGGTCACCTCGAACCGGCTGCGGTCATGGCGGGCGAAGAGCCGGCTGATGAGATGCGTGGTGGCGTGGTTGCGGAAATCGGCGGAGAGATAGGCGAGGCGGATCGGGCCCGAGGCCGCGCGCCGCGCGGAATGATCGAAGGCGAGCGGCTGCCTCGGCATCTTTTCGGCGGCCACCATGCGGCGCGCCGCGGACAGATGCAGCCCGGGCTCGTCGAGATAGAGGGCGAGGAAAGGCAGGACGGGCGCCCCCTCCCCCATGGCCGACCGGCGCACGGCGGCCAAAAGCGCGGCGTGGTCGCGCCAGTTCCAGGCGCCGCGCCGGGCGGGGAAAAGGACGTTGGCGGCCAAAGGCAGCGTGGGATCGAGGGCGAAGGCGCGCTCCATGGCGACGACGCACGCGTCCTTCTGCTCCAGCGCGCCATGAGCCAGGGCGAGGTTGTACCAGGCCTTGGCATCGCCGGGCCGGCGCGCCAGCGCCTTCCGGTAGAGCTCGACGGCCTCGGGCTCGCGGCCCTGGCGCGCCCGCACGATGCCCAGCAGGTGCAGCACGTCCGCGTGGTCCGGAACCACCTTCAGGATCTTGCGATAGAGCCGCGCGGCCTCTTCATACTGCTCGCGCAGCTGATGCTGGTAGCCGTCCTGGAGCAGCCTGGCGAGGGCGGTGGGCAGCGGCGGCGGCGCGCCGGGAGGCGGGGAAGGAGGCATGGCGTGAGGCGAAGAACCCGTCTCTGGATGGTGAGCGAAAACCAGCGCGCAGAGAAGCCGACATCGCCCCTCGCTTCAATGCCCTTGTCCACCGCGGGCCATCGCGGGCCATCGCGGGCCATCGCGCGCCGCAGACGCCGACCGCGCCGCCGGCGGCGCGGCACGGTGATCTCCCCGCGCGCGGAATCCCCCGGCGCGCGGAAGGGGCGGGCGTGCTCTAGCATGTGGCCGGCAATGGCGATAGGCAGGGGTCAACGGAAGCCGGCCGTCAGCGTCGCAAGGGGCGGCCGCGCCGGACTCCGCGTTCGGAGGAGCCTCTATGCCCATCTATTCCATCGACGGAATCGCCCCCGAGTTTCCCGCGTCCGGCAATTACTGGATCGCACCGGATGCGGTGATCATCGGACGGGTCGTTCTGAAGGAGGGAGCGAGCGTGTGGTTCGGCGCCATCCTGCGCGGCGACAACGAGCCCATCGTGGTGGGCGAAGGCTCCAACATCCAGGAAAACAGCGTCCTTCACACCGATCCGGGCTTCCCGCTCACCCTGGGCACCAATGTGACGGTGGGGCACATGGCCATGCTGCATGGCTGCACGGTGGGCGACAATAGCCTCATCGGCATGGGCGCGACGGTGCTCAACGGCGCCCGGATCGCCGACAACTGCCTCGTGGGCTCCATGGCGCTGGTGACGGAGGGCAAGGCCTTCGAGCCCTATTCCCTCATCGTCGGCACCCCGGCCAAGGCGGTGCGCACGCTCGATGCCGAGGCGGCGACCCGCCTGACCCGCACGGCGGAGCACTACCAGCACAATTACCAGCGCTACGCCAAGGGCCTGAAGCGCATCGACTGAACGCACCGACTGGGTGCACCAACTGGATGCACCGGCGAAGCGCCCGCGCCCATCCGGAAAACCGCACGCTCGCGGCAATCTCGAGCGCCCGGAATGCGAACGGGCTGGAACCGCGGCGTCGGTTCCAGCCCGTCCTCGCAACCGGCGGGCCTGGGCCCGGCCGATCGGAAAGCTGTCAGCGGCCGGTGCCGGCCACCGCCGGCGGCACGGCCGTCTCGCCGAGCGAAACCCAGGCCGACGGAGACGCCTGCGACTGCCGCTTGACGAAGCGGTAGCCGGTATCCTTCCAGGACACGATCTCCGCCTCCTGGTTGTCGAGGATGAGATCACCCCGGTCGGTGATGACGGTGAGCACCGCGTGCCCGTCGCCCTCATGGTCGCGCACCACGGTGATGAGCAGGACCGAGGACGGCCAGCCCATGTTGATCAGCCGCCGCCGCTTCTCGAGCACATAGTCCTCGCAATCGCCGCGCCCGTCGTCGGGATAGGCCCAGCGCTCGGTCTCGCCGAAATGGTCGAGGTCGGTCTCCGGCTGGATGGCCTCGTTCACGGTGCGGTTGACGCGCTCCAGCTCCGCGTTGCGCTGGGCGTCGAGCCGCATCGCCAGCGGGCCGTTGCCCATGACATCGCATTCATGGGGGCTCTGGCTGCAGAAGCGCACGAACCCCATGGGGGCCGTGGTGGCGCGCCCATCCATCAGGTGGCGGGGCGCGAAAGCCGGCGAAAGATTGGCAAAGCGGGTCTCCTGCGCCCCGACGCCCGACGCGCCCGCGGCCATCAGCAGCAGGACGGCAATCAGGGACAGGATAGGCCGTTGCAGGATTTGCTTCGACATGGCGGGGGGTCCGAAGGCGGGGTCCAACCGGGTTAATGAAATGATAATGCCCGATCACCGCCGTATTTGCGCCGTCAACCTTCGATTAACCTTAACGCGTCCGGTCGCCGGATACCCACAACCCGTGCGGCGTTTTGTCGGGGCCGCGCGCGGGCGAGCGGCTGTGCGCCGCGCCACCCGAGCTCCCGCCGCGGTCACGGTTTTCCCTTGCCGCGTCCCGCGCCTCTGCCTATGTGCACAGCGTGCCCCACCCTCTTCCTCCCGCCTTCGGCGTGCCGCACCGGCAACCCATCTTCAACGTGCCCGGCGCGGTGGCGGCGATGACGCTCGTGCTCGTCGGCGTGCACGCCGTGCGCACCCTGGTCCTGTCCGACGACGCGGACATCGAGGTGCTCACCTATTTCGCCTTCATCCCCGCCCGCTACGGCCTGCCGGACACCATGTTCTATCTGCCCGGCGGCTGGGGCCCGAAGGTGTGGTCGGTGGTGACCTACGCGCTGCTCCATGCCAACTGGATGCACCTCATCGTTAATCTCGTCTGGCTGCTCGCCTTCGGCACGCCGGTGGCGCGGCGGTTCGGCTCCGTGCGATTCACCGTGTTCTGCGCGGTGACGGCGGCGGCGGGAGCGGGCGCGCACTACTTCACCCATCCGGACGCGCTGGTGCCCCTCATCGGCGCCTCGGCGGCGGTGTCCGGCGCCATGGCGGCCGCGGTGCGGTTCGCGTTCGCGCCCGGCGCGGCGCTCTCGGGCGCGCGCAGCATCTTCGCCGACCACCTGCCCGCCGGCTCGCTGGCGCAGAACTTCCGCGACACCCGCGTGCTGACCTTCGTCGGCGCCTGGTTCGCGCTCAACCTGTTGTTCGCGTTCGGCATCTCCATGCCGGGCGCGGACGGCGCGGAGATCGCCTGGCAGGCCCATGTGGGCGGCTTCGTCGCCGGGCTGCTGCTGTTCTCGCTGTTCGACCCGGTGCCGCGCAGCCGGACCGCCTGACGCCCCGCCGCCGCAGGCCGCGCCGGCACATCCTTGCACGGGATGAATGCAACGTCGGGTACGCCTGCGCCCTTGCGTCACAGGACAATGCGGGGGATCATTCCTCTTTCGGAGACATTCCAGAAAAAGCCGCCCGGCGGAGGCGGCCCCTGGATCCGCGAAGGGAGTGTACGCCATGACCGTCAGCGTCATCCTCAGCCGCAAGGGCAACGATATCGTCACCATCGCACAGGACGCCAGCCTCGGTGACGCGGTGGCGCGCCTTGCGGAGAATCGCATCGGCGCCATCGTGGTGGTGGATCCCCAGATGGGCGTCGAGGGCATCATCTCCGAGCGCGACGTGGTGCGCCTCATCGGCGAGCGCGGCATCGCGGTGCTCGACGAGCCGTTGAGCGCGATCATGACGCGGGCGGTGGTGACCTGCACGCCGGACGAGACCGTTCCCGTGATCATGGAGCGTATGACGCGCGGGCGCTTCCGTCACGTTCCGGTGGTGTCGGGCGACCGGCTGGTCGGCATCATCTCCATCGGCGACGTGGTGAAGTTCCGGGTGGAGGAGATGGAGCGCGAGAGCGCGCAGCTGCGCGACTACATCATGTCGGCCTGATAAAAATCCGGCCGGCGCTACGCCGGCCGGATGGTCCTGGTTCCAGACTCGTCGGGACGGGGATGCGGGTGCGGAGCCCCCCGAAGAGAAGCCCCCGCAGGGAAGGCCCCGGCGGAGGTCCCGCTCCGGTTCACGCCCCCGGCTGGCGCACCACGCGCAGATAGGGCTTCACCGTCTTCCAGCCGTCCGGAAACTTCGCCTTCGCCGCATCGTCGGTGAGGGAGGGGACGATGATGACGTCCTCGCCGTGCTTCCAGTCCACCGGCGTGGCCACCGAGTGCTTGGCGGTGAGTTGGAGGCTGTCCACCACCCGCAGGATCTCGGTGAAGTTGCGCCCGGTGGAAGCCGGGTAGGTGAGGGACAGCTTCAGCTTCTTGTCCGGGCCGATGACGAACACCGAGCGCACGGTGGCGGTGTCGCTCGCGTTCGGGTGGATGAGGTCGTAGAGGTCGGAAACCTTCTTGTCCGCGTCGGCGATGAGCGGGAAGTTCAAGGTGGCGCCGGTGGCGTCCTTGATGTCGCCGACCCAGGCCGGGTGGTTCTCGATGGTGTCCACCGACAGGCCGATCAGCTTCACGCCGCGCTTTTCGAACTCACCCTTGAGGTGGGAGGCCTGGCCCAGCTCGGTGGTGCACACCGGGGTGAAGTTCTTCGGGTGGGAGAACAGGATGCCCCAGCTGTCGCCGAGCCATTCGTGAAACTTGATCGGGCCTTCCGTGGTCTGGGCCTCGAAATCGGGAACCACGTCGCCAAGCCGCAGCGTTGCCATTTTGATCTCCAAAATCACATGCAAATAAAGTGTATAATTTCATTATACCGCAAAATCGATGCACTTAAAGGACAATCACGCGTCCACACTCACGCGTCCTTTGGTGCAAGAGCGGCGCGCGGACGCCAGCCGGCGCCGCGACGGCAGCGGCGGGGCCCGGCGGGAGCGGGTCAGACGACGGCGCGGCGGGCCACCTGCTCGCCCACCTCGAACACGCGCTTGTAGCGCTCGATCTCGGCGGCGGGCCCCATGGCCTTGGTCGGGTTGTCGGAGAGCTTCACCGCCGCCCGCCCGTTGGCCGAGATGACCTTGCAGACGATGGAGATGGGATCCAGCGCCCCATGCGCGGCGAGGCCGCGGAAATCGTTGGTGAGCAGCGTGCCCCAGCCGAAGCCGAGGCGGATGCGGCCCTTGAAGGCGTGATGGATGCGCGCCACCTCGTCCGCGTCGAGGGCGTCGGAGAAGATGGCGAGCTTGTCCCGCGGGTCCTGCCCCCGGGTCCGCCACCAGGCGATGGCCTCCTCGCCGCCCTCCACCGGGTCCTTGCTGTCGATGCGGATGCCGGTCCAGTGGGCCACCCAATCGGGGGCGTGGGCGAGGAAGCCGCTGGTCCCATAGGTGTCGGGCAGGATGACGCGCAGGTTGCCGTCATAATCCTCCTGCCAGTCGGCCAGCACCTGGTAGGGCGCCCAGCGCAGCTCCTGCTCGTTGCGGGCGAGCGCGGCATAGACCATGGGCAGTTCGTGGGCGTTGGTGCCCGTGGCCTCCACCTCGCGACGCATGGCGATGAGGCAGTTGGAGGTGCCGAGGAAGCCCTCCCCCAGCCCTTCGATGAGCGCCTGAACGCACCAGTCCTGCCACAGGAAGCCGTGGCGCCGGCGGGTGCCGAAATCGGCGATGTTCACCGGCGCGAGGGTCTTGAGGAATTCCACCTTCTCCCACACCCGCGCCATGGCGCGGGCATAGAGGATCTGCAGCTCGAACTTGCCCATGTCCTTGAGCACCGCGCGCGAGCGCAGCTCGTTGATGATGGCGAGCGCCGGGATCTCCCACATGGTGGTCTCGACCCACGGCCCCTCGAAGCTGAGCTCGTACTGCCCGTCCCACTTTTCCAGGTGATAGGCGGGGAAGCGGAAGCCCTCGAGCCAGGCGATGTAGTCCGGCGAGAACATCTGCCGCTTGCCGTAGAACATGTTGCCGCGCAGCCAGGTGCTCTCCCCCCGCGTGAGGGAGAGCGAGCGCACATGGTCGAGCTGCTCGCGGAGCGCCCCGATGTCGATGATGTCGGCGAGCCGGATCCGGGTCGAGCGGTTGTGGATGCCGAAGGTGACCCGCGTCGTGCGGTGGCGGTTGAAGATCGTCTGTCCCATCAGCAGCTTGTAGAAATCCGTGTCGAGCACGGACCGCACGATGGGGTCGATCTTCCAGGTGTGGTTGTAGACGCGCGTGGCGATGTCGGTCATGGGCGTCTTGGCGGTGTTGTCGGGGGCGCCTGAAGGCGCAATCCCGGTGGGCGTCCGGAAGGGACGCCCCCGGTGGGGCGGGCGGTCCACCTATACCATGTCTTCACGCGATGCGATCCATTCGCAGGGATTTCCGCGCGGCGGCGGCCGGTGTCACCGGCACCCCTTGCGCGCCTCCCAGGCCTTCACCTGGTCCACGTAGCGCTGCTGGTCGGGGGTGAGCTGGCCGTAGGGCGCATAGCAGCGCTCGCCGAAGGTGGCGATGGCATCCTTGGTCTTGAAGCAATAGCCCTGCTCGGCATAGACGGCGTTGCGCTGGACCCACAGCGCCCGGCACGACAATTCGCCCAGCGCCTGCGCGCCCGCCCCCGGCGCGAACGCCATCATCCCCGTCGCGATGCCGGCCGCGGCGGCCGCACAGCGAACCCGACCGCGAACCCGTTCCGCCCCCAGCATCGGCGCGCCCTCTCCAAGCTTGTGACGCCGCACCGTAGCATTCCCTCCGGCGATGGAGAATGACGCCGGCGCACGATTATTTCTCCCAGGGCATCAATGTCATTCCGGTTCTTCCCATAGAAGCGAAGACGGCCGGGGCGTATCCCATATGCAAGTCAAAAAAGACCCCAAGTCGAATAAGAGCCGAGGAGGAATGCCATGGCCCGCATGCGTGCCGTCGACGCCGCCGTCCGCGTCCTGGAGAAGGAAGGCATCAGCTGCACCTTCGGAGTACCCGGCGCCGCCATCAACCCGCTCTATTCCGCCTTGAAGGCGCGCGGCTCCGTCCGCCACGTGCTGGCGCGCCACGTGGAGGGCGCCTCCCACATGGCGGAGGGCTACACCCGCGCCGTGGCCGGCAATATCGGCGTGTGCATCGGCACCTCCGGCCCCGCCGGCACCGACATGATCACCGGCCTCTATTCGGCCTCCGCCGATTCCATCCCGATCCTGTGCATCACCGGCCAGGCGCCGCGGGCCCGGCTCTACAAGGAAGACTTCCAGGCGGTGGACATTGAGTCCATCGCCAAGCCGGTCACCAAATGGGCGGTGACCGTGCGCGAGCCGGCCCTCGTGCCCATGGTGTTCCAGCAGGCCTTCCACGCGATGCGCTCCGGCCGCCCCGGCCCGGTGCTCATCGACCTGCCCATCGACGTGCAGCTGGCCGAGATCGAGTTCGACGAGGAGACCTACGCCCCCCTGCCGGTCTACAAGCCCGCCGCAACGCCGGCGCAGATCGACAAGGCCATGGAGATGATCGTCTCCGCCGAGCGGCCGCTGATCGTGGCCGGCGGCGGCATCATCAATGCCGATGCCTCCGGCCTGCTGGTGGAGTTCGCCGAGCTGACCGGCATCCCGGTCATCCCCACCCTCATGGGCTGGGGTACCATTCCCGACGACCATCCGCTGATGGCCGGCATGTGCGGCCTGCAGACCTCGCACCGCTATGGCAACGCCAATCTCCTGGCGTCCGACTTCGTGGTCGGCATCGGCAACCGCTGGGCCAACCGCCATACCGGCTCGGTGGACGTCTACACGACGGGCCGCCGGTTCATCCACGTGGACATCGAGCCCACCCAGATCGGCCGGGTGTTCGGGCCGGACTTCGGCATCGTCTCCGACGCCAGGGCCGCCCTGGAGCTGTTCGTGATCGCGGCGAAGGCGCTGAAGGCGCAGGGCCGGCTGCCGGACTGGTCGGCCTGGGCGCAGGACTGCCTCGGCCGCAAGCAGACCATGCTGCGCAAGTCGCACTTCGACGTGGTGCCGCTGAAGCCGCAGCGCGTCTACGAGGAGATGAACGAGGCGCTGGGCCGCGACGTGGTCTACGTCACCACCATCGGCCTGTCGCAGATCGCCGGCGCGCAGTTCCTGCACGTCTACAATCCGCGCCACTGGATCAATTGCGGCCAGGCCGGCCCGCTGGGCTGGACCCTGCCGGCGGCCCTCGGCGTGCGCGCGGCCCGGCCCGAGGCCAAGATCGTGGCGCTCTCGGGGGACTACGACTTCCAGTTCCTCATCGAGGAGCTGGCGGTGGGCGCGCAGCACAAGCTGCCCTACCTGCACGTGGTGGTGAACAATTCCTATCTCGGCCTCATCCGCCAGGCCCAACGCGGCTTCAACATGGACTTCGAGGTGAGCCTCGCCTTCGACAACATCAATTCGGAAGAGATCGGCGCCTATGGCGTGGACCATGTGGCGGTGGCCGAGGGCCTGGGTTGCAAGGCGATCCGCGTGCGCACGCCCAACGAGTTCAAGGAAGCCTTCGCCTCGGCCGAGAAGCTCATGGCCGAGCATCAGGTGCCGGTGGTGATCGAATTCATCCTGGAGCGCGTGACCAACATCGCCATGGGCCTGGAGATCAACGCCGTCAACGAGTTCGAGGAAATCCTCGACGTTCCCCTCGCCGAGGCCCGTGCCCTCGAGCCGGCGGAATAAGCGGGCGCGGCGCGCCGCCGCTCGCCGGCGGCTTCCCCATCCACAGGACGTCATCCCCCGGCTTGTCCGGGGGATTGCCTTCGCCGCAGGAGCGCCTTCCGAAGAAAACCGTGGATGCCCCCGACAAGCCGGGGCATGACGGTGGCGAAGGCGCGGCATCCTGCGCCCCCTTGAAAAAAGCCCAAGGCTCAGCCCGCGGAGAGACGCATGCCCAAGTTCGCCGCCAATCTCACCATGCTGTGGAACGAGATCGACTTCCTCGACCGGTTTGAAAAGGCGGCGAAGGCCGGCTTCAAGGGGGTCGAATACCTGTTCCCCTACGCCTACGACAAGGAAGTGCTGGCCGAGAAGCTGGCCGCCCACGGCCTCGTCCAGGCCCTGCACAACCTGCCGGCCGGCGACTGGGCCGGCGGCGAGCGCGGCATCGCCTGCCTGCCGGGGCGCGAGGGCGAGTTCCAGGACAGCGTGGGCAAGGGCATCGAGTATGCGAAGGCCCTCAACACCAAGGCCATCAACTGCCTTGCCGGGCTGACACCGAAGGACGTTCCGGCGGACAAGGTGCACGAGACGCTGGTGAAGAACCTGAAGTTCGCCGCCGCCGAGCTGAAGAAGGCCGGCATCCCCTTCGTGGTGGAGGCGATCAACACGCGGGACATCCCCGGCTTCCACCTGACCCATACGAAGCAGACCCTGGCGCTGCTCGACGAGGTGGGCGCGGACGACATTTTCTTCCAGTACGACATCTACCACATGCAGATCATGGAGGGGGACCTCACCCCCACCGTCCGCGCCAACATCTCCCGCATCAAGCACATCCAGCTCGCCGACAATCCGGGCCGTGGCGAGCCGGGCACGGGGGAGATCAACTATCCCTTCCTGTTCAAGGCCATCGACGACACCGGCTATGACGGCTGGATCGGCTGCGAATACAAGCCGAAGACCACCACCGATGCGGGCCTCGGCTGGTTCGCCCCCTACAAGGGCTGAACGTCCGACGCTTGACGCCGTCAGGTGCGCCCGCCCCTCGGGCCGCCCTTCAGAACGAAGCCTCTTCAGGAGAAACGCACATGAACGTCGGTTTCATCGGCCTCGGCATCATGGGCCGTCCCATGGCGGGCCACCTCATCGACGCCGGGCACACCCTGTTCGTCCACAACCGCTCGAAGCCGGCGCAGGAGCTGCTCGACAAGGGCGCGGTGGAAGCCTCCTCCCCGGCCGAGGTGGCGCGCAAGGCCGACATCATCATCACCATGGTCCCGGACACGCCGGACGTGGAGAAGGTGCTGTTCGGACCCGTCGGCGTCGCCGAGGGAATTTCCGCCGGCAAGGTGGTGGTGGACATGAGCTCCATCTCCCCGGTGGCCACCAAGGACTTCGCCGCCCGCATCGCGGAGAAGGGCGGCGACTATCTCGATGCCCCGGTCTCCGGCGGCGAGGTGGGCGCCAAGGCCGCCTCCCTCACCATCATGGTCGGCGGCGCGGACGCCACCTTCGAGGCGGTGAAGCCGCTGTTCGAGAAGATGGGCAAGAACATCACCCTGGTGGGCGGCGTCGGCGCCGGCCAGACCGCCAAGGTGGCCAACCAGATCATCGTCGCCCTCACCATCGAGGCGGTGGCGGAAGGCCTGCTCTTCGCCTCCAAGGCGGGCGCCGACCCGGCCAAGGTGCGCCAGGCGCTGATGGGCGGCCTCGCCACCTCCCGCATCCTGGAAGTGCACGGGGAGCGCATGATCAAGCGCACCTTCGATCCGGGCTTCCGCATCGAGCTGCACCAGAAGGACCTGAACCTCGCCCTGCAGAGCGCCCGCGCCATCGGCGTGAGCCTGCCCAACACCGCCAACGCGCAGGAATTGTTCAACGCCTGCGTCGCCCATGGCGGGGCGAAGTGGGACCATTCGGCGCTGGTGAAGGCGCTGGAGCTTCTGGCCGGCCACGACGTGGCGTGATCTGCCAAGGCACGCGGGATGAAAGGCGGCGCCGGGCGTGCGCGCTTCTCCCCTCTCCCCTTGCGGGAGAGGGGCTGGGGGTGAGGCGAGGGTCTGTCGGCAAGGAGCCCCCACGCCGGGACAAAGGGCGAAACACCCCTCACCCCGGCCCTCTCCCGCAAGGGGAGAGGGGGCCTAGCGCTCCGAACAGCCTGCCGCTCGCCGGCTTGAAACGCAGAAGGCCGGGAGAGGGAGTGCCCCTCGCCCGGCCTTCTGCGTTCAACTGAGACCGGCGGCCCGGAAGGGCCTCGCGATCACGCCATCTCGGTCTCGCGCTTGCGCTCCTCGCGCTTGCGGTCGTTGGGATCGAGCCAGCGCTTGCGCAGGCGGATGGACTTGGGCGTCACCTCCACCAGCTCGTCGTCCTGGATCCAGGCGAGCGCGCGCTCCAGCGTCATGCGGATGGGTGGGGTCAGGCGCACCGCCTCGTCCTTGGAGGTGGTGCGGATGTTGGTGAGCTTCTTGCCCTTCAGCACGTTCACTTCCAGGTCGTTGTCCCGGTTGTGGATGCCCACCAGCATGCCCTGATACACCTTCCAGCCCGGCTCGATGATCATCGGGCCGCGGTCTTCCAGGTTCCACAGGGCATAGGCCACCGCCTCGCCGGCCTCGTTGGCGATCAGCACGCCGTTCACCCGGCCGGCGATCTCGCCCTTGTAGGGGGCGTATTCGTGGAACAGCCGGTTCATGATCGCGGTGCCGCGGGTGTCGGTGAGCAGCTCCGACTGGTAGCCGATGAGGCCGCGGGTGGGGGCGTAGAACACCAGGCGCTGGCGATTGCCGCCGGAGGGGCGCATCTCCACCATTTCCGCGCGCCGCTCGCTCATCTTCTGCACGACGGTGCCGGAATATTCCTCGTCCACGTCGATGAGGACTTCCTCGATGGGCTCCAGCGCCTGGCCGGTGGCCTCGTCCTTCTGGAACACCACGCGCGGCCGCGACACGGCGAGCTCGAAGCCCTCGCGGCGCATGGTCTCGATCAGCACCGCGAGCTGGAGTTCGCCGCGGCCCGAGACGAAGAAGGAGTCCTTCTCGCTGGATTCCTCGATCTTCAGCGCCACGTTGCCTTCCGCCTCGCGCAGCAGGCGGTCGCGGATGACGCGGCTCGTCACCTTGTCGCCCTCGGTGCCCGCCAGCGGACTATCGTTGACGATGAAGGTCATGGTGACGGTGGGCGGATCGATGGGCTGGGCCGCCATGGGCTGCGTCACTTCGAGCGCGCAGAAGGTGTCGGCCACCGTGCCCTTGGACAGGCCGGCGATGGCGACGATATCGCCCTGCACGCCCTCCTCGATGGGCTGGCGCTCGATGCCGCGGAAGGCGAGGATCTTGGAGACCCGGCCCTGCTCCACCAGCGAGCCGTCCTGCGCCAGCACCTTGATGGCCTGGTTCGGCTTGATGGAGCCGGAGGTGATGCGCCCGGTGATCATGCGGCCGAGGAAGGGGTTGGCTTCCAGCAGCGTGCCGATCATGCGGAACGGGCCGTCGTCCACGGTGGGCTCGGGCACATGCTTCAGCACCAGGTCGAACAGGGGCGCCATGCCCTGGTCGGACGGGCCTTCCGGGCTCTCGGCCATCCAGCCGTTGCGGCCGGAACCGTAAAGGATGGGGAAGTCGAGCTGCTCGTCGGTGGCGTCGAGCGCCGCGAACAGGTCGAACACCTCGTTGATCACCTCGGTGGCGCGGGCGTCGGAGCGGTCCACCTTGTTGATGGCCACGATGGGCTTGAGGCCGATCTTCAGCGCCTTGCCGACCACGAACTTGGTCTGCGGCATGGGGCCTTCGGCGGCGTCCACCAGCACGATGGCGCCGTCCACCATGTTCAGGATGCGCTCCACCTCGCCGCCGAAATCGGCGTGGCCGGGGGTGTCCACGATGTTGATGCGCGTGTCCTTCCAGACCACCGAGGTGGCCTTGGCCAGGATGGTGATGCCGCGCTCCTTCTCCAGGTCGTTGGAGTCCATCACGCGCTCGGCCACGCGCTGATTCTCGCGATAAGACCCCGACTGCTTGAGCAGCTCGTCCACCAGCGTGGTCTTGCCGTGGTCGACGTGGGCGATGATGGCGATGTTGCGCAGCTTCATGGTCGTCCAGCACAAAAACGCGGGTCCGAATAGCTCGGGCCCGCCGGGAAAGGGATTATTGCGGCGCAAAATACACACAAACCGATCAAGATCAATGCGCGCCGCCAAAACCGGCCCGAATAGGCCGCCGCCTCTTGCCCGCAAACCGGGCCTGGGCGATCGATGGACGGGCCGCAGCGGGAGAGTGGGTCGTTGTTCTGGTTCCTGGACGAAGAGTTCCTGGTCGGGGCGTTGGCCAGCCTCGGCACCATCACCATCCAGGCGCTGGTGACGGTGCTCGCGATCAGGATCGCGCATATATCGGCCCGCCACCTGTCGCCGCGCCGCAGGATCATGACGCTGATCATCGTCATGGGCGCGTCGGGCACGCTGCTGACGCTGGCGCACTTCCTGGAGGTCGCCGTCTGGGCCTTCTTCTATGGGGTCCTGGGCGTGATCCAGGAGAAGGATGCCTATTATTTCGCCTTCGTGAACTTCACCACGCTCGGCTACGGCGACATGCTGCCCGAGCACCGCTGGCGCGTGCTCGGGCCCATCACCGCGGCGAACGGCATGCTCCTGTTCGGCTGGTCCACGGCGGTGATGTTCGCCGTGCTCGCGCGGGCCCTTCGCATCCTGCGTTTGCAGTAAGGGCGTCGCGGCGACCTGCGCTATAGTGCCGGCGCCGCGAGGACAACCCATGAAGCCGCTGACGCAACGACACGAGGAGGCCCTCCCCCTCGGCCCGCACGAGGCCGTGGATGCGGCGCGGATCATGGCACGGCATGCCTATTTCGCCGATTTTCCCGAGGATGCCCTCGTCGCGCTGGTCGCCGAAGGGGAAGTGATCACCGCCCTCCCGGGCACGCGCCTGATCCGCCGGGGCGACCGCGGCACCTTCGCCCTCCTGGTACTGGAGGGCGCGGCGGTGGTCACCATCGACACGCCCTACGAGCATGTGGAGCTGGCGCGGCATGAGGCTCCGGCGGTCATCGGCGAGATCGCGGCCTTCACCGGCGTCGCCCGCACCGCCCACGTGGACGCGCTCACCCCCCTGCGCGCCGTGCGGCTGTCGTCGCAGGCGCTGGATGCGGCGGGGCGCGCCCATCCCGGGCTGCTCTCGGCGGTGATGCGGCAGTTCGGCCGGCGCTTCGAGACCTTCAACCGCGCCTTCGGCTTCTACGCCAATGCCCTCAACGCCCTGGAGCGGCGGGACTTCGACCTGCACCTCCTCGACGAGCTGCAAAATCCCCTGCCCGAGCTGGTGGACTTCTCGCACTCGTTCCGCCGGCTCGCCCAGGCGATCATGACCCGGGCCGCCGAGCGGCGGGAGATGGCCAACGCCGCCGCCATCCAACGCGCCATGCTGCCGCCGCCGCTTTCCGCCGCGGCCCTGGGCGGGCGGGCGGACATCTGCGCCGCCATGCGCCCGGCGAAGGACGTGGGCGGCGACTTCTACGATTATTTCCTCATCGACCAGCGGCGCCTCGTGGTGAGCCTCGGCGACGTGGCGGGCAAGGGCACCCCGGCCGCCCTGTTCATGAGCGCCACCCAGACGGCGCTGCGCATGGTGCTGCGGAACGAGCCGGACCTCGCCCGGGCGCTGGCCGCGGTGAACGACCTTTTGTGCGCCACCAACAGCGAGGACATGTTCGTCACCGTCTTCTGCGGGGTGCTGGATCTCGATACCGGCGCGTTCGCCTACTGCAGTTGCGGCCATACGGACTGCATGATCCTGCGTGCCGACGGCACCATCGATCGTCCGGCGGCCACCGGCATGGCGCTGGCCATCATGGAAGGCGCGAAGACCCGCGCCGCCACCACCCGGCTGGCCCCGGGCGACCGGCTGTTCCTGTTCTCCGATGGCCTCACCGACGCCATCGACCCCGGCGAAGCGGTGTTCGGCGAGGCGCGCCTCGAGGCTGCCGCCGCGGCGGCGCGCCAGCTGCCCGCCGGCGCCTTCATCCCGACTTTGCTCGATGCGGTGGCGGCCTATTCGGGCACCGCGCCGCAGTTCGACGACATGACCGCCCTCGCCCTCACCTATGCCGGCGGCGCCTGAGGCCCACGCCCACCAGCCGCCGGAAGGGACCCGCGGCTCATCCCCTCATGCGGTCGGCGGCCCGAAACGGCGGGCGGGAGACCCGCTCAGGTCTCGCCCTCCCAGTAGCCGACGCGGCTGTCGCTGCGGAAGGTGCCCTCGAAGCGCCGCGCGGCCTTGTTGCCGCCGGGGGCGGCGCCGGCAAAGACCGTGACCTTGCCGCTGTCGGGATATTCCATCACGTCCGGCTCGTTCATGGTGCTCACCGCCAGGTAGCGCAGCGGCCCCGCGTCGTCGGCGATGAGCTGGTGGGCGGTCTCGGGACCACCGGCGGGACAGACCACCACGTCGCCCTCCGCCACCGCGAACGTCTCCGCGCCGAAGCGCAGGCGCCCGGCCCCGGAGAGGATGACGAAGAGCTCGTCATTGGCATGATGGCAGTGCAGGGGCCACGCCTTCCGGCCTGCCGGCACCTCCACGTAGCGCGCCCCGAGGCGCCGGGCCCCGAGCGGGGCGGCAATGGACGCCAGATGCGCCTCGAAGCCGGCGCCGGCGACCTGCGGGGTCAGCGCCAGGTCCTTCAGCTTCACGATGGGGGATTTCGCCATGGGCACCCTTTCTTCTTGGCTTCTTCCGCCGCGTTCCGCCGCGAAACAACAGCGTCGCGCGCCGCGGCGCAACCGAGAAGGCGTCGCCGCCCCCTCCAACAGGCCCGACACACCGACTTCACCACCACAGCGCGCATCCGCCGGCGCCTCGCCCCGAGGACGTGGGCGCCGGATCCATCTCCTGCCTCGCCTTCGTCACGACCGGTTCAGGCCGACGCTCTGGCCTCCGGCCCCGGCAGGCCGCGCCATCGGCCGCCTGCCGCGGGACAGGCCGGGGCATATCCTCATGCGTGCATTCCGAGCCACGTTCGCGCCCTGGCGGCGGCAGCATGGTGACGGATGCTTAAGCGTCCTGCCGCGCGAGCGGGCAGCCGCTTTTGTGTTTGCGGAAGCTTTTTGCTAAGAGGGCGGCTCTCTTGACGTGTTTGGAGCTGCGTGATGGAAAGTCCGCGCGTGTACGTCTATCAGTTCGCCAGTGGCGCCCAGTGGGCCACGGGCGACAGCGTGGAGTCCTATCTCCGCCGCCTTCTCGATGTCGATTTCGCCCAGTCGCTGCGTGCCGACCGCCTCGCCGCGGTGACCGCCTTCCTCGACGAGGCCTTTCAGCTGGCGCATACCCTGGGCTGGAGCGGCACCGCCCGCGACCTGCCGCAGATGTTCTCCCTGCCGGGCATGCCCGCCGAAGAGGCGGTCTACATGATCGCCTGGGAACAGGATGACGGGATCGCCTACATCGCGTCCCCCTATCCCCTGCCCTGGCTCGACGCCAAGGCCACCCGCACCACCGATTCCGACCACGCGGTGCCGGTCGAGGAGGCGCGTCCCGTCGTCGCCCGGCCGCAGCCCCCGGTCGCCCCGCACGTTCCTCCCCCGGTGCATGCCCACGCGCCGGCGCAGGCGCTGGAGGCGGTGGCCGCCCAGGTGGAGGAAGAGGTGCTCGACCCCTTCTCCGAATATGTGCGCCGCGAGGAAGCCGCGCGGCTCGCGCGTGAACCCGCCCCCCTCGCCGGGGACGACCGCGACCCGGCCCGTCGCTTCTTCTGACGTTGCGGGAGGCGCCCGGCCGCCCCGAATGCGCGCCCCCGGGCGCGCATTTTCGTTTGGGAACCCCGCGCATGCGTCCGTGGTGCCGCCTTGCTCCGGCCTCGCCGCTTGGCTAGATGATTCCATTCTCGGCGGGCCCGGGCGGATTCACGCGCCCGCCCGCTTCGGATAAGCTGGAGTTCGATGCCGTTGGTTCATGTGCGTCTCGTTCGCGCGCATCGCGCATGCGGCATGGTGCTTTCGTGATCGAAACTCGGCCCGGCCCCATGCCGGGTGCGGAGACCAGGAATTTGCGGTCGTTCCTCGCTGGCGCCCTCGCCTTGTCGGTGCTCCTCCTCCTCGCCGTCCTCCTGCCCAACGGCGACGCGCGGGCCATGGAGGCCATCGCCCTGCGCCTCGACGCCAAGGTCACCGACCTCTTGCCGGCGGTGGAGCGCCAGGCCACCGACGACGGGCGCTTCCAGCTCTCCGCCGCGCCCGATGCCGAAGGCGTGGTACGCCGCATCGAGGTGCCGACCTCCGACGGGCGCAGCCATGCCGACTGGATCGCCTTTGCCCTGTCCAACAACACCGACGAGCAGGTGGACCGGCTGATCGTCGCGCCGCACTACCGCATGTCGGGCTCCGGACTGTTCTGGCCCGATCTCGGCAACCGCCGCATCGTCGCCATCACCGCCAGCCAGGGCTTCAAGCCGGAGCGGCAGACCGCACCGGACGCCGACGTCTTCCTCATCACCATCGACCCCGGCTCCACCGTGTCCTTCGTGGCCGAGCTCGGCGGCCCGAACCTGCCGCAGCTCCAGCTGTGGGAGCCCGACGCCTACAAGGACCGGGTGAACGCCTTCACCCTCTACCACGGCATCGTCATCGGCATCGCCGGCCTGCTCGCCTTGTTCCTCACCATCCTGTTCGTGGTGAAGGGATCGGTGATGTTCCCGGCGGCGGCGGCCCTCGCCTGGGCGGTGCTCGGCTATATCGGGCTCGACTTCGCCTTCTGGTCGAAGGTGTTCGGCCTCTCCCCCCTGGCCGAGCAGTTCTGGCGGGCGGCGGGCGAGGCGGTCCTGACCGCGACGCTGCTGGTGTTCCTGTTCGCCTATCTCAACCTCAACCGCTGGCATGTGCGCTATGTGCACGTGGCGGCGGGCTGGCTCACCTTTCTCGCCGCGCTGGTGGTGGTGGCGCTGCTCGACGCGCCGGTGGCGGCGGGGATCGCCCGCCTGTCCCTGCTGTCGGTGGCGGTGGCCGGCTTCATCGTGGTGATCTGGCTGTCGCAGCATGGCTTCGACCGCGCCGTGCTCATCATCCCCACCTGGTCGCTGCTGCTGGTATGGGTGCTGATGGCCGGGCTCACCGTGGCCGGGCTCGTCACCAACGACCTCGCCGCCCCGGCCCTGTCCGGCGGCCTGGTGCTGATCGTGATGCTCATCGGCTTCACCGTGATGCAGCACGCCTTCGCCGGCATCGGCGGCATCCAGGGCTCCACCTCCGAGCTGGAGCGCCGCGCTTTGGCGCTGGCCGGGTCCGGCCTCATCGTGTGGGACTGGGATGTGGACACGGACCGCATCTACACCTCCCCGAGGCCGAGGAGGCGCTGGGCCTCAGGCGCCATTCGCTGGAGACCGAGGCCGCCGGCTGGCTGGAAGTGCTGCATCCCGCCGACCGCGACCGCTTCCGCGCGACGCTCGACGGCATCATCGACCAGCGCCGCGGCCGCATCGACCAGGACTTCCGCCTCCGGGCCATCGACGGCCACTACCTCACCTTCAACCTCAAGGCACGCCCGGTGGTGGGCACCGACGGCGAGGTGGTGCGCTGCATCGGCACCCTCACCGACGTGACCGGCGAGCGCATCGCCGCCGAGCGGTTGCTGCACGACGCGGTGCGCGACAACCTCACCGGCCTGCCCAACCGCGAGCTGTTCCTCGATCGCCTGAACCAGGCCCTGACCATGGCCCGCCTCGACGAGAAGGTGAAGCCGACGGTGATGGTGATCGACCTCGACCGCTTCAAGCAGCTCAACGTGCAGGTGGGCATGGCGGTGGCCGATTCCATCCTGCTCACCGTGGCCCGCCGCCTCATGCGCCTGCTGAAGCCGCAGGACACGCTGGCGCGCATCTCCGGCGACCAGTTCGGCATGATCCTCCTGTCGGAGCGCGACGCCGAGCGCATCACCACCTTCGCCGACACCCTGCGCCGCTCGCTGCGCGCGCCCATCGCCTTCGCCGACCGGGAGGTGTTCGTTACCGCCTCCATCGGCCTCGTGCTGTCGGGTCCAGACCAGACCAAGCGCGACGAGGTGCTCAAGGACGCCGAGCTCGCCATGTACTACGCCAAGCGCATCGGTGGCGACCGCATCGAGGTGTTCCGCCCCGCCATGCGCCAGCAGAAGATCGACCGCGTGGTGCTGGAGGGCGAGCTGCGCGAGGCGCTGGAGAAGGACCAGATCTCGGTGCGCTACCAGCCCATCGTCCGCCTCGGCGACCGGGCCATCGGTGGCTTCGAAGCCTATATGCGCTGGAACCACCCGCGCCTCGGCGAGCTGGCGGCGTCCGAGTTCCTGCTGCTGGCCGAAGAAACCGGCCTCATCCTCGACCTCGGCCTGTTCGTGCTCGACCGCGCGGCGCGCCAGCTCGGCCAGTGGCAGCGCCTGCTGCGCGTCGACCCGCCGCTGTTCATGCATGTGAACGTCTCGTCCCGGCAATTGCTGCGGCACGACCTGATCCAGGACCTGAAATCCGTCCTCGCCCGCAACACGGTCGCCCCCGGCTCGCTCAAGCTGGAAGTGACCGAGAGCCTGGTGATGGAAAATCCGGAATACGCCGCCGTGGTGCTGGGGCGCATGCGCGAGCTGGGCGCCGGCCTGTGCCTCGATGATTTCGGCACCGGCTATTCCTCCCTCGCCTATCTCCAGCGCTTTCCCTTCGACTGCGTGAAGATCGACCCGCGCTTCGTGCGCGACACCGCCAAGGGCCCGGCCCGGGCCGCCCGGCCGGTGATCGTCGGCGCCATGATCGACCTCGCCCACGACTTGGGCATGGACGTGATGGCGGAGGGGCTCGAAAAGGAAGTCGAGGCGAGCGAGATGACGCGCTTCGGCTGCGAATACGGCCAGGGCGTCGTCTTCGGCGAGCCTTTGACCGCCGACGAGTGCCGCGCCCTGATCGAGCCCGCGCCGACGGAGACCCGCGGCAAGAAGCGCTCGACCGCCGCCGAGTAGCCGGCGTCGGGACTATCCGGCCTGATCCGCCTTGCCGGGCCGCGGCGGCATCGCCGGCTCCCCGGCTTCCGGGATCGGCCTTGCTGTGATCGCTTCCCCAGCCCCGCGCGGGGCGCGGGCCTTCGGCCCACCCGCCGCCGCACCCGCCCCCTTGCGCGCCTGCCGGGCGCCGCGCGGCCAGCGCGCCGGCCAGGAGACGATGCGGTCCACCAGCTCGAACAGCCCGAACTGCGTCTCCAGCCCCGCGACCTTGCCCGTCACCGCCACCCCCGCGGCAGCGACGCTCGCCGGGTCCCCGGAGACGAGGGGATGCCAGAAGGGAAGGTCCTCCCCATCCCGCACCAGGCGATAGGCGCAGGTGGGCGGCAGCCAGCCGATGTCCTCCACCGTCTCCGGCGTCAGCCGCACGCAGTCGCTCACCTGCTCCGAGCGGTTCTCGTAATCGGTGCAGCGGCAGGTCCCGGCGTCGAACAGGCGGCAGGCGACATCGGTATAGGCGATGGCCTCCGTCTCCTCGTCCTCCAGCTTCACCAGGCAGCAGCGGCCGCAGCCGTCGCACAGGCTCTCCCATTGCGCCGCGCTCATGGCGGCGAGCGGCGTGGTGCGCCAGAAGGGCGCGGCCGGGGCGGGCACGGCTTCGGGCGACGCGGCATCGGGCGACGCGGCGCGCGGACGGCCGGGGCGGCGGACGGGTGGGGTCATGGTTTCCTCTACCACAGGGGCCCGCACCGCGCCCGCTCAATCCCACATGAGGATCATCTCGTAGACCTCAGGATCGGCGGTCCGCATCGCCTCCAGGTCGGAGCGGAGTTCGCGTTCACCCTCCAGTTCCTCCGGATAGGCCCCCTCCCGGGGCTGGAAGCGCAGCAGCAGGCGGCAGGGCCTGTGCTGCAGCTTGCCGTCCTCCCAGCCGATGGTCGTGCCGCCGTAATCCCAGCCGAAACCGTAGAGGAGGAACGGCTTGCCGTTGGCCGCCTCCACCGCCTGCAGCCGGGAGCCGACGGCGAGCCCCTCGGGCGTGCG
This sequence comes from Xanthobacter dioxanivorans, assembly GCF_016807805.1. Classification (NCBI taxonomy): domain Bacteria; kingdom Pseudomonadati; phylum Pseudomonadota; class Alphaproteobacteria; order Hyphomicrobiales; family Xanthobacteraceae; genus Xanthobacter; species Xanthobacter dioxanivorans. Next base: position 2,433,452 of record NZ_CP063362.1, on the reverse strand, counting down.
CCAGGGCCCTTTCGAGGAAACGGAGATCTGCGCCGGCCGGCGCCGGCGCGCTTCGTCCAGCCAGACGATCTCGACCCGCCGGGCCGCATCGTGCTGGAACACCACGGTCGCCTTCACCGTCTCGCCCTCGGGGGCGGGAATGGTCTTGAACACCACGTTCCGCGCGCCGAAGTGGCGGACAAGCGCCGCATGGCTCGTCTTCTGCGTGAAGGGGCCGGCGCAGTCGAAGGGCGGGGGGGGGCTTCCGCGCAGCCGAAGCCTCCCCCGCCGCCAGGAGGATGGCGAGCCCCGCAAAAGCAGGCGTCAGCCGACCGAGCATGCCACCTTGCCCCTGAGGGTGATTTCCTTGCCGGGTTTCCCCTCCTGTCCCGCGTCGAGGAGAGTGAGCAGATAGCGGCCGCCGAATTCGCCATCGTCGTCGCCGCGCCCGCCGCGGGTCTGGACCACCAGTTCCACGGAACCGTGCGGCCCTTCCGTCCGCTCGTGATACAGGCGCAACTTCAGCTCCTTGCCATAAAGCCAGTGATGGGCGAGCGCCGCCCCATCCAGCTCGAGCCGGGCGAAATCCTCCGACACCCCCTTCGCCTTCACGATGAGGACGGCGCGAAAGTTGCTGAACCCCTCCGCAAGACCATGCGAAACCACCGAATGGGCCTCGAAGGATACGGACTTGTCGTCGGCGTTGCAGTCCAGCGTCGCCGTGGCGAAGGCGGGAGGCGGCGCCCCGAGAAGCCCTGCCGCCACGACACCGCCGGCCGCCAGAAGAAGGCGCCACGGCCTTCCGGCGGCACCGCCCCACGCGCCACTCGACATGGACTCCCCCTCCCTCACGATCGCTTCCGCTGCGGCAGAGTTTAAGGCGAAACGCGGTGGAGAGAAATCGTCGCGATGGGGATCCGGAGGATGCGGATCAGGATTTGGTGTGGGAGTGGGTGTAGTGGTCCGCCCAGGCGAGCACGAGGGCGAAGCCCCCGAAGGCGAGGACCACGCCGGTGACGACGATGGCGATTTCAGCAGGCATTTCAATCTCCCGGAGTGTTTTCCGGAAGGTTAGGCAGCCCCTGCGCGGTCCACGTTGATCTGGATCAAGCCCCGCCGTCGCGCTCGACGATCACGCAGTTGCGGCCGGCCGCCTTCGCCGCATAGACCATCGCGTCGGCGCGCTGGAGCAGCTCCAGCATGTCTTCCTCCGGCCGGCCCTCCGCGACCCCGAAGCTCGCCGTCACGTTCACGTGCAGCGGCAGCGCGGTGAAGCGGGTGATGTCCATCTCGGCCCGCACCCGCTCGGCGAACAGGGACGCGCCGGCCTTGTTGCTGCGCGCCAGCAGCACCACGAACTCCTCGCCGCCCAGCCGCGCCGCCACGTCATGGTGGCCGACCTCGGCGGCGAGCAGCTTTCCGAACGCCTGCAGCACCCTGTCGCCGGCCAGATGCCCGTAGGTGTCGTTGATGGACTTGAAATGGTCGAGGTCGCAATAGACCACGCAGAACGGTGCCAGGCTGCGGTCCGCCATCCGCTCCGCCGCCAGCTGGTCGAAGCCCCGGCGGTTGGCGAGGCCGGTGAGCGGATCGACGGCGCCCTGGCGCTTGAGGTCTTCGATCACGTCCAGGGCGATGGTCGCGAGCAGGATGATGGCGACGGCGAAGGCGCTGACCAGCATGGTGAAGTTGAGCACCTGCCAGAAGGGACTTTCCCGGAAGGCGGCGGCGAGCGCCTGCGTGTCCGCGCCGGCCTGGCGCATCTGGTCCAGCTCATAAATGCGGCTCGACACGCGCATGGTCAGGATCGTCCGCACGAAGAAATGCAGGCCGAACAGCACGATGGTCCAGAACAGCACCTGCTCGCGCCACGGCCGCCTGCGGATGACGCCGATCTGCGCCGCGGCGACGAGGAAAATCAGGCCATAGCCGAAATTCTGCACATAGATGCGCGCGACGAGATTCCGGTCGAAATAGAAGAAATAGTACAGGAGGAGCAGGATGCACCCGGCAACGCTGAAAAGCAGGGGTCCGGCACCGCTCTTTTCAAACCGCGCGAGCACTCCCTCCACCAGGCAGAAGATGGAGAATGTGTAGATGATGGCCGAAACCATGGTGTTCTGGCCAATATCGGGCGGGATCTGCAGGATCTGCGAGAGCGCCGCCGCGGCATAGGCGACGAAGGCGGCGGCGAAATACAGGACATGGCGGCGCTCCTTCTGGTACAACCACACCAGCAGGAATACGATGGCGACGATCAGCGAAACCGTGGGACCCGTGAAGATGTAGAGGCGCCCTTCGGACATGTCTGATCCCGCGTCTCCCCCTTCGCCCTCCGCATGGGGCCGACCGTCCGCGCTGCGGTCGCCGCCGATGGCGCGGGCGACGCGAGAGGAGCGGACCGCCAGCGGCGACACCGAACGTGCCACCCTCCGCTACCCTAGCGCACTTGGAACGCGGCCCTGGGAAAGTCAAGCGCCGGCAAGGGCTAACCGCGACGCCCAGCGGCCGAAAACTCTACTTTCGGTAGGCCCATAGCCTTAGCTCGCGCTTGAGTTGACGGAAGTCGTAGAAGGTGAAGCCGAGGACGATGATGGCGACCGCGGCCAGGACCAGCGACACGCCGGAGGACCATCCGATCGCCGAGGCGCTGAAATCGTAGACAAGATAGCCGAGCAGCGCCGTCACCATCACCGCGGCCGCGTAATAGATGCGGGTGTCGAGGCGCGCCAGCAGCATGCCCACCGCCACCCAGATGACCACCGCGAGGAGAATCGCCCAGCCCAGGCCGAGGCCGAACTGGCGCGCCACGAAATGGCCTCCGGCCCCGCACAGGACGATGGAGGTGACAAGCAGCAGAAGGCCCGCGCGCAGGCGCAGGATGGAGGATGTCTTTGCTCCCGAAGGGGCAGCGGCCATGATTCGTATCCTCGGAGGGGGTTCCGCCGGCCCGCCCGGCTCCCTGCTGCGGGAACCGTCCGGCCGCGCGGAAGCTTGAGCCGATCTGGAGGGCGCCACGATGCAGCGAATGCGGGTCGTACTCAATGCCAAAGCCGGAACGGTCCGCGACCTGGGGCCGGAGCGGGTCCGCCGGACCGTGGACGGCGCCCTCGCCCGGCACGATCTGGACGTGGAGGTGGTGGTGGAGGAAGGCGAGGCCCTCGCCCGGGCCATCGCTTCGGCCCCGCGGGAGGGCTACGACACCGTGGTGGTGGGCGCGGGCGACGGCACCGTGTCCTACGCCGCCTCGGTCCTCGCCAATACCGAGGTGACCCTCGGCGTGCTGCCGCTCGGCACCATGAACCTGCTCGCCTACGATATCGGCCTGCCGCGCGATCTCCCCGGGGCGCTGGCGGCCTTGCACGACGCCCGGCCCATGCGTGTCGACGTGGGCACGCTGAACGGCCGGCCCTTCCACGGCGTCTCCGGCGTCGGCTTCTTCAGCCAGATGGCCCTCGCCCGCGAGCAGGTGCGGGAGCGGCAGGGGCGCGTCGTCGGCTGGTTCCTCGCCCTCGGCAAGGCACTGATGCGCTCCGGGCGCTTCTCGCTCGAGGTGGAGGTGGCCGGCGCCCGCGAGCCCATCGAGGCCTATGCCGCCCTCGTCACCGTCAACCCCTTCGACGCACCGGGCTGGCACCGCTCCCGGCTCGACGGCGGGCTGCTCGAGGTCCTGGTCGCCGAGGAGCGGGGCACGCTGGCGCGCCTGAAGACCGGGGCGGAGGTGCTGGTGAACGCGTGGCGGGACAAGCCGGGCATCCATGCCTTTACCGCCCAGCGCGTGACCATCCATGCCCGGCGCCGCCGGGCATGGGTGGCGACCGACGGGGAAGTGGAGCGCGAAACCCTGCCCCTGCGCTACGCCATCGCGCCCGGCGCCCTCAAGCTGCTGGTGCCGCGGGACGCCATCCAGTGGCGCACACGGCAGTCGGAAGATGTGACCTGAAGCCCGGCCCGCCGTTCAATGACCGGGAAAGTCGACCAGGGTGCGCACCGCGACCCCGGCCTGCCGCAGTTTCTGCGAGCCCCCGAGGTCGGGCAGGTCGACGATGAAGCAGGCGGCCTCCACCACCGCGCCGCAGGTCTGGAGCAGCTTCACCGCGCCGAGGGCCGTGCCGCCGGTGGCGACGAGGTCGTCCACCAGCAGCACCCTTTGGCCGGGGACGATGGCGTCCACGTGCATCTCGATCTCGTCCTCGCCGTATTCGAGGGCGTAGGCCATGCGCACGGTCTGGTGGGGGAGCTTGCCTTTCTTGCGGATGGGGACGAAGCCGGCCGAAAGCTGGTGCGCCACCGCCCCGCCGAGGATGAAGCCCCGCGCCTCGATGCCCGCCACCTTGTCGATCTTCGCCCCGGCCCAGGGCTGCACCAGCTCATCCACCGCCCGACGGAAGGCGCGGGCGTCGCCGAGCAGGGTGGTGATGTCGCGGAACAGGATGCCCGGCTTGGGATAATCGGCAATGGTGCGGATGCTGGCGGCGAAGTCGGCAGGGGTCATGGCGGGCTCCGGGGAAGGCCTGCGTTTCCATAGAGCGTTTCGCCGCGCCACGGAATCAGGGAAACACCCCCGGTCCGCGCGAGGTCGCGGGGCCCGCCGCCAGCCGTCGCCGCTGCGCGCGCAAACCCATCGGGGTGGATCCGCGGGAGGAAAAGCACGTTCATGCCATGTCGTCCGCTTCAAGGGCGATGCCCGGGAGGAGCCGATGACCGACAGCAGCAGGGCGCGAAGCCCGATTTTCCCCGCTTTGCGCTACGCCGACGGACATGCCGCCATCGCCTGGCTGGAGCGCGCCTTCGGGTTCGCGCCCCAGGCGGTCCATGACGGGCCCGACGGCGCGCTCGCCCACGCCGAGCTGACGAGCGGCGACGGCCTCGTCATGCTCGGCTCCGGCAGCGCCGATCCCGCCAACCCCTGGAGCACCACGCCCATGGGGCTTTATGTGCGGGTGGACGACATCGACGCCCATTATGCGCGGGCGCAGGCGGCGGGGGCCGAGATCGTCCGGCCGCTGGCGCAGACCTCCTACGGCGCGCGCGAATATTCGGCGCGCGACCCCGGCGGGCACCTGTGGAGCTTCGGCACCTACGATCCGTGGGCCGGGAAATAGCGGCTGCAGCCGCCCGGCCATATGGGCCGGCGCCAAAGCGGGCGACACGGTGCGCGCCGAGGCGCCTGTCCGGATGAGGCCGACATGAAAAAGGGCCCCGGAGGGCCCTTCATCGCGGGGAAATCCGTTCCCTCAGTGATCGACCTTCGACCAGATCTTCTTCTTGGTGAAGTAGAGCAGGCCCGACAGGACGATGAGGAAGATCATCACCTGGAAGCCGATGCGCTTGCGCGAATCGAGGTGGGGCTCGGCCATCCACATCATGAAGGCGGAGACGTCGCTCGCATACTGGTCGACCGTCTGCGGCGCGCCGTCGGTGTATTCCACCTGGCCGTCGCTGATCGGCTTCGGCATGGCGATCTGGTTGCCCGGAAAATACTTATTGTACTGCAAGCCGGGCTGCAGGTGCACATCGGCGGGCGCATCGGCGTAGCCGGTAAGCAGCGCGTGGATGTAGTCCACGCCATGCTCCTGGTATTGGATGAACGCGTCGGTGATGAAGCCCGGGAAACCCACGTGATAGGAGCGGGCCTTGGCCAGCACGGAGAAGTCCGGCGGCAGCGCCCCGCCGTTCGCGGCGCGGGCGGCGTTGTCGTTGGGGAACGGCGCCGGCCAGTGGTCGGAGAGGCGGCCGGGACGCTGGAACATGTCGCCCGAATCGTTCGGCCCGTCGGTGATCTGGTACTCGCCCGCCACCTGCTTGGCCTGGGCCTCGGTGAAGCGCGGGCCGCCCTCCTGGGTGAGGTTGCGGAAGTACAGGTAGTTCGCGGAGTGGCACGCCGCGCACACTTCCTTGAACACCTTGAACCCGCGCTGGAGCTGGGCCGGGTCATACATGCCGAACGGGCCGGCGAACGACCAGGACAGACGGTGCGGGCGGTTGTCGTGGCCGCCGCCTTCCGCGGCGAGCGCCGGCGCACCGGCCCCCGCGAGGAGGAACGCCGCCGCGACGGCACCGAAGAGACTGCTACGAATGGTCATTGCTGTTCTCTCCGCGCCCGGCTCAATGGGTCCCGGGGCCAGCCGCCCCGGCGACCGCCGCACCGCCCTTGGCCCCCTTGGCGAGGACGGCATCCGCGATGGAGGCCGGCAGCGGCTTGGGACGCTCGAACAGGCCGAGCAGCGGCAGGATGATGAGGAAGTGGATGAAATAGTAGGCCGTGAAGATGCGCGAGACGATCACGTAGCCGCCCTCGGCCGGCTGCGAGCCGAGATAGCCGAGGCCGACCGCCACCACCACGAAGACCCAGAAGAACTGACGGAACAGCGGACGGTACTTGGCCGAGCGCACCTTGGAGGTATCCAGCCAGGGCAGGAAGGCCAGCACCACGATGGCCCCGAACATGGCGAGCACGCCACCGAGCTTGTCCGGGATCGAGCGCAGGATCGCGTAGAACGGCAGGTAGTACCATTCGGGCACGATGTGCGCCGGCGTCGAGAGCGGATTGGCCGGGATGTAGTTGTCCGAGTGGCCGAGATAGTTCGGGATGTAGAAGATGAACCAGGAGAAGAAGATCAGGAACACCACCATGGCGAAGGTGTCCTTGATGGTCGCGTAGGGGGTGAAGGGCACCGTGTCCTTGGCCACGCTCTTGATGTCGAGGCCGTCCGGATTGTTCTGGCCCACGTGGTGCAGCGCCCAGATATGGAGGCCGACCACGCCCGCGATCATGAAGGGCAGCAGGTAGTGCAGGGAGAAGAAGCGGTTCAGCGTGGGATCACCCACCGAATAGCCGCCCCACAGCCACTGCACGATGGTCTCGCCGACCCAGGGGATGGCCGAGAACAGGTTGGTGATGACGGTGGCGCCCCAGAAGGACATCTGCCCCCACGGCAGCACGTAGCCCATGAAGCCCGTCGCCATCATCAGCAGGTAGATGATCACGCCGAGAATCCACAGCACCTCGCGCGGCGCCTTGTAGGACCCGTAATACATGCCGCGGAACATGTGGATGTAAACCGCGATGAAGAACATCGACGCGCCGTTGGCGTGGATGTAGCGGATGAGCCAGCCGTAGCTCACGTCGCGCATGATGTGCTCGACGCGGGCGAAGGCCACCGGCCCGTAGGCCACGTAGTGCATGGCGAGCACCACGCCGGAAACGATCTGGCAGACCAGCATGAAGGTCAGGATCGCGCCGAAGGTCCACATGTAGTTGAGGTTCTTCGGCACCGGATAGGCGACCGCCGAAGAATGAATCAGCCCAACGATCGGCAAGCGGCTCTCGAACCACTGCGCGACCTTCCCCTTGGGCTGGTAAGTGGAATGTCCTTCCATGGGTCCAACCTTTTTGAAAGCGGCGACGATCGAGCCTCAGCCGATCACGATCTTGCTGTCGGAGACGAAATTGTAGGGCGGGAGCGCAAGGTTGAGCGGCGCCGGTCCCTGCCGGATGCGGCCGGACGTGTCGTAGACCGAGCCGTGGCAGGGGCAGAACCAGCCGTTGTACTGGCCCTGGTGACCGAGCGGCACGCAGCCGAGATGGGTGCAGATGCCGATCACCACCAGCCACTGGTCCTTGCCCGCCTTCACGCGGTCCTGGTCGGGCTGCGGGTCCGGCAGCGCCGAGAGGGGCACGTCCTGCGCCGCCTTGATCTCCGCCGGAGTGCGGTGGGAAATGAAAATGGGCTTGCCGCGCCACTGCACGGTGACGATCTGGCCTTCCGCGATGGGCGAGATGTCCACTTCCGTGGTGGAGAGCGCGAGCACCGAGGCGTCAGGCTGCAGCTGGGAGATGAAGGGCCACACCATGGCGGCGGCCCCGACCGCGCCCACGGCGCCGGTCGCGATATAGAGGAAGTCCCGACGCGTCGTCGTGTCCGACGTCTCCGTATGTGCCACGGCGCAGTCCCCGATCTGTTGTCCTCGCAGCGCGCGCCCCGAACCCCCTTGGAGCGCAAGCCGCACACAGACGCGGCGGCCGCGTGGACCCGCGAGCCGCCACTTTCAAGCGCCTCTAATTGCACCCCCGACCCATCTTGTCCAGATCATGGCGATGCGGCACGCGGTCCTGTTCCACGACGTTTTCGGGTCCAGGCACTCCCGCCGGCACGTCTACGGCCTGTGTGGCATGGCGCGGGGCCGGAGGCATCCGTCCGGAAGGCTCGCAGGCAACCCAATGGTCAAGGTCAAGCATTGCTCCGGCCGAAGCCGCGCGCTAGCGTGCCTGCGCGCTTAGTGCCTGCGTTCGCATTACCTTAGGTCGGCTCCGCCCGGACCCCGAAAAGCGGGAACAAACCGGCGTTACGGGCCAGCCAATGCAGGGGGGACACATGCATACGCGGATCTTGGGAGCAACCGTCCTCGCGGCGGTAGCTGCCTGTACGGGCCTTGCGCCTGCGGCGAACGCCCAGACACTCCCGGTCACGATTGTCAACAAGACCGGCATCAAGGGCAAGATGTATATTACTGTCCTTGGCCGGAGTCCGCGGGATCCGACCGTTCATATCTACAGCGATGCGAACGGGAACATTAAACAATTCGCGGTCAACCCGACGCCGACGGACTACGGTTTTTCGACAACGGCGCAGAGCTATAGTTTCAAGATCCCGCAGATCAACTCTGGGCGGATTTACGTTTCCTTCTGCGCCCCCGCCTGGACGACCGCCAGCAAGACCGGCGATACGCCCCCGCAGATCGCCCCCAACACCCCGGCCACCTGGGTGCCCACCGACAAGAACTTCTACACCGTCCTGGACTTCGCCGAATTCGACTGGGTCCCGTCCGGCGGCACCACGTCGATGGATATCGACACGACCCAGGTGGACGCCCTGAGCATCCCCATGACGCTGTCCCTCAGCGGCACGCCCGGCGGGAAGGCGACGACGCTCACATCCGGCTTCAAGGACGCATCCACCAGCACCCTCGTGCTGCCGGGGCTGGCCAAGGCCCCGTGGAACAAACTTGTCGTCTACGACAGCAAGAAGCGTCCTATTCGCATCCTCGTACCGGAAAAGGCGATGGTGCTGCCGACCTCGCATCCCAATTATTTCCCCAACAATTACCTCGACAACTATATCAGCCAGGTTTTCGCGACCTTCGCGAAGCCCGGTAAAACGTTCACGATCAAGGGGGACAATGGCGCCCTCTATACCGGGACGGTGCAGAACAACCAGATCGTCCTGAAGCCCAACAATGGGAACCCGGCCAACGTCTTCAACAAGCCGAGCTCGACCTATGTCTGGCAGAACGGCGCACCGCCCGCGAGCGGTCCCGCCGGGCCGGTGCCAAGCCTGCAAAAATACATCCAGGCGGCGTTCCTGCGCTCGACCTTCCTCAACACCACCACGAATTCCCTCTCCACGTGCCAGGGCGTCATCCCCTACACGCTGCCGCCGCAGAACCTTTACTCCAGCACCATCCACGCCTTCTCCATCAACCAGGGTGCCTACACCTTCGCCTATGACGACGTATGCGCCCGCAGCAGCAACATCGCCTTGACCAACCCCACATCGGTGACCTTGACGCTGCTGCCGCTGAGCCCCACCATGTCGACCATGACCTGCAACTGAGGGGCGGTCCTGCGGGCTCGGCATCCGCCGCGGCCCGCAGCATGACCTTGCGCATTGCCCTGTATTGTCCCGACATCGCGCAGAATGCCGGCACCATCCTGCGCGTCGGCGCCTGCTTCGGCGTGGAGGTCCACATCATCGAGCCCGCGGGCTTTCCCGTGGGTGATGCGGGCTTCCGGCGCGCCGGCATGGACTATATCGACCAGGTGACCTGGCGGCGGCATGTTTCGTTCGCGACCTTCGACGCCGAGCGGCGGACCGAGGGCCGGCGCCTTGTGCTGTTCACCACCACCGGTGCGACGCCACTGCCCGACTTCCGCTTCCACCCCGGTGACCTGCTGCTGTTCGGGCGGGAATCGGCCGGAGTGCCCGAGGCGGTGCACGCGGCGGCGGACGCGCGGGTTCGCATTCCCATCCGGGCGGAGGCGCGCTCCCTCAACGTGGCGGTGAGCGCGGGCATCGCGCTGGCCGAGGCGCTGCGGCAGACCGGCGGCCTGCCCGGCTGATGCGCCGGCTTTCTTCCGCCGCACCGAGGCGGTAGAAGCCCGCGCCACACGCCAAGAACGCGCCACGCGAAATGCGCCACGCGACAAGAGCGAACGAAGCGGAGCCTTCCATGTCCACCGCTGCCACCCCCGATGCCGTCCCTCCCGCCGCGGAAGCGGCCGGCGCCGGTTCCGCCCATCCGCCGACCGGCGATGCCCTGCTCGACGCGCGCCGTGCCGAGGCGCGGGCCTGGTTCGAGACCCTCCAGGGCCGCATCATCGCGGCCTTCGAGGCGCTGGAGGACAAGGCCGACCCGGCGCTCTACGCCGGCGACGCCGGCCGCTTCGAGCGCACCGCCTGGGCGCGCACCGACCATACGGGCGCGCCGGGCGGCGGCGGCACCATGGCGCTCATGCGCGGGCGGCTGTTCGAGAAGGTGGGCGTGCACACCTCCACCGTGTTCGGCGAGTTCGCCCCGGAATTCCGCGGCCAGATCCCCGGCGCCGCCGAGGACCCGCGCTTCTGGGCATCCGGCATCTCGCTCATCGCCCACATGGCGAACCCGCATGTGCCGGCGGTGCACATGAACACGCGCTTCGTGGTCACCACCAAGGCCTGGTTCGGCGGCGGCGCGGACCTCACCCCCGTGCTCTCCCGGCGCCGGACCCAGGAGGACGCGGACACCCTCGCCTTCCACGCCGCCATGCAGGCCGCCTGCGCGGCGCACAAGGTGGCGGAATACGAGCGCTACAAGGCGTGGTGCGACGACTACTTCTTCCTGAAGCATCGGGGCGAGATGCGCGGCATCGGCGGCATCTTCTACGACTATCTCGACAGCGCCGGCGCCGGGACGGGCACATGGGCGGACGACTTCGCCTTCACCCGCGAGGTGGGCCTCGCCTTCCTCGACGCCTATCCGCGGATCGTCGCCGCCAACATGGCCACCCCCTGGACCGCCGAGGACCGCGAGGAACAGCTGGTGCGGCGCGGGCGCTACGTGGAGTTCAACCTGCTCTACGACCGCGGCACCATCTTCGGCTTGAAGACCGGGGGAACGTGGATTCCATCCTTTCCTCCATGCCGCCCGTGGTGAAGTGGCCGTAAAGCCCTCGGCCCGGACGCAGGCCGCAGTCCCGCGCCTGAATATCCCCGTTCGGGGGATGCAACCTGAGGCCGCATATGCGCAATATGCGTGATGCGTGCGGCATCGGGGGGACACAATGGCAACGCAACTCGACGGGCAGGAGCGGCCTCGGACATTCCGGATCGAACTGGTTCAGCCGCCGTCGCCGAAGAAGACATTCGCCGACAGGCTCAAGGACATCGGCGTCATCGGGATCGTCGGGGCCTTGTTGGCAGCGCTGTTTGGCACTGTCTTCCAATATTCGAGATGGCTTGTCGAACAGCAACTGGCTCGCAATGCCGACGATTTCAAAATCGCCACGCATACATTCAACACGCTGGCGGCGGATCTGGCGAAGGCGCAGACCCTCCAGGAGACGCTGTTCTTCACTTACGACAGCGCGACAAGCCCCGCAAATCCGCAGCAGTTGAAGTTTTTGCGCAAGCGCGGCGCCGATATCTATCCCTTGTACGAGGAACAGCGGCTGGCCTTGCGGCAGAAGATGGATTCCCTGCTGTTCGACGTCCAGCGTCACCTCGACTGGGCATCCGACCCGAAATCCCGCGACTTCACGGCCGCCACGGGCGGCTCCCGTGATCCGTTAAGCTACGGCAAGCTCAAGCGGGCCGACTTTGACTGCCTGAGTAAAAGAAGCATGCCTCATTTCCCCGATGAAAAGCTCCTCGGCGTTGAAAAATTCGATTCATTCGATGTGGACTGGCGCAGCATAAAGCATCATCTCATCGTGTATAATTATTGCTTCCGTCAAATACATGATCAGATCGAGGCCGTCCGCGTGTGGGCCGGACTCTCTGGTGATGCAGACATGCAGGCCGCGGCGCTCGACATCGAAAAGCTGAAGCAAAAACTCGACAACAACGTCCAGCGCCTCAACGGCATCTCCATGCTGGGCCTCATACAGGTGGAACGCGTGCGCGAGCTCAACACGCCGCCGGGCGTCCTGAACTTTCTGCGGCTGGCTGTGACGGGATCGTCATGATCCCCGGCTAAGCCTCTCCGCAGCGCAGCCCTCGTCCGCTGCGGGGAGAGACAGCCATGGCCTTCGCACCCGGCGACATCGTCCAGCTCAAGTCCGGCAGCCCCGCCCTCACCGTCGTCTCGACGGCGGGTGAGGGCGTGTCGGTCATCTGGTTCGCGGAGGAGCTGAGCGAGTTCCGGGACCGGGTGTTGCCGGCCGTCGCCCTCGACAAGCTCGAAGTCGCCGATTTCGACGAGGAAGACGACGAGGACGAGGACGAGGCGGACGAGGACTGAGCCAATCTGGTCAGCCTTGCCGTGCCGCCTTCTCCAGCAGGGCTGAGACCGCTGGTTCCCCGGTGGGAAAGCCGGCGTCGATCCAGGCCTGCTCCGCCCAGCGCAGCGCCGCGCCCAGCCCCGGGCCCGGCTTGAGGCCCCGCGCGATGAGGTCGGCGGCGGTGAAGGGCGGGCGCGGGAGGTCCCATGTCGCCGCGGCCTCGACGACCCGCGCCGCGGCGGCGGGATCGCAGCGCCCGTGCGCGGCCGCCAGCAACACCCGGTCACGCCCCGCCTCGACGCCCCCGGCGTAGAGGAAGGCCTTCACCGACTGGACGTCCGGCAAGGGCGGCACCGGCCCGGCGAGGGCGAAGAGACGCCGCGTCTCCGCATTGGACAGGCGCAGATGCGCGCGCAGCCGCTCGACATCGACGCTGACGCGCAGCGCCAGCGCCGCGAGGCGACGCGTGGGGTCGGGCCGCAGGCCGAGGGACGCCTCCAGCCCGGCCAGCCGGGCGAAGGCTTTCACGTCGCCGATGCCGCCGAGCAGCATCTGCAGCAAGCCGCTCTCGCTCATGGTGGCAAGGGTCGGGGCGGCGCCGGGCGCCACCAGCAGCTTCATCGTCTCCGCGCGAATGCGCTCCCGCGACAGGCCGAGCAGCCCGGCGCGCAGGCGGACGGCCGCGCTCAGGGCGGTCGGGTCCACCTCGCCCACGCCATAGGAGGCGTGGAAGCGGAACAGGCGCAGGATGCGCAGATAGTCCTCGCGAATGCGGGCCTGCGCGTCGCCGATGAAGCGCACCCGCCGCGCCGCGAGGTCAGAAAGGCCGCCCACGAGGTCCACCACCGTGCCGTCCGCCGTGGCGTAGAGGGCATTGAGGGTGAAGTCGCGCCGCTCGGCGTCATGCCGCCAGTCCCGCCCGAAGCGCACCACTGCGCGCCGCCCGTCCGTTTCCATGTCCTCGCGAAGGGTGGTGACCTCGAAGGCGTGGTGCCCGGCGACCACCGTCACCGTGCCGTGCGCGATGCCGGTGGGCACCGGCTTCATGCCGGCCCGGCGCGCGCGCTCGACCACCTCCTGCGGCAGGGCCGTGGTGGCGATGTCCACGTCGATCACCGGCAGGTTGAGCAGGCTGTTGCGCACGGCGCCGCCGACCACCCGCGCCTCCTCGTCGCCGGCGTTCAGCAGGCCCAGCACCTCGGCGAGGCCGGGCGTGGCCCAGAAGGCGGCCCCCGCGATCGAGGAGGTCATTCGAAATGGCCCGGCACGAAGACGCCGTCCCTGGTCTGCGCCGGCACGTAGCGGCTGCCCGGCGGGGCCGTCCGGCCGTGCTCGAACAGGAACAGCCCGACGACGGCCAGCGCCACCGCCGCCGTGGCCACCCCGGCGAGGGCCTTCGCCGACCAGTGCTCCGGCACCACCGAGCCCTTGGTGGCGAACAAAAGCGCCGCGTAGAGCACGAACGGCGTGAGAAACAGGCCGAGCTCGATGACAACGCTGCGCAGCATCAGGCGTAGACCCTCTCGTAAAGCATGCGGAGCATGCCGGCGGTGGCGCCCCAGATGTTTCGACCCTCATACGGCATGGCATAGAAGTGACGCAGCGTGCCCTGCCATTCGCGCGACTGGCGCTCGTGGTTGCGCGGGCTCATGAGGAAGGACAGCGGCACCTCGAACGCCTCCTCGACCTCGGCCGGGTTGAGGGTGAGGCGGTAGGCGGGATCCACGAGGCCCACCACGGGCACGATCCAGAAGCCGGTGCCAGAGAGATAGCCGTCCAGGTAGCCGAGGGGCTCCACGAGGCCGGCCTCAAGCCCTACCTCTTCCCGCGCCTCGCGCAGAGCGGCGTCCAGCTCGTCGCGATCGCCGGGATCGACCCGGCCACCGGGAAAGGCGATCTGCCCCGCATGGTGGCTCAGGTGCGGCGAGCGCAGGGTGAGGAGCACCGCCGGCTCGGGGCGCGCCACCACCGGAACCAGTACGGCGGCATGGCGCGGCGGCTTCGACGGCACGAGGCTCTGCTGCTCCGACTGCAAGGCGTGGTCGCCATTGAGGCCCGGAAAGGCCGCTTCCGAATAATAAGGCGGCGGGGCGGACGCGAGCCGCGCGCGGGCGCGGGCCATGAACGTTTCGAGGCTGAACGCGCCCGTGCCGGGCGCCTCCTCGCCGGGCGCCGCATCGGCCGCTTCGGACACACGCGTCATTCGCTGAGACCCAGGCCGGCGGCCGGCAGGATGGCGTAGAAGCGGCCGGCGGAGGCAACTCCGAACATGGGGACGCCGCCCTCCTCGCGCACCTCCCCCTCTTCCATCAGGTCGAGATGCACGGCGCGGGTGAGGCGCGCCTCCAGCCCGTGGCGTACGTGCAGATAGGGCACCACCTCGCCCTCCCCGGCGCCCGGCGCGAAGCGCAGGTCGTGGCCGGGGCCGCAGCGCACCAGGTCGTCGAGATTGGTGCGGAAAACAAGGGTGCGCCCGTTCGGGGTGCGGCCCTCCGCCGCATCCTCCACCGCCATCTCCACGGCGAGGAAGGGGGCGTCGTCTACCGTGATACCGATCTTCTCCACCGGCGTCTTCAGCACGAAGCGCGCGCCCTCCCGCGCCAGCACCGAGGCGAACAGGCGCACCAGCGCCGGGCGGGCGATGGGCGTGCCCATGTAGAACCAGGAGCCGTCGGCCTTGATGCGGATGTCGATGTCGCCACAATCGGGGGGATTCCAGCGGTCCACCGGCGCCGGCCCACGCCCGCCCGCGGCCCGCACGGCGTCCATCAGCGCATCAAGCCGGCCCGGCGCGGGCCCGCCCGGCGGAGGTGGAGCGGCGTTGGTTCCGGCCATCTCGTTGTCCCTCCCTGTGCGTTGTCGCCTGCCGCGCCGCGCGAACCCGTCGCAGGCCTCGCGATGACGTGAGCACCGTCCCCAGCCGGCACCACCGCGCAGGGTTCGACGCAGTGCAATCTTATCGTAAGCTCTGTGTCCGGGTGGCGTGTCGTTTGCAAGGCCTCATCCGGGGAGTGGGGCCGGATCCGCGTCGGGGCGTTTTATTGCCGCTTTTCGCGGCAAGCCTGTCCCGAAGGCGCGAGCCCGGGCGTTTGGGCGTTAAGGAGATGCAGATGTCGGCTGCCGGCGAGACGTTCGACCTCGACGAAATGATCATCCGCAATGCGGAAGCCGCCGCGGCCCATGTGAAAGGTGCGCGTACCGCCATCTCCGCCGTCATCTTCGGCCAGGAGGCGGTGGTCGAGCGAGCGCTCATCACCATCCTGGCCGGCGGCCACGCTCTGCTCGTGGGTGTGCCGGGCCTCGCCAAGACCAAGCTGGTGGAAACCATGGGCACGGTGCTGGGCCTCGATGCCCGCCGCGTCCAGTTCACGCCGGACCTGATGCCCTCCGACATCCTCGGCGCCGAGGTGCTGGAGGAGGCCGCCGGCGGACGGCGGGCCTTCCGCTTCATCAAGGGCCCCATCTTCGCCCAGCTGCTGATGGCGGACGAGATCAACCGCGCCTCGCCGCGCACCCAGTCCGCCCTGCTCCAGGCCATGCAGGAATACCATGTGACGGTGGCCGGCGAGCGGCACGATCTGCCCCGGCCCTTCCACGTGCTCGCCACCCAGAACCCGCTGGAGCAGGAGGGGACCTATCCCCTGCCCGAGGCGCAGCTCGACCGCTTCCTGATGGAGATCGACGTGGACTATCCGGACCGCGACGCGGAGCGGAAGATCCTGTTCGAGACCACCTCGGCCGAGGAGCAGAAGCCCCGCGCCGCCATGAGCGTGGACGACCTCGTCGCCGCCCAGCGGCTGGTGCGCCGCCTGCCGGTGGGCGAATCGGTGGTGGAGGCGATCCTCACGCTCGTGCGTTCCGCCCGTCCCGGCGCCGAGGGTCCCGAGCAGCGCTACATCGCCTGGGGCCCCGGCCCGCGCGCCAGCCAGGCGCTGATGCTCGCCGTGCGCGCCCGCGCGCTCCTTGACGGGCGCTATGCGCCCTCCGTGGACGATGTGGTGGCCCTCGCCGAGCCGGTGCTGAAGCACCGCATGGCCCTCACCTTCGCCGCGCGGGCGGAAGGGGAGAGCATCACCCACATCATCCGTCGCCTCACCGAGCGGCTCGGGTGAGCGCCGGCCAGCCGCAGGTGCCGGACGCGGCGCACCGCTCCGTCGAGCAGGCCGCCCTTGCCGCCGCGGACCTTGCCGCCGCCATGCCGCGCCTGGTTCTGGAGGCGCGGCGCATCGCGCTCACCGTGCAGCACGGACTGCACGGGCGCCGGCGCGCCGGCTCGGGCGAGAATTTCTGGCAGTACCGCCGCTTCATCGACGGCGAGCCCGCCAACCGCGTGGACTGGCGGCGCTCGGCGCGCGACGACCATCTTTATGTGCGCGAGCGCGAATGGGAGGCGGCCCACACGGTGTGGATCTGGCCCGATCTGTCCCCGTCCATGGACTATGCCTCCCGCGGGCAGGCACCGAAGCGCGAGCGCGCCCTCATCATCGCCTTCGCTTTGGCCGAGCTGCTGGTCAAGGGCGGCGAGCGCGTGGGCATGCCGGAGATGATGCGCCCGTCCGCCAACCGCCGCATCGCCGAGCGCATGGCCGAATCGGTGGTGCTCGCCCCGCGCCTGCCGGCCAGCCTGCCGCCGCCCTTCGCCCCCTCGCCCTTGTCGGAGATCGTGCTGCTCGGCGACTTCTGGAGCCCGGCGTCGGAGGTGGCGGAGCGCATCGAGCTGCTCGCGGCCTCCGGGGCGCAGGGCCATCTGGTGCAGATCGTGGATCCGGCGGAGGAGACCTTCCCCTTCTCCGGCCGCATTGAGTTCCGCGAACCGGAGAGCGGCGACCGGCTCACCGTCGGCCGGGCGGAAAGCTGGCGCGCCGACTATGACCTGAAGCTGGTGGAGCACCGCGCCCGCATCCGCGCCGCCGCCGAGCGGCTGGGCTGGAGCTTCACCGTGCACCGTACCGACCGCCCGGCGAGCGAGCTGCTGCTCGCCCTCCATATGCGCATGGGCGCCGGCGGCACCGCGTCCGCCGCGCCCAAGGGCGGCGGACGCGCCTTTGTCTCGCGAGGTCCCGCCTGATGTTCGGCCTCCCCCTCGCCTTTTCCGCCCCACTGCTGCTCACGGCCTTCCTCGCTTTGCCGCTGCTGTGGTTCCTGCTGCGCGTGGTGCCGCCGAAGCCGCGCGAAATGGCCTTCCCGCCCATGCGCCTGCTCCTCGGCATCGCGCCCAAGGAAGAGAGCGCGGCGCGCACGCCGTGGTGGCTCACCGCGCTGCGGCTGCTGCTGGCGGCGCTCATCATCCTCGCCGCGGCCGGACCCATCTGGAACCCGCCGGCGGCGGCGCCCGCGCGCGGCGGGCCGCTGGTGCTGATCATCGACCAGGGCTGGCCGGCGGCGGCGAGCTGGGACGCCCGGCGCAACGCCGCCGGCGCGCTGATCGACGAAGCGGAAACCAACGGGCGCGGCGTCGCCCTCATTCCCACCGGCGACGTGCCGCGGGACGCCACCCTCCTCACCCCCGCCGCCGCCCGCGATCGCCTGCGCTCGCTGGAGCCGGTGCCCTACGGGCCGGCCCGCCGCGAGGCCCTGGCGCTGGCCCAGCGGGTGCTCGGCGGCGAGCCGGAGGCCGGCATCGTGTTCATCTGCGATGGCGTGGACCTCGGCGCCGACCCGGACCTCGCCCAGGGCTTCGCCGCCCTCGGCGGCGCCGGCCGGCTGCTGGTGGTGGGCGGTGGCGTCGCCGCCCCCCTCGCCTTGGCCGGGGCGGACAACGGCGCCGAGGCGCTCACCGTGAAGGTGCTGCGCCCGGACGGCGGCGCTCCCCGCGCCGGGCAGGTGGCGGCGCGGGACATGCGCGGCCTCTCCCTCGGCGAGGTCCCCTTCACCTTCCCCGAGGGCTCGAGCGAGACGGAAGCCCGCTTCGACATGCCGGTGGAAATCCGCAACGAGGTGGCGCGGCTGGAGATTTCCGGCGAGCACTCGGCCGGTGCGGTGCAGCTCCTCGACAAAAGGTGGCGGCGGAGGACCGTCGGCATCGTCTCGGGCACCAGCACGGACACCGGCCAGCCCCTGCTCGCGCCGACCTACTACCTCTCCCGCGCCCTCGGGCCGTTCGCCGACCTGAGGGTGGCCGAGAGCGGGTCGGCGACGGAGAACATCAATCGCTTCCTGGAGCAGCGCCTGCCGGTGCTGGTGCTGACCGACGTGGGCACCATCCCGCCCGCCACCCGCACCCGCCTCGCCCGCTTCGTGGAGGAGGGCGGCGTGCTCATCCGCTTCGCCGGCCCGCGCCTCGCCAACGCGCAGGACGACCTGTTGCCAGTGAAGCTGCGGCGGGGCGGACGCGTGCTCGGCGGCTCCCTGTCGTGGGAGACGCCGCAGAAGCTCGGCGCCCTCACCCCCGAAGGGCCGTTCCGCGACGTGCGCCTGCCCGACGACGTGACGGTGAACCGGCAGGTGCTGGCCGAGCCGGACGGGACGCTGGGCGAACGCACCTGGGCGACGCTGGCCGACGGCACCCCCCTGGTCACCGGTGTACGGCGGGGCAAGGGCGCGCTGGTGCTGTTCCATGTGACCGGCGACACGTCCTGGTCCAACCTGCCCCTGTCCGGCACCTTCGTGGAAATGCTGCGCCGCGTGATCGCCCTGTCCGATGCCCCGCCCCCGGCCGAGGCCGCGCCGGCCGACGCCGCCGCCCGCGCCGCCAACCGGCCGGACGTGGCCGCCCTGCCCCCGGCACGGGTGCTGGACGGCTTCGGCACCTTCCGGCCCGCCGACCCGACCGTGCATGCCCTGCCCTCCAATTATGCCGGCCGCGCCGGCGCCGACCATCCCCCCGGTTTCTACGGCCCGCCCGACGGGCTCCTGGCGGTGAACGCGCTTTTGCCGGACGACCGGCCGAAGCGCCTCGACCTTTCCGCCCTCGGCGGCCGGGTGGAGCCGCTGCAGGACAGCGCGCCGCGCGACCTGCGCGGCAGCATTCTCGTCGGCGCCATGGGGCTGCTGCTGCTGGACGCGCTCGCCGTGCTGTTCCTCGCCGGCGGCCTGTCGCGCATGGGCGGCCCCGGGGCCGGGAGCGGCGTGAAGCGCGGCGCCGCCGCGGCCGTTCTCGTGGCCTTCGTCCTCGGTGCCGGCCTCGCCGCGGGGCCCGCCCCCGCCCGCGCCGACGATGCCGACTTCGCCCTCAAGGCCACGGTGCAGACGCGCTTCGCCTATGTGGCCACCGGCATTGGCGAGGTGGACGACATCTCCCGCGCCGGCCTCGACGGCCTCGCCACCTTCCTCGGCCAGCGCACGGCGCTGCAGGCGGGCGAGGCCATGGGGGTGGATATCGCCAAGGACGAGCTGGCCTTCTTCCCCCTGCTCTACTGGCCGATCCTGCCCGACACGCAGGTGCCGCCTCCGGCCGTGCTCGCCCGCATCGACGCCTACATGAAGCAGGGCGGAACGGTGATCTTCGACACCCGCGACGCCATCGAATCGGGCGGGGCCCCGGGCGCGCCGCTCACCGCGGCGGGCGCCCGGCTGAAGGAGATCCTCTCCCGCCTCGACATTCCCGAGCTGGAGCCGGTGCCGCGCGACCACGTGCTCACCAAGGCCTTCTACCTGCTCAAGGACTTCCCAGGCCGCTTCACCGGCGGCACGACCTGGGTGGAGGCCCTGCCCACCGCCCGCGACGACGACGCGGACCGCCCGGCCCGCGCCGGCGACGGCGTCTCCCCCGTCATCATCACCTCCAACGACCTGGCCGGCGCCTGGGCGGTCTCGCGCAACGGCGATCCGCTGCTGCCCCTCACCCCCGGCGAGCCGCGCCAGCGCGAGATCGCCTTCCGCGCCGGGGCCAACATGGTGATGTATGTGCTGACCGGAAACTACAAGGCGGACCAGGTGCACGTGCCGGCCCTGCTGGAAAGGCTCGGGCAATGAGGCCGCATCGCCGACCGCGCGCGGGTGACCGGGCATGAGCTACGGCCTCACCTTCTCCCCGTTCGTCTCCCTCCCGGTGCTCATCGCCATCGCGGCGGTGGCGCTGGTGCTGGCGGGGCTCCTGCTGTTCTCCCGCACCCGCGGCGCCGTGTTCCGCGCCCTGGCGCTGGCGGTCGGCCTGCTGGCCCTGTCGAACCCCTCCTTCACCCGCGAGGAGCGCGAGCCCCTGAGCTCGGTGGTGGCGGTGGTGGTGGACCGCAGCGCCAGCCAGTCCTTCGGCGACCGCACGCAGCAGACGGAGGCCGCCCGCGCCGCCCT
Organism: Xanthobacter dioxanivorans; assembly: GCF_016807805.1. Lineage (NCBI taxonomy): Bacteria > Pseudomonadati > Pseudomonadota > Alphaproteobacteria > Hyphomicrobiales > Xanthobacteraceae > Xanthobacter > Xanthobacter dioxanivorans. Next base: position 2,412,760 of record NZ_CP063362.1, on the reverse strand, counting down.
CACCGCCCGCCTCGGCCAGCTCTCCGGGGTCGAGGTCCGCACCATCGACGCCGACAGCGGCGACGGCTCGGCGGACGGCACGCGCCTGTTCTCGGCCCTCTCGGCGGGCCTTGCCGACGTGCCGCCGGAGCGCGTCGCCGGCGCCATCATGATCACCGACGGGCGGGTGCACGACACGCCCGAAAAGCCCCAGGCCCTCGGCTTCTCCGCGCCCATCCACGCGCTGATCACCGGCCGCGCCGGCGAGCGCGACCGGCGGGTGGCGCTGGAGAAGACGCCGCGCTTCGGCATCGTCGGCCAGAAGCAGACCATCACCTACAGGGTCACCGACGAAGGCACCGCCGCCGACGCCCGCGTGCCCGTCACCATCCGCCGCGACGGCGAGGTCATCGCCCGGCCCATCGTCACCACCGGGCGCAGCGCCAGCGTGGAGGTGGACATCACCCATGCCGGCGCCAACATCGTCGAGTTCGAGGTGCCGCCGCTGGCCGGCGAGCTGACGCCGGTGAACAACCGCACCGCCGTCTCCATCGACGGCGTGCGCGACAAGCTGCGCGTGCTCCTCGTCTCCGGCGAGCCCAACGTGGGCGAGCGCACCTGGCGGAACCTTTTGAAGAGCGACGCCAACGTGGACCTCGTCCACTTCACCATCCTGCGCCCGCCGGAGAAGCAGGACGGCACGCCCATCAACGAACTGTCGCTCATCGCCTTCCCGACGCGCGAACTGTTCCAGACCAAGATCAAGGATTTCGACCTCATCATCTTCGACCGCTACTCCCAGCAGGGGGTGCTGCCGCAGGTCTATTTCGACAACATCGTGCGCTACGTCCGCGCCGGCGGCGCGGTGCTGGTGGCGGCCGGCACCGACTTCATCGACACGGGCTCGCTCTACAACACGCCGCTGGAAGAGATCCTGCCGGGCGTGCCGAGAGGCGAGGCGACGGAAGGCGCGTTCCACGCCCGCCTCACCGACCCCGGCAAGCGCCATCCGGTCACCCGCGCCCTGCCGGGCTCGGAGAGCGATCCGCCCCACTGGAGCCGCTTCTTCCGGGTGATCGACGCCCAGGCCCGCTCCGGCACCAGCCTGATGAGCGCCCCCGGCGACAAGCCGGTGCTGCTGGTGGACCGGGTCGGCGAGGGCCGCGTCGCCCTCCTGCTGTCGGACCACATCTGGCTGTGGGCGCGCGGCTACGAGGGCGGCGGCCCGCACATCGACCTTCTGCGCCGCCTCTCCCACTGGCTCATGAAGGAGCCGGATCTGGAGGAGGAGCGGCTGAAGCTCACCGTCTCCGGCCGCGACCTGGTGGTGGAACGCCAGACCATGGGCGAGAGCGTGCCCCAGGCCACCGTCACCACCCCCTCGGGCGCCCTGCGCACCCTCACCCTCGCCCAGGTGGAGCCGGGCCTGTGGCGCGCCTCCACGCCCGCCGACGAGCTCGGCCTGTGGCGCGCCGCCAACGGCACGCTCACCGCCCTGGCCAATATCGGCCCGCTGAACCCCAAGGAGTTCGCCGAGGTGACCAGCACCCGCGACGTGCTCGCCCCGGTGGCGGCGGCCACGGGGGGCGGCGTGTGGCGGCTGTCGGAGCTCGGCGGATCGGTGCCGCGGGTGGTGCAGGTCTCCTCCTCCGACCGGCTCGCCGGGGAGGACTGGATGGGGCTTCGCACCCGCGACGTCTCGGTGGTGCGCGGCATCGGGCTGTTCCCGCTGTTCGCCGGCCTCTCGGGCCTGCTGTTGCTCCTCGGCGCCCTCACCGCCGCCTGGGTGCGCGAGGGGCGGTAGGGCCGGCGGAGGCCTGCCCTTCCACACCGGCGCTTCGCGTCGGCTCTGCCTGCCGGCGACCTCCGGCCTACCGCGTCTGGGCACGCTGCTGGGGACGCCGCGCTGGCCGTTGGACGGGCTGCACGCATGTACCGGCCCCAGGGCGACCGGCACGCATCGGACCTTGCGGGCTCGCGGATGCTGCGCGACCTCTCGCGGCCTAACAACTAACCCGTTTGGGTATTGCGCGAAGGGGAAAGCGACCTAACTTTTCGGAAACTTGGCACCGGGACGCATCATGAGTAGAATTCGTTCAGGAAGGCTGGGACTTTTTCGCTCCAGGTTCGCGCCGGCAATTGCTTTCTGCTATTTCTTTCTTTTCTGTCCCGAATCTGCACATGCGATCATCAGAGGCGCAAGAGTCGACCCCAAAAGCGCGATATCCAACGAAATCCAAAGGATAGGTGGAACAATACAAGAGAAAAAGGGTGGAAAATGGATTGATGTAGCGCACAGGACGCGCACGGGTCTCCTGGTGGACAGTCGCACCATCCTGACCGCGCGACACTGCATTGAATTATCCGATGAAAATTGGCGGATCAGATTATCAGTCTACTTTCAAAACCCGAATGGCAGCGAAACCAAAGCGACCGTAGTATCACCGACCCCGCCATTGATTTGGCGGCATTCACCATTGATCGGCCAGCACCCGCAAATGCAAAAGAAATAACATCTTCATTAATTTGGGGGAATATGAGCGCCCAAAAAATATATATCTGCGGATATGGAAGGATAGAGGGCAAAGACACTCCACCTTCCAAAAAACTATATCACACATTTACTGAAATTTAATACTATAAATATGATGATATCTATTTTAGAACCAGACAATCTGACGGCCGAGGCGCATGCCAAGGAGATTCAGGATAGCTTGCGTATGTTGAAGAAATGGATTTTATAAATTAATAGGCGAACTTTCAAACACTGCATTTATAGAGCCCGGAAAACTTTGCAGCTGGCGCGCCAAATACATCAATATAAATTTTATAATATTTTGGCTAAGGCAAATCAAAAATCAATCAAACAATTAGCCCCCTTGCCCCGACTGATTCACCTACCCCTTCATCGCCGCCCGCTCTTCGGCCTCGCGCTGGCTCTCCGCCCGCTTGGTCACGATGGAGGCGATGATCACCACCACCGTCACGATGGCGATGAGGATGGTGCAGACCGCGTTGATCTCCGGCGTCACGCCTAGGCGCACCTGCGAATAGATGCGCATGGGCAGGGTCGTCGCCCCCGGCCCCGTGGTGAAGCTGGCGATCACCAGATCATCCAGCGACAGGGTGAAGGCCAGCATGAAGCCGGATACCACCGCCGGCAGGATGAGCGGCAGGGTGATCTTGAAGAAGGTCTGGAACGGCGGGCACCCGAGGTCGAGGGCCGCCTCCTCCAGCGTGCGGTCGAAGGTGACGAGGCGCGATTGCACCACCACCGCCACGAAGCACATGGTAAAGGTGATGTGCGCGAGCAGCACCGTCCAGAAGCCGCGATCGAAGTTCACCGCCACGAACAGCAGTAGCAAAGAGAGGCCGGTGATCACCTCCGGCATGACGAGGGGCGCGTAGATCATGCCCGAGAACAGCGTGCGCCCGCCGAAGCGGCCATAGCGGGTGAGGGCGAGGGCAGCCATGGTGCCAAGCACGGTGGCCACCAGCGACGAAAAGAAGGCGATGCGCAGCGTCACCCAGGCGGCATCGATGAGCTGCTCGTTCTCCAGCAGCGACCAGTACCACCGTGTGGAAAAGCCGCCCCACACGGTGACGAGCCGTGAATCATTGAAGGAATAGATCACCAGCAGCAGGATCGGGATGTAGAGGAAGGCGAAGCCGAGCACGATGGCCGTGACGTTGAACCAGGTGAGGCCCTTTTTCATCGTCCCGCCTCCAGCTCGCGCTGCTGGATGTTCTGGTAGATCACGATGGGCACCACCAGCACCAGCAGCAGCAGCACCGCCACCGCGGATGAGACCGTCCAGGAGCGGTTGACGGTGAACTCCGTCCACAAGGACTTGCCGATCATCAGCGTGTCGGAGCCGCCGAGCAGATCCGGGATCACGAACTCGCCCACCGCCGGGATGAAGCAGAGCAGCGCGCCTGCCGCCACGCCCGGCAGGGACAGCGGAAAGGTGATGGTCCAGAACGCCTTGGAGGGCGGGCAGCCGAGGTCGGCGGCGGCTTCCAGAAGCGTCAGGTCCAGCTTCTCCAGCGCCGAATAGAGCGGCAGCACCATGAACGGCAGGTAGGAATAGACGATGCCGATATAGACGGCGAGGTTGGTGTTGAGGATCTCCAGCGGCGTGTCGATCACGCCCAGGGCCATCAGGGCCTGGTTGAGCAGCCCCTCCGGCGAGAGGATGCCGATCCACGCATAGACGCGGATGAGGAAGGAGGTCCAGAAGGGCAGGATCACCAGCATCAGCAGGGTCGGCTGGATGGAGCGCGGCGCCCGCGCCATGGCGTAGGCGATGGGATAGCCCACCACCAGCAGCAGGATGGTGGAAATGGACGCGATCACCAGGCTCGAGCCGTAGGCCTCCAGGAACTCGTTGGAGAAATCGAGCACGTAGCCGTAGTTGGCGAAGCTCAGGCCCGACAGGAACTGGGTGATGCCGGCCCAGCCCTGGGAAAGATCGAGCTGCGGCTCGTAGGGCGGCTGGGCCACCACGTCCTGCGACAGGGAGATCTTGAAGACGATGAGGAACGGCGCCAGGAACAGCGCCAGCAGCCACAGATAGGGCACCGCGATCACGAACCAGCGGCCCCCGCCCTTTTCACCCGCCATGGCCATGTGCGCCTCCAGGGTTAGCGGGTGAGCAGGACGCCGGCATGGGGCGCGAACGTCACCCACACCTTGTCGTCCCAGCTGATGGGCCGCGCCACCACGCGCGACAGGTTCGGCTGCGAGACCTTGATGCGGGTGCCGCAGGGCAGCTCCACATGGTAGATGGAGAGGTCGCCCAGATAGCCGATGTCCCAGATTTCGCCCTGGAAGCAGTTTTCGGCCAGGTCAGCCGGCGGATCGAGGGAGATGCGCAGCTTCTCCGGGCGGATGGCGAGGCAGGCGGGATCGCCCGCCTTGGCCGCGACGCCCTGCGTCACCACCAGCGGGAAGCGCGTCACCGAGGAGGTGAGGTGCGTCTCGTCCGGGCCGGCCTCGGTGATGGTGCCCTCGATGAGGTTCACCTCGCCGATGAAGTCCGCCACGTAGCGGGTGGCGGGCTGCTCGTAGATCTCCGAGGGCGGGGCCACCTGCACGAGGACGCCGTGATTCATCACGGCGATGCGGTCGGCCACCGTCATCGCCTCCTCCTGGTCGTGGGTCACGATCAGGAAGGTCATGCCCAGGTCCATCTGCAGGTCCATGAGCTCGAACTGGGTCTCCTCGCGCAGCTTCTTGTCGAGGGCGCCGAGCGGCTCGTCGAGCAGCAGCACCTTGGGGCGCTTGGCGAGGGAGCGGGCGAGGGCCACCCGCTGGCGCTGGCCGCCGGAGAGCTGGTGCGGCTTCCTCTTGGCGAACTTCTCCAGCTTGACGAGGGTCAGCATCTCCTCGACGCGGGCGTCGATGTCGGCCTTCGACATCTTGTCCTGCTTGAGGCCGAAGGCGATGTTGTCCTGGACGTTCATGTGCGGGAACAGGGCGTAGGACTGGAACATCATGTTCACTGGCCGCCGGTAGGGCGGCACGCCCACGAGGTCTTCTCCCGCCAGGGTAATGCGGCCCTGCGAGGGCTCGTCGAAGCCGGCGAGCATGCGCATGAGCGTGGTCTTGCCGCAGCCGGACGGGCCGAGGAGCGCGAAAAACTCGCGCTCGTAGATGTCGAGGCTCACATGATCCACGGCGGTGAAATCGCCGAAGCGCTTCACCACGTTCTCGAAGCGGATCAAGGGTTTCTTCGTCGGGTCCGCCCATGGGGCGAACGTGCGCCGGACGGCGCCGATGGTTTCCTTGCGCGCCTTGTCCGCAGCCATCCTGTCCCCCGTTCCGGCTTGGTGATCTGGAGGCTAGCTGCGGAACGCGCCACGCTCAAGACGTGTGCACGCGCAAAATTGCGCCGCGAGGCGCCCAGGGCCGCAGCAGGCTTGCCGGACGCGCCGATCGGAGGGAGGGGACAGCCCGGCACCGCCCCACGCACCGGCGGACGGGGAGGCGGCGGCGTGCAGTTATATGTTCATGGCCGTCCCCCTCCGGCCGGATCGAAGGACCGCCCCCTTGCACCCGCCGTCCGCTTGTGGCAGAGGAGGCCGCCTGACGACGGAAGACGACGTCGCCGCGGGGCGATGGATCATTTCCCGCCCGCCGGCGCGCTGCGGTAGCTCAGTGGTAGAGCACTCCCTTGGTAAGGGAGAGGTCGAGAGTTCAATCCTCTCTCGCAGCACCATCCCAAAGCGTTGCAAACGCTAGAAACCCTTGCAAATCCTCACCTCTTGTCCAAAGCTCCGTCCAACGACTGTCCAAAATCGAGGCGGACATGGCTGCGAAGACCCCACACGTACGGCAACGGGGCACCACCTTTTTCGTGCGCATCGGCGTACCGAAGGAGCTTCGGGAGATCGTCGGCAAGAGCGAGCTTCACGAGTCGCTAGGGGGCAATCGGCGAGAAGCCGAGCGCCGATCCCATGCGGTGCTCGCGCGATTTCACGGCATCCTAGACGAGGCGCGCCTGAAGCTCGCCCAAGGCACGGACGCCCCTCCCCGGCTCTCCCGCGCCTTGGACACGCCCAGCCTCGCGCGGCACCACTACCAATCAGAGTTGGACCTAGACGCGGCGCTTCGCGATGCCGGAGCCTTCGCATCGTCCGGCTTCGATCCGGCCGTCTATGAGCGCATCTTTGCTCCGGCCTATATGGCCGCGCTGCGGGAAGTCGCATCCGGCGCAGCACCAGACGACAAGATCGCGGCGACCATCGGATGGGCGATAGACGCCCACGCCCGTGTCAAGCTGGTGAAGGCCGAACCCGGCACCCCCGAATGGCGCGCCATCGCCCGCACGCTGGCAGGGGTGCAGATCGAAGTCATGAAGCGCACTAGCGAGCGCAACGCGGGCGAACCTGAAGCCGAGCCCGCTCACCCTGCACTGAAGCCTGATGCCCAGCCCGCCCCTGCCCCACGCGAGCGTGTCCGCATTCTCGATCTGTTGGACGGCTACCTAGCCGAGCTTCGCGCGTCCGGCCGTGGCGCCGAAGCGGAGAAGCGTTGGACGCCCGGCTTTAAGGCGTTCATCAAGCACCTCGGACACGACGACGCTAGCCGCCTCACGAAGGCGGATGTGGTCGCGTGGAAAGACGCCTTGCTCGCCACCATGTCGCCGAAGACGGTTCGTGACACGAACATCGCGGCCCTTCGCGCCGTGTTTCAGTGGGCAGTCGATAACGACCGCCTGAAGACGAACCCGGCGCGCGAGGTGAAGGTGCGCGTTTTGAAAAAGGTGCAGAACCGGGAGAAGGGCTTCACGCTCAAGGAAGCCAACGCCATTCTGAAGGCCGCGCGCGACCATAAGCCCAAGCCCTCCGACAACCCCAGGACGCGCGAGTCGGTGCCCATGACGGCGGCGAAAAGGTGGGTGCCGTGGCTCTGCGCCCATACCGGCGCCCGCGTCGCTGAAATGACCCAGCTCCGCAAACAAGACGTGCGGGAAGAGAACGGCATCGCCTTTGTGCGCATCGCACCGGAGGCCGGCAGCGTGAAGACGGGGCAATATCGCGACGCGCCGCTGCATCCCCAACTGATCGAAATGGGCTTTCTGGATTTCGTGAAGGCGGCACCAGACGGCCCGCTCTTCTATCTCGACAATCCAGACCGCACCGGGAAATCGCACCCCTCAAAGCAGATCGCCGGCCGGCTCGCCATGTGGGTGCGGGCGCTGAACGTCGTTTCGCGTGAGGTAGACCCTAATCATGGATGGCGCCATCGGCTGAAGACAGTAGCGCGGGAGCTTGGGCTAGATGCGCGTGTGATCGACAAGATTCAGGGGCACGCAGCGTGAACAGCCGGCGAAGATTATGGCGACGTGACCTTGAAGGCTGCTTATGCGGCCATCCGCCAAATGCCCCATTACACAGCGAAGGTTGACGACGAAGGCGAGAAAACGGCCACCTAAACAGAGATTTTCCGAAAATCTGAGGTGGAAAGGCTATATCACGCAGATTTGCCGTGCTATTCTAATGGGGAATAGATACGGGTTTCACTATAGCCAATGGGAATTTTCGATCTTTTTCGTCGAAATCGTGAGGCCGCCGATGAGGTGAAGGCGGCCCCGAGCCGCCCGGCGCCCTCTCCCCTGACATCCACCGATGCCGCTTGGCTCTGGCAGTTGATCGGCGCGCCGGCCTCCGATGCTGGCACCCTTCAGGTAACGGTCAATGAAGAGACGGCAATGAATTGCACCGCCGTGCGGGCGGCAGTTCAAGCCATCGCCGAAGCTGTTGGGCAGTTGCCGCTTGTCACGTACAAGCGCGGTGAAGACGGCGCCAAGGATCGCGCCACCGATCATCCGATTTATAGCGTCCTACGCAATCGCGTGTCCGAAATCCATTCGGCACAGTGGTTCAAAGAACAGCTTACCCGCGACGCTCTTCTCTACGGCAACGGCTACGCCCTGATCAATCGCTCCGGCGACTATGTGGAGCTTTGGCGCCTCTCGCCTGCCGCCGTCACGGTCGAACTCGATCAGATCACATGGGCGCCCGTGTATAAGGTGCGCCACGGCGACAACCGCGAAACCATCTATCAGCCCTCCGAAATCTTCCACCTCATGGGGCCGAGCCTGAACGGCTATTCCGGCGCCTCTCCGATCCAGCAGGGCAAAGGCGCCATCGAATTGGCGATGCTCCTCGAAGAGCACGGCAAGGCCCTTTTTCGCAATCGTGCCCGGCCGGACGGCCTGTTCTCGCTTGAAACTAGCAACAAGGAAGCGACGACAGCCAACCGCGACGGCCTCAAGACTGCCCTTGCCGGCCGGAACAACTATTCGGCTCTCATTGGCGTCGGAATCGCCAAGTACATTCCGATCAGCTTCACCTCTGTCGACTCTCAATTCCTTGAACTTCGGCGCTTCTCTGTCACCGAGATCGCCCGGCTTTTCCGCGTTCCGCCGCACATGCTCTTTGACCTTGAGCGCGGGACGTGGGCGAACACCTCCGAAATGGGCGCCGAATTCTTGACGTATAGCCTTCGGCCTTGGCTGGCGCGTTGGGAAAACGAAGTCGCGATGAAGCTCTTTAGCGAAGCCGAGCGCGACACCTACTTCGCTGAATTCCTCGCCGATGACCTCACGCGCATGGATATCGCCGCGCGTGCCGACGCCTACGGCAAGCTCATTACCGCCCGCGTGCTCAATCCCAATGAGGCCCGCGCGCGCGAGAACCTGCCGCCCTACGCGGACGGCAAGGCGTTCGTGAACCCGAACACCACCTCTTCCACATCCCCGGACAATCGGAACAACGATGGACTTCCCGGTAATGCTTAATCACGCCAAGGTCGCGGCCGACTTTGCGCAGGCCAACGGCCCGTTCTCAATCGCCCTGCGCCGGCTGAACGCCCTCGGTATCAACGGCCGCCCCCGGCGCGGCGTGCCCGTGGTGCTGGACCTCGACACCCTCGGCACCTCTCCCGCGTGGAATGCCGACGACCTGGCCCCCGCACATTCGGAGGCCGGCAAGTGACGACGACCCGGATTCACCGCTTCCTTGGCGATGACGAATATTCCTTCGATCTGGCGCCGCAGGTTGTGCAGTTGGAGAAGCGCCTTGACCTCGGCATCGGCGAGATTTCGCAGCGTGTCGTTTCCGGCCGCTTCCATCACCGCGACCTGATCGAGATCATCCGGTTTGCCCTGATCGGCGCCGGCACCTCCCCGGAGGCCGCGAAAAACATGATCGAGATTTTCGTTGATGGCGCGCCGTTGAAGCCGGCTCACACCCTCGCAGTCGAAATCCTCTCTGCGGCATGGGATGGCGAAGCCGAGCCCGAGCCGGAGGTGAACGCCGATGAGTGAAACCCCGGCGCTGCAAATCGATAGTGGCGCCATCGATCGGATGTTTGATGGCCCGGTGTTCCTCGCCTTCAAAGCGCTCTGCGAAGAGCTTTTGAGCGACCGTGACAAGCATCACGAAGCTTTCGCCCATGATCCGAGTGGTGGACTCGAAATCGTCATCACTCCCGCTTGGAAGCGCGAGATCATCGTTGAGCTTCTAAACTCTCTCGATCTTGAGCCGGAGCACCAGCATGAACCGGCTTGAGATCAAATCCACCTTCACCGTTGACGATACCGGCGCCATCGAAGGCGTTGCATGGCCCTTCGGCACGCCCGACCGCGTGGGCGACGTGATCGAAAAGGGCGCCTTCGCCAGCGTGCGCACGCCCCTGCCGATCCTGTTCGGCCACGACCCGAACGACGCCATCGGCGTTTGGGAGAGCGCAGCCGAGACCGCCACCGGCTTTGTCGTGAAAGGTCGCCTTCTGGTGGAGGACATGCCCCGCGCCCGTGAGGTGCGGGCGCTGGTGCGCTCCGGCGCCGTCTCTGGCCTTTCGATCGGCTTCAGCACCCGCAAGGCCGCGCCCCGCGTCGGCGCCCGTGGGCGGATCATTTCCGCCCTGGACCTCGTGGAAGTCTCGCTTGTGACCGTGCCCAGCCATCCCGGCGCGCGCGTCACGTCCGCCAAATCCGCCGCGTCGGTGCTCGCCATCGCCGAGGCCATCACCCGAGCCGCCTCGGCTCTTCGCTCTCACTGAAGGAAACCCCGTGTCCCTGCATTTTCCGACCATCGAACTGAAGGACGCCGATCCCGTTGACGCTGTGACGGCGGCCCTCGACGAACTCACCAAGTCCGTTGATGACCGCCTGAAGGCCATCGAGACCAAGAGCGCCAATGTCGCCGATGCCGGCGAGCTCTCCGAAGTGAAGGCCACGCTCGCCAAGATAGAGGCCAAGCTGTCCCGCCCCGGCATCATCACCGACCGCAAGGCCGACGCAGGCGAGATCGAGCGTAAGGCATTCGCGTCCTACCTTCGCCACGGCAACGCGGCCTCGGCCGACGAACTGAAGGCCCTCACGGTTTCGACCGACACCGCTGGCGGCTACTTTGCCCCGCATGAGGTGTCCGCCGAATTCATTCGCGATCTGGTGGAATTCTCCCCCATCCGCGCACTCGCCAGCGTGCGCACCACGGGCGCCCCCAGCGTCACCTATCCCAAGCGCACCGGCACCACCAACGCGAAGTGGAAGGGTGAGAACCAGCCTTCCGAGGGTTCGGAGCCCAGCTTTGGGCAGGCCGAAATCGTCATCCGCGAGATGACGACCCACGTCGATATTTCCAACCAGCTTCTCACCGATGGTCCGCAGGCCCTCGCCGAGGTGAATCTCGCGCTCGCGGAAGACTTCGGCGTGAAGGAAGGGCTTGCCTTCCTGCATGGCGACGGCGTGCTCGCTCCGGCCGGCATCATGAATGATGCGGGCATTCAGCACACCCTGAACGGGCACGCGACGAACCTTTCCGCCGACGCTCTGATTTCGCTCATGTACGACATGCCTGCCGCTTACCGCCAGCGCGGGACGTGGATCATGAACAGCAGGGTTCTCGCCACCATCCGCAAGATCAAGGATGGTGCCGGCAACTACCTGTGGCAGCCCGCCTATTCCGCCAGCACGCCCGAAACGATCCTCGGTCGGCCCGTGGTGGAAGCCGTGGATATGGCGGACGCAGAAGCCGACGCCTTCCCGATCCTCTTTGGCGACTTCGCCACCGCCTATCGCATCGTGGACCGCCTCGCGCTCTCCACCTTCTCGAATCCCTACCTTCTCGCCACCGAAGGCATGACCCGCATCCATGCGACCCGCCGTGTCGGCGCTGGCGTGGTGCAGGCCAAGGCCCTGCGCAAGCTGAAGATGGCGACGGCCTGAACAGGAGACACTGACAATGCGTGACCTCATGAACAACGTGGGCGTGGTTCAGGCCATCGGCCCCGCCGTGCTTTCCGCCACCGCCACCGGCCCGGCCCTCGACCTCCTCGGCTTCAACAGCGCCGTGCTGGTGCTGAACACCGGAGCCGTTGCCGGCTCCGGCAACTTCACCGCGAAGCTTCAGGAGAGCGACACCACCACGCCCGGCGACTTCACCGACGTTGCCGCCTCGGACCTGCATGGCGCTTTCCCGGCGAGCCTGTCGGCCGACGCGGTGCTGAAGGTGGGATATCGCGGCCACAAGCGCTACGTCCGCGCCGTCATCACCAAGAACAGCGGCACCAGCATTGCGGCTGGCGCCGTGCTGGTGAAGGGCGACGCCGCTTCGCGTCCGGTGGCCTGATGGCGCGCGTTGAAATCTCGTTTTGCGAGCTCGGCAATCGCTCGGCTGAGGGTATGTCGGCCGGCATCGCCCTTGGCGAAAAGACGAAGACAGAGGTTGTCACCAGCGGCGCGACCTCTGTCGCCACTTCGACGGCGAGCGACGCGCCGGACGGCTTCGGATTCGTGAACATCTGGAGCAACGCTGACGTGTGGGTGGTGACGGGCGCTGCACCCGTCGCGGCCGTCCCCGCGAGCGGTCAAATCCGTAACGGATGGCGCGTCGGCGGCTACATGCCCACGGCCTTTGCCGTGCGACGTGGCGACCGCGTCGCGGTCATCACCATCTGAGGCAGCCACGATGTTTATGTTCCGCTGCATTTTCCAACTGAGCGTAATCCGGCGACGGCCTGAATCTACAAGGCCGCCGGCCGGTTACGCCTTTCTCGCGGATGACAATGGCGCCCTTCTAACGGACGACGATGGCGCCCTCATTCTCGTTAAGGCGTGAGCTATGCGCCTTCTGAACGAAGAGACAACCTTGAAGCTGGACGGGTTCACCGTCCGGCTTCGGCCCTCCCTGCGGTGCGCGCTCGCCATCGCAGAGGAGCACGGCCCGGAGCCCGCCGATTTCTGCGGCAAGCTCTTCAAGGGACACCTCGGCATCGTCGCCGATCTGTTCGCCTACGGCATCGAAGATGGCGAACAGCGCGCCCGTGCGCTTGCGTGGCTGACTGGCTCCGGCCCGCTCCGCAAACGCATGGAAGCCGTTTCCCTGCCGCTCTATCGGTTCACCCTGCGGCTTGCCGGCGCCGATCCCGACGCCCGCGCCAGCACCTCGCGCGAGCCGAGCCGGCCCGTCGCCTTCAACAAAGCCCTCGCCGAACTGTTCGGCTTCGCGACCGGCATCCTGCATTGGAGCCCCGATGCGGCGTGGCGCGCGACGCCCCATGAGATCGCCCAGGCAATGCGTGTCTGGCGGAAGGCACAACCCGGCTATGAGCCGAACGACGATGAACGCGCCGAAGCCGCCTTGAGCAACACGTTTGATCGCCAAGCCTTTGAAACACTTAAGAACATGACGGCTTAGAGGGGGCGGCATTTGACGGCGACGTGACCAGCCGAACAGCGGAAAGCCCGCCTCTCTGCCCCCTGCCACGCGCAAGAGAGAGTCAAGGCGGGCGCGGTCACACCCTTTCTCAAAAACGGAACGCGTTACGGATTTCAAGATGGCAGAGGCGGCACCAAGGCGTTGCAGTTGTGGGAAAATCGTCCCCTATGGCGTGAAATGCGAATGTCAGATCGCCCGCGACCGCGCCCGCAAAGCCGCCTCTGATCGGAACCGCCCTTCCGCGCGAGATCGCGGCTATTCCAGCAAATGGGACCGCGCCCGCGCCGGCTTCCTCGCCAAGCACCCCCTGTGCCGCTGCGGAGCGAAGGCCACCATCGTTGACCATATCCGGCCCCATCGTGGCGACGTGAACCTGTTCTGGGACCGGAAGAACTGGCAACCGCTTTGCGTTCGGTGCCATTCCAGCGCCAAGCAGTCCGAAGAGCACCGCAGCGGCAGCAATGCGCTCGCGCACCCCTTCATTGATAAGCCGCCCACCTGCCCCGTCACTATCGTTGCAGGCGCACCCGGCTCCGGCAAAAGCACCTACGTCGCCGAACGTGCCGGCCCCGATGACATCATCATCGATATGCCGACCATCATGGCGAAGCTGGCAAAGGCGCCGCTCTATCAGGCACCCGCCAGCTACGCCCGCGACGCTCTTGAGATCAGAAACAAGGCCCTGAAGCTGCTAGGCGAGCCCAACGGCTACCGCCGCGCATGGTTCATCACTGCCGACCCCGATCCGGCCGCCCGTGCCACATGGTGCCGCAAGCTGAAGGCCAGCGTCGTCATCATGCCGGCGACCCTAGAAGAGTGCATCGCCAACATTGAGGCCGACCCTCGCCGCGCCCATTGCAAGGCGAAGCACATCGAACTCGCCAAAGAGTGGTTTGCGAAGAACCGCCAAGACCTGAAGGCCACGGCGTCGGCCTTCGTGAAGTGGCGCGCACAGAACACCACCACGTCGAACTCCGATGATGATCGACTGTTCGCACATGGCTTCGATTACGACGCCGAAGACGAATCCATCGTCTATGAGCGCGCCATTGATGACGCCCTGATCCGCGCCGACAAGGATAACGACGGCCTCGAATTCTGGACCGCGCACGAGCCCCGCGAGCCGAAGGTTAAGCCCGTGCCAGCGCCGACGAAGAAAGAGCCCAAGGCACCTAAGCCGGCGAAGGCACCTAAGCCGCCCAAGGCGCCGAAACCCCCTAAGCCCCCTAAGCCGCCTAAGCCCCCAAAACAGCCCAAGCCGCCGAAGGAACCGAAACCCCGCAAACCACGCCCTGAGACGCTTGGCAAAACCTACACGTTCAACGGCCTCACCATGACGCTAACGCAGTGGGCGCAGCACCTAGGCGTGAAACGTAGCGCGCTGCAAACGAGAGTAAGGCGAGGCTACCCAATAGAACGCGTGCTCACGATAGAGCAATACCGATCGCAGAACGACAGAAGAAAGCCAAACCTGACATGATGACGTGGATACTCACGCCCATGTACTGTACAATATATGCAGCCGGGGGTGGTTAAAGACTTCTCTCGACTGCTTAGGGACCGGCGCGGGCAGACACGCGCGAGTCTCTGTCAAATTGGAGTTTTATGGTTAGATGGCCGTTACGTTGAATGATCTGAAGGAACACCTTCGCCTTTCCAGTGGCGATGAAGACGCCGTGTTGAGCCGTCAGCTTGCCGTCGCATCGGTCATGATCGGGCAAAAGGTGGGCGGACTCGATCAGTTCAACGGCAGCATCCCGGCTCCGATTGATCTGGCGATTCTGATGTACGCCGCGCACCTCTACAGCAACCGGGAGGCCACCACCTACGGGACGCAGGTTTATTCCCTGCCGCTTGGCGTGGAAGACCTGATTTCGGCTTGGTCCTTCCCCGTGCCGCTGGCAATCCGATGAGCATGGCCGATCAATTTCGCGCCTTCATTGCCGCCAAGGAAGAGGCCATCAGGGCAGAAGCCCTGAAGGCACAGGAGGCCAGCGCCAAGGAATTCGCCCGCGAGGTGCGCCGGAAGGTGCCAAAGCAGTCCGGCGACCTGCGCAAGAGCATCGTCGTCACCGGCCCCGGACAGCGCACCCCCGCCTATTCCCGTGGTGGAGCGCGCACCGTCCCCGCGAACACGTTCGTCGTGACCGCAGGCAATGAGCGCACTCGGTACGGCCATATCGTGGAATTCGGCTCCCGGAAGATGACCGGCCGACACTTCTGGTGGCCGACGCTGCGGCGCCTCCGCAGCAAGTTTCGCAACCGCCGCAAGGCCGCGCTGCGGAGGGCGATCAAGCGATGAGCCTCGATCCCGTTCTAGCCCTTACCAAGATGGTCGCGGAACGCCTTCTGGCGTCGCCGGAATTCACCGATCTGTGCCCGCCAGAACGGTTCGTTGATTCCTATTCGGAGCCCGATGCCGGCCCGCTGGTGCAGATCGGCAACGCGGATTGGACCCCGCCCGACCATTACGAGACGTGGCACCACAAGGTGTTTCTAGACCTCGATGTTTGGACTCGCGACGAAGACAACGCGGTTCTCTGTCGCCAGATCACAGGCGCCATTGCCCGCACCCTCTCCGGTGCGACATGGGCGCCTTGGCGTGGTGACGGCTGGATCGTTCATGGCCTTGGCGTGAGCGTCACCAGCGACCGCGACGCCAGCGAACAAGACCTCGCCCACGCGACCGTTGCGCTTGATGCGGTCATGCAGGAGGTGGCGACCGATGCGTGATGTAGCCGTGCGCGCTGGCGCCCTCTTGGAAAAGCTCACCATTGAACGCGGCGAGGCCGCGACCGGTGCCTATCGCAATCAGGTGACTGTCTGGACGCCGCGCTTCGATATTCGCGCCGAACTCCTCGAAGACGTTCGGGAGGAAGAGCCCACGGAAGCCGGCTCCCGGATCACCATCAAGGCCAGCTTTCTCATTCGCTATGTGGCCGATCTGAAGATGACCGACCGGCTGATTTGGGGCGGCGAGCGCTTCAACATCGTCGGCCTGAAGGTGCTCGGCAGGCGGCAGGCCATCCAGATCGACGCGAAGAGGATCGGCCCGTGAAAGGAAGGAAGCCCAGCACCATCGCCAGCACAGCCGGCGCCCTGACGAAAGCCCCGGCCCCGCCCGCGTGGCTCTCCCCGGACGCGAAAAAGGAATGGAAGCGCTGCATCCGGCCGCTGATCGAGCGTCGCATTCTCACGCAATCCGACCTAGGCCAGCTTGAAAACTACTGCATCGCGCAAGGCCGCGCCCGTGAGATCGAGCGCACGTTGCAGGCCGCGTTCAGCCTGCCCCTGTGCCGCGCACAGGACAAGGCGTTGGCGACGGCGCGCCAGATCGCGGCGGAACTCGGACTGACGCCCATGAGCCGCAGCCGCCCCACCATGATTGAAGACGATGATTCCGAAGACTCATCCGACCTGGCTCTTTGATAGCAGCCCAATTCCCGACCCCTTTGGATATGGCGCGCGTGCGGTGCGCTTCCTAAAGGCGCTACGGCACCCGGAAAGCACCTCACCCGGCAACTCCTTTCAGGTGGACCCGTGGCTAGAGCGGCTTGTGCTCGCCATCTATGGCCCGCGCCATCCTAACGGGACCCGCATCGTAAAACGGGTTCCCATGCTCCTGCCTCGCGGCAACCGGAAAACGACCCTCTGCGCTGCCCTCGCGCTACTGCATACCCTTGGACCTGAGCGGAAGCCGTTTAGTGAGGTTATTGCTGCGGCTGCAGATCGCAAACAGGCCGCGCTTGTTCACAAACAAGCCGTCGATATTATCCGGATGGATAAGCGGCTCATAAATGTGAGTAAATTGCTCGATTATCGGCACAAGATCATTTCGAAAAAGCATGGTACATTTTTCGAAGCGATCGCGAGTGATGGGAAAACGCAGCACGGGCGTAGCCCATCCCTAATCATTTGTGACGAACTTCATAGCTGGGAAACGCTCAAGCTGTGGAATGCTCTAGAGAGTGCGATCGTTAAGAAAGACCCACTGGTCATCCTCGCATCGACGGCAGGAGCGGGACGCGAGCATATCGCGTGGGCTCAGTATGAGCAGGCCCGGCGCATCGCTCGCGGCGACGAGGTGAATCAGACCGTTCTCCCGGTGCTTTTCGAGGCCAGCGCCGACGAAGATTGGAAGGACGAACGGGTATGGTTCCGCGTGAACCCCGGCCTTTCATGCGTGCCGCCCTATCAGTCGATTTCCGCCATGCGGGATCAGGCGAAGCAGGCTGAAAGCGTCCCCAGCACCAAGGCCAATTTCCTTCAGTACAACCTGAACGTTTGGGCCGACAATTCGGCCGCCCCGTTCGTTGACATGGGCGTGTATGACAAGGGCGCCGATGAGATCGATTTCAAGGCGCTGAAGGCCGAACCGTGCTGGCTCGGAATCGACCTTTCGCAGGTTTATGACATGACCTGCATTGTCGCCGCTTGGCGTGACGGAAAAGGCGGATACTTGGTCCGGCCTTGGTTCTTCCTTCCCGAAGAACAGCTTATGAAGCGCGCCACGGCAGGCTATCGCGAGTGGACGGATGCCGGCTTCATTGAGAAGTCGCCCGGCAATGCGATTGACTATGAGTTTTTCCATCGACGGCTTGTGGAAATCTGCGGCGAGCTGAACGTGCAACAGATCGGCGTTGATCCGAAGGGCGCCAATCCCACGCTCGCGACGCTGACAAATCAGGGCTTGCCGGTATTCCAGTTCTCGCAGGCAAACGGCAGCATGTGCCCGGCCGTGCATGAGCTAGAGCGCGCCATCGTTGCCGGACAGTTTCAGCATGGCGGCAACCCCGTCCTGCGCTGGTGCTTTGAGAACGTCCACACCGTGAAGACGGCAGACGGCTACAAACGATTCCACAAGGGCAAGTCTGAACTGAAAATCGACGGCGCCGTTGCTGCGGCCATGGCCGTAAAGCTCGCATTTGACAGCGAGTTGCCCGGCCGCGCCATCGATGATGCTGAATTCATTCGCGACTTCTACAAAGATCAGGCGGCATAAATGGCAGAGAACGACGGCAAACTCGAAATTGGCTTTAGCGTCGATAATTCGACGTTGGAACGCGGATTCAGGCGCTCGCAACAGGTTGCCGATCAGTCCCTAGGCAACATCGAAAAGCGCGCGGATCGGGCGAAATCCCGCATTGAAAAGAGCATGGCAGAGGCCAGCAGCAAGGCCAGCAAGAGCCTTGCCGATATCGGGAGCGGCGACACCTTCGCGGCAGCGGCGGCGCGCCTTAGCGGCGTGGTCGCGGCGGCGTTCGGAGGCCGCGCCATCGTGAACAACCTGAATCAGTGGCAATCCCTGAACAATGCGCTGAAGGTTGCCGGCCTTTCGGGTGCGGACCTCACGAACACCCTTGATCGGCTCTTTGTTGCGGCCCAGCGGCAGAACGTGCCGCTTGAATCGCTGGTGACGCTGTTCGGCAGGGCGACGCAATCGGCCAAGGAACTTGGCGCCACGCGTGACGAACTGATTCAGTTCTCCGAGGATATCGCCACCGCGTTGCGCGTCGCCGGCACCTCGCCGGAACAGGCATCCGGTGCGCTCCTTCAGTTGTCGCAGTTGCTCGGCTCCTCGCGCGTTCAGGCGGAGGAATTCAACAGCGTGAACGAGGCCGCCCGGCCGATCCTGCAGGCGGTTGCGCGCGGGATTGAAGAGGCCGCAGGTTCCGTCAGCAAGCTCAAGGCTCTGGTGACTGACGGGAAGATCAGCAACGTCGCGTTTTTCAGGGGCTTTCAGGCTGGCGTCGGCGAGCTTCGCGAACAGGCGGCATCGGCCGAAACGACCATTGAACAGGCCACGACCAAAATCCTGAATGCGATTTTGAAAATGACGGGCGAGGTGGACAAGTCGGCCGGCTTCTCCAAGGCGCTTGTGGCCGAACTCGACAGCATGACCGAGGGCTTTCAAAAGGCGACCGACCCCATCAAGGAGGTTGTCGGCCTTCTGCAAAAGCTCGCCGATCTTCAGAAGTACATTTCCGACAACGGCCTGAACCTCGGCAAGAAGCTGAATCAGGCGATCTTCGGCACAGACACCGTTACGGAATATCTGTTCCCGCCCGCCCCGAAGCTCGCCGGCAGTGGCGGCATCGGCTCCGACCCTGATCGGAATTACCGGCCGCAGGAGAAGGCGAAGCCCATCAAGGCGGCGGATTTCCCCGTTGTGGGCGGGAAGGACGGCAAGGAGTCGATTGACCAATATGAGCGCGCGACCCGCGCCATGAACGAACAAACGCGCGTGCTTCAGATCGAAGCTGCGGCCGTTGGCCGGAGCACCTTTGAGAAGCAGAAGGCGTTGGACGTTGAACGGCTCCTGAACGCCGCGCGTGAGGCTGGAAAGACCATCACGCCGCAGCTTCGCGCCGAGATCGAAGCCGAGGCCGACGCGCACGCCCGCGCAGCGCAGGAGCTTCAGAACGCCGAACACAAGATGGAGGCGAACCGGGAGCTACAGCAGGAAGTCGGGAGCCAGTTGTCGGACTCGATCCATGGGCTTGTGACCGGCGCCCGCTCCCTGAATGACGTGCTCGCCGATGTGCTCGACAACCTGATTAAGCTGGCGCTTCAGGCTGCGATTTTGGGCACCGGCCCCCTTGCCGGCATGTTCGGCACCAGCGGGGGCGGCGGTATCGTCGGCGCCGTGTTCGGGGGCGCCCGCGCTGGTGGTGGCGATGTGGAGCGCGGCAAGTCCTATCTGGTGGGCGAGAAGGGACCGGAGCTTTTCACGCCCGGCAAGTCGGGCGGCATCGTTCCCCATGATGTACTGCGCTCGATCCGGCCGCCAACGGTCAACGTTCAGGCGGCACAGCCTGCGGCGCCGGCCATCACCTTCGCGCCCGTGGTGAACGTCACCGGGGGCGGCGGTTCGCTCTCGGAAAACCGAGCGCTATCAGACGAAATGGTTACGGGACTGCGCAATTTGCTCCGGGAGGAAATGTTCGAGTTCGTGCGGCAGCAGCAGCGCCCGAGAGGCATTCTGCATCGCGATCAGTACCGATAGCAAAAAGCGCCCGGCTCACTCGCCGCTATAATACCCGGTTGGTGGCGCTCACGGGTTCCGCGTAGCGCCATCGAAAAGAAAAGCCCCCGCGAAGGTTCTCGACTTCGCGGGGGAGGGCATCGTCAGCAGTCACAGAGTTAACGCGGAGGAGCGACCGCGCCAGTCAAAGCATGGGGAAACAGCTTCGACATGACAGAGTATAGCAGCAATCTCGCCGGAGTGCGCGAGAACTACGAAATTTTTCGCGAGTTTTGGGACCGCCGCGAACAGCAACACCGCGACCGAAAGCAACACAACGCGCAAATCAACAAGGAAGCCCGCCAGCGCCTTTCGGCAGATCGCCGGAAGGAGGCAACCCGCGCGCGTGTGGAACGCCACCGTGCGGCGCTGAAACCGATCTGGACGCGCCAGCCGGTGGACCTAGACCGCCTGCGATGCGAGATGCAAGCGCTTCGCCTTTGGCTGGCACAGGACGGCAGGCCGCAGCGGAAATTGCGCAAGCGGGCAAAGGAGATCGGCGCCGCGCGCGCGCTCTACGCCGCGCACCTTGCGGAGACGGGGAAGGCTCCGACGCATCGGGAAATGGCTGAAGCCATGGCCGCACGAACCGGGAAGGCTTGGACCGTCCGGCAAGGCCAGACCGCGCTCGGATGGCTAGAAGCGTTGGAGCAAGCCGGAGTGTGGGAGCGTTACAGGATTTCACCGGTTAGGCAAACCGGTGAAGGAAGCCGGGAGGGTGTTTTCATTGAATCACAGCCGGTTAGCCACAAGCCGGAGGATGCTTTTGGTTTCTAACCGGTGAAATACTGTAACGCGTTTCTCAAGTATATAAGGACTCTTTAGATTCTAAGAGTCTTCTAGATTCCTGAGCGGCGTTACACATTTTCACCGGTTAGAACTCTCCGGCTCCCGAGGCACCTGCGGCGAACCCTAGGGACTTCCGGCCCGCTTAAGTCAATTTTGATTTAACTCCCCGGCTGCTTAAATCAAGATTGACTGAAGTTTTTCTTTGTTTTACAAGCTATTACGTCTGGTGTACGTTGCGATTCTCTCGATCAAACGCAGGGAATACACCAGATGACGAACATCTATCTTCCGGATCATGTTCACGCGCAGATCGTGCAGCGCCTGGCGGCTCTTCTCCCGGAGCCTTTTGCCAGCCGTCTGGACTCCCGTGACGTGGCCGCGTTCCTCGCCGAACACGCTGGCATCGTTCCGGCGTCCATCGCCCGCTTTGAGGCCCGCGATCATTTCGAGGAAGCGAACCCCTTGCCGGCTGGTGGCGAGCGTTGGGCAGCAATGGTCCCGGCCCGGTAATTCGACATCACGGATTCGTGAACGAAATCGAACGAGCGCATCGATCCGGCCGCTATGAATGTCCTGTCAGTGAAACGACGCAGGACGACCCATGCTCAAAGACCTCTCAACAGACGAACGGCGCGCGTACTTCCGCGCGTCGCAGGCCCGTTACATCGCTCAACTGTCGCCAGACCTGAGACGGCGCCGTTGGCGCGAGGATCAACGCAGGCGCCGCGCCAAGATGCGTGCGGCGAACCTCAGAGCACTTGAGAAACGTATCGAGAGGCTTCCTGAGCCCGATGTTGATCGGCTTCTGAACGTGCTCGATCCGGCCGGCGCGCACCCATGAGCGAGAAAGCGACGAAGGCAGAGCCTGACGCGGATGCGGCTCTTCGCGCCGACCTCGCCGAGATCGCGAACGCCGATCCGAAGGCCCTTCAACCTGATCGGCCGCCCGACCTCTCAGACGAGGAGCTAGACGCGCTCCTCGCCGAGCTCGACTGACCCCAGGGCGCCAAGTGACGCCCTCCAAACTCCCAATCTCACGCAAAGGACCTGTTAAATGACCTACCTGATCGATGACGAAGCCCTGCACAACCTGCGGCCGGTGTCCGCCGAAGATGCCTCAGCGATCGCTCGGAAGCTTCGCCAGCGCGAACCCCTCCCCGGCACCTTCGATGTGCGGGAGGACCGTGCCGGTATCCGCGTCGCTCGCTCGGAGGGCGACGATCTGCCCTTCACCGGCACGGCAGGCGACGGCGGCGATAGCGGGACCGTGTACATCCTGACCGATGGCGCCCGGTGCTACACATATGAGGATGGAGTTCGTTTCATCGAGCCGTAATTCTGCACCAGCAAGGCGGCACCTCCCCGGTGCCGCCTTTTTCAGCTTGAGAATGTTCCCTATTTGTCCATTGGTCAGGCATGGCACGCCCGGCGACCATCCTCCACCTCAAAGCGCGAGACGTGCCCGCGTGCCTGAAGTGTGACGCTTGCGGTCGGCGTGGGCTGGTGGACTGGCCTCTTCTGGCGCCACCTCAGCCCAAATCCTTTATATCGTAATATCTCCAAACATCGTTGTGCTTCAAATTCAGTGTTGATAAATAAACCGCTGCGTAGTCGTTAACTATTCCAGATCTATTTCGCCAGATAAGTAATTTGAAAATATAATTCGCCAGATATCCAATTGCAATAATCGCTCCAAACATCGAAAACAGCGCGACAAGCGCCATTCCGCCGAGAACAGGTTTGCTATAATTATTTTCAAAATATTTAATTACATTATCATCAATTGAAAAAGCTCCAAAAAAATCGGTCAACACAGCAGAAAGAGCAAAAATGGATGCCAAAAATGCGCCGATGTATCGCATAATGTCAATCGTAAAGAATTCACGACGAACCATCTCTTTTACTTTTGTTGATATATACAAAGTCGGCATGAAATTTTTCTCTCTATAATATACGCAAAATACAATCGCTTCGCCGGGTCTAAGCAAATTCAGCCTAAAGGACCCGTCTTTCATCTCTTTTATATCAACTAGACTATCCTTTTTTACAATTGAAACCCTTACAATATGCTCTTCCTCGCCTTCAGCGTCCCGTTTAATTTGTATATCTGAAATAAAATCGCTATACTCGATCGCCGACGACCCTTTATTCCACAATAAATAGTATCTTTTTTCTAAATAGTCGTAAATTTCTCCATCGACGGACGATTTAACGTCAGAAGACGTAGAAAGTCGAATAGGTTCCGTAACGCAAAAACCAATGATCTTTGTAACAAGGCTCTTTTTATAATAGTGCCGAGCAAGCCATATAGATAATATGCCGACTACAAGGCCAATGATCCCCAGCGCGCGATCAAACCCCATCGACGAAAAATCAAGCATTTCCCTAGCCCAGAAGCCCATCCCTAGCGAACTGTACCCATACCTTTCGTAACTGCAAGGACGGCAAAGAGGGCGAGACGGACGCAGATCAAACCTAAAATAACATAACATCCATGTTAATTGTCCAAAACCTTCCCGTCCAAGCGTCCAAAATACCTCCGTTCATATTTTTTCTTCATTGTTTTCAATATATTATCCCGTTCATTTTTGAATTCAATCCTCTCTCGCAGCACCATCCCAAAGATCCCTCCGTTTCCCATCGACTCGGCCGCCAGAAACCGTGCCTCACGGCCCGGTTGCACGTGGCCGGTGTTTCGGGGCCGTGCTAGGTTTAATTCAACGTCGCCGCCATTCCGCAGAGCGACGCTAAGGGGGGCACCATGAAACACGCCCTGGCTCTCATCCTTCTCGTCGGCGCCTGCGTTCCCGCCGCCGCCGAGAAGTGGGACCTCTCCACCATGACCTGCCAGCAGTTCATCTCCAGCGACAAGCCGACCATCACGGTCATCCTGTCCTGGCTCGATGGCTACTATAAGGATGACGACGCGCCGCCGGTGATCGACACCGACCGGTTCGTGGCCAATGCGGGCAAGCTCGGCGAATACTGCGCCGCCAATCCCCAGCTCGGCCTCATCACGGCAGCCGACCACCTGTTCGACGATTGACCGGGCGGGCATCCCGCCCCACCGGGGCGCTAGATCGCGGCGGCACAGCCGGCTACAAGAGCGGGGCAGACCTGCCTGCCCCGGGTGACCGCGCCATGAACGCCATCACGTCGCTGAAGACCTTCCTCGCCGACCGCGTGGAGCTGTTCGGCGCGCCGCTCTATGCCTCGGCCGGACGCCTGAGCGTCCCCGCCGACGATCCCCACGACGAGCTCGCCGCGGGCCATGGCGAAGACCACGACCCGGCGGACGGGCAGTCCTTCGCCATCGACTATGTGGACCACGCCGGCAACGAGAGCCATCGCCGGATCTCGGTGTGGGCCGTGCAGCGCAATGTGGAAGGCGTGCCCATCCTCATCGCCAAGTGCCACGAGCGGCAGGCGACGCGGGCCTTCCGGGTGGACCGCATCACCGCCATCACCGACCTGGACGGCGCGCGGCGCGAGCCGCTCTCGCGCTTCTTCTTCGAGACCTTCGGCTTCGTATGGCCGAAGAACGCCATCATCGTGCCGCCGGACGAGCCCGCCGACGTGCGGTGGGACCGGATCCGCACCATCACCCGCAAGACGGGGGTGGTGCTGCTCGCGGCGCTCGCCCTCGCCGATGGGGAAATGGGCGCGGCGGAAGCCGAGGAAGTGGTCTTCTTCTGCGAACGCGCCTGCAGCGCCGAGGGGCTCGACCTCACCGGGGCGGAGCGCGAGCGGCTCGCGGCCTATGTGGGTCGCCTGCGCCCGACCACGGAGGCGATCGACGGTGCCCTCGACACCCTGTTCGAGAGCGGGAACGAGGCCATCGCCACCGTGCTGAAGGCGGGCCTGCGGGTGGTCAAGGCGGACGGCTCGCTCCGTGCGGAGGAGGCCGAACTGCTCGATACCTATTGCTACGCCCTCACCGGGCGGCACCTGCTGTAGACCGCCCTCGCGGAGCCGATGCGGCGGCGCATGGGAAGGCGCGCCCTCCCGGCACGCGGCGACATCTTCACGCCGTCGCCGCCCCGGCCAGGGTCGCCACCCCCGCCAGGAGCGCGGGCAGGCGGTGGCGGTTCAATGCCAGCCATTGCAGCGCAATGATCACATAGCCATTGATCATTCGCCCCGCCTCGACCGCGGCGAGGGCGTCATCCAGCTTCACCGCGAACGGATAGGTGCGCTCCGTCTCGGCCTCCGCCCCGGCCTGCTGCGGAAGAGCGGCGGAATCGAGGAGGCCGAGGAAGAGCACGGCGAACTCGTCGCTCACCCCCGGCGAAGGCACGAAGCGGAGCATGGGGATCAGCGCCCGCGGCACCACCCCCGCCTCCTCCCCGCATTCGCGCAGGGCCGCGGCCTCGTAGCCCTCCCCCTGCTCGACGATGCCGGCGACGATCTCCACCATGTCGCCCCGGTTGTGGACGAGATGGGCACCGAAGCGGAACTGGCGGATGAGCACCACGAGCTCCCGCTCCGGGTCGTAGCCGAGCACTCCCACCACGCTGCCGGCGCGGATGATGTCGCGGGACTGCACGTCGCTGGACCCGTCTTCGTGGTGGAGCACGATGCGGTAGCGCTCGTAGGGACGAAAGCCCCTTGCCAGCAGCTCGGGGCCTTCCACGTCCGCCCGCGCGGGACGATCCTCGGGGAGGTCGGTCCGTGTCACTGGCGCACCACGCCCTGCCCGGCGGTCTCGAGGTCGAAGGCGGCGGCGAAGAGGGCGCGGGTGTAGGCCTCCCTCGGCCGCTCGAACACCTCGCGGGCCGCCCCCTCCTCCACCATCTTGCCGTCGCGCATGACGAGGATGCGGCTGGCCAGCGCCGAGACCACGCGCAAATCGTGCGAGATGAACATGAAGGTGAGGTCGCGCTTCCTCTGGAGGGCGCGCAGCAGGTCCACGATCTGCGCCTGCACGATCATGTCGAGGGCGCTGGTGGGCTCGTCCAGCACCACGAAGGAGGGTTCGAGCGCCATGGCGCGGGCGATGGAGATGCGCTGGCGCTGGCCACCGGAGAATTCGTGCGGATAGCGGTGCCGGCTCGAAGTGTCGAGCCCCACGTCGGCCAGCGCCGCCACCACCCGCGCATCCCGCTCGGCCGCCGAGAGCCCGCGCTGGTGGACGAGCAGGCCCTCCCCGACGATGTCCGCCACCGACATGCGCGGCGAGAGCGCACCATAGGGATCCTGGAACACGATCTGCATGTCCGAGCGCAGGGGCCGCATGCCCTTGAAGGACAGGCCGTCGATGCGCCGGCCGAGGAAGGTCACCGGCCCCTTGGATGAAATGAGCCGCAGCAGCGCGAGGCCGAGCGTGGTCTTGCCCGAGCCGGATTCGCCCACCACCCCCAGCGTCTCGCCGCGGCGGATGGCGATGGAGACACCGTCCACCGCCTTCACGAACCCCACCGTCTTGCGCAGGATGCCGCGCTTGATGGGAAAATGCACCTTGAGGTCGCTCGCCTCCACCACGATGGGCGCATCCGGCGAAGTGGGGGCGGGATCGGGCTTCGGCTCCGCTTTCAGCAGGGCCTTGGTGTAGGGATGGCGCGGATGGAGGAAGGTCTCCTCCGCCCCGCCCTGCTCCACGATCTCGCCCCGCTGCATGACGCAGACCCGGTCGGCGATCTTGCGCACGATGTGCAGGTCGTGGGTGATGAACAGCATGGCCATGCCGAGGCGCGCCTGCAACTCCTTCAGCAGCTTGAGGATCTGCGCCTGCACGGTGACGTCGAGGGCGGTGGTGGGCTCGTCGGCGATGAGCAGGTCCGGCTCGTTGGCCAGCGCCATGGCGATCATCACCCGCTGGCGCTGGCCGCCGGAGAGCTGGTGCGGATAGGCGGAAAGGCGCGTCTCCGGCTGTGGAATGCCCACCTCGGCCAGAAGCTCCAGCGTCCGCGCCCGCGCGGCGGCCGCGCCCATGCCGCGATGGAGGGTGAGCATCTCCCCCACCTGCTGCTCGATGGTGTGCAGCGGGTTGAGCGAGCTCATGGGCTCCTGGAACACCATGGTGATGCGGTTGCCGCGCACGGCGCGCAAGTCCCGCTCGGGCACGGTGAGCAGGTCCTTCCCCTCGAACAGGATCCGCCCCGAGGGATGGCTGGCGGCGGGATAGTTCAGCAGCTTCAGGATGGAGAGCGCCGTGACCGACTTGCCGGAGCCGGATTCGCCCACCAGCGCCAGCGTCTCCCCCTTGGCGAGCTGGAAGGAGACGTTCTTCACCGCCAGAGCCGTCTCGCCATCCCGGCGGAAGGCGACGGAGAGGTCTTCGACGGCAAGGAGGGGAAGGGTGGCCATGTCTCGATCCCTCACGTGAAGGTCTTGCGCGGATCGAAGGCGTCGCGCACCGCCTCGCCGATGAAGATGAGCAGGCTGAGCATGACGGCCACGGTGAAGAATCCGGTCAGCCCGAGCCAGGGCGCCTGGATGTTGCTCTTGCCCTGCGAGAGCAGCTCTCCGAGCGAGGGCGAGCCCGGCGGCAGGCCGAAGCCGAGGAAGTCCAGCGCCGTCAGCGTCATCACCGACGAGGACAGGATGAAGGGCAGCATGGTCAGCGTCGCCACCATGGCGTTGGGCAGCATGTGCCGCGTCATGATGGTGAGGTTGCCGACGCCCAGCGCCCGGGCCGCCTGCACATATTCGAAATTGCGCGCGCGCAGGAATTCCGCCCGCACCAGCCCCACCAGCGACACCCAGGAGAACAAAAGCAGGATGCCGAGCAGCACCCAGAAGCCCGGCACCAGCACGGAGGAGATGATGAGCAAAAGATAGAGCGAGGGAATGGCCGTCCAGATCTCGATGAAGCGCTGGAACAGGAGGTCCACCCAGCCGCCGAAATAGCCCTGCACCGCCCCAGCGGCGACGCCGACCACGGACGAGATCACCGTCAGGATCAGGCCGAACAGCACCGAGATGCGGAAGCCGTAGATGAGCCGCGCCACCACGTCCCGGCCCTGGTCGTCGGTGCCGAGCCAGTTGTATTCGAGCCCCGAACAGCCGGCGACGCCCTTCTTCAGCGCCACCGCCTTGCACTGCGCCTCGGTGAGCATCCAGGTGGGCGGAGAGGGCGCGGGGGTGGGCAGGTCCAGATTGTGGGTGGAATAGGAGAAGTGGATGGGCGGCCAGATCATCCACCCGCCCTTCTCGG
The DNA here is from genome assembly GCF_016807805.1 of Xanthobacter dioxanivorans. Classification (NCBI taxonomy): domain Bacteria; kingdom Pseudomonadati; phylum Pseudomonadota; class Alphaproteobacteria; order Hyphomicrobiales; family Xanthobacteraceae; genus Xanthobacter; species Xanthobacter dioxanivorans. The sequence goes on along the minus strand of NZ_CP063362.1, from coordinate 2,384,579 downwards.
CGATCAGCTTCTGGAGGAAGGGGTCGCGATAGTCCGCGTCCGTCTCGAAGTCGCCGCCGAATGTGGTCTCCGGATAGGCCCGCACCACGGGGAAGTACCAGCCGCCGTCATAGGAGACGAAGACCGGCTTGTCGTTGGCGATGAATTCCGCTCCGAGGCTGACGACGAACAGCACCATGAACACGATGAACGACCAGTAGCCGCGCCGGTTGGCGCGAAAGTTGGACAGGCGCCGCCGGTTGAGCGGCGAGAGCGCGAAGCGCCCCGCCGGCCGGGTCTCGCCCGGCGGCTGGAGCTGTCCGTGGGGCAGGTCGCGGGCCGCGGGCACATCGGTGGGCTCGCCCGGCTGGAGCAGGGGCACGGCGTCCACGGCTCACACCTCCCGCGTCTCGAAGTCGATGCGCGGATCGACCAGCATGTAGGTGACGTCCGAGACGAGGCCCACCACGAGGCCGGCCAGGGAGAAGATGTAGAGGGTGGCGAACACCACCGGATAGTCGCGGTTGAGCACGCTCTCGAAGCCCAGGAGCCCGAGCCCGTCGAGGGAGAAGATGGTCTCGATGAGCAGCGACCCGGCGAAGAAGGCGGAGATGAAGGCGCCGGGAAAGCCGGCGATCACAATGAGCATGGCGTTGCGGAACACATGGCCGTAGAGCACCCGCCGCTCGCCGAGGCCCTTCATGCGGGCCGTGGTCACGTACTGCTTGCGGATCTCCTCGAGGAACGAGTTCTTGGTGAGCAGCGTCATGGTGGCGAACGCCCCGAGCACCATGGAGGTGAGCGGCAGCACCAGGTGCCACGCATAGTCGACGATGCGCTCGGGCCAGCTCATCTGCCAGAAATTCTCCGAAGTGAGCCCGCGCAGGGGGAACAGATCGAGGAAAGAGCCGCCCGCGAACAGGATGATGAGCAGGATGGCGAACAGGAAGGAGGGGATGGCGTAGCCGATGATGATCACCGCCGAGGTCCACATGTCGAAGCGCGAGCCGTCGCGCATGGCCTTGGAGATGCCGAGGGGAATCGAGATCGCATAGGTCAGCAGCGTCATCCACAGGCCGAGCGAGATGGAGACCGGCAGCTTCTCGGCGATCAGGTCGAGCACCCGGATGTCGCGGAAGTAGGAGCGGCCGAAATCGAAGGTGGCATAGTCCGTGATCATCTTCAGGAAGCGCTCATGCGCGGGCTTGTCGAAGCCGAACTGCTTTTCCAGCTGCTTGATGAAGGCAGGGTCGAGGCCCTGCGCGCCGCGATACTTGGAGGCGACGGCATCCATCGCCCCTCCCGCCTGCGCCGCCGCGGCGCCGCCGGAGAAGTCCCCTCCCCCACCGGAGATCCGCGCCGTCGCCGACACGTCCTGCCCGGTGAGCTGGGCGATCACCCGCTCCACCGGGCCGCCGGGCGCGAACTGGATGACCACGAACGAGACGAACATGATGCCGAGAATGGTCGGCACCATGAGGGCGATGCGGCGAAGAATGTAAGCGAGCATTACGTCTCCCGATCCGGCACGACGGTGCCGCCGCAGCCGGTCCGCGTCAACCGCCCCGCGGGGCGTCCTGAGCCTTCTCCTGCGCCTTTTCCTGGGACCGGCTCCACCAGGTGTCACGCACCCCGAGGTCGTAGCGGGGCTTCACGGCCGGACGGTCGAACTGGTCCCAATAGGCGATGCGGAAGGCGCCGGAATACCATTGAGGTATCCAGTAGCGCCCTGCCCGCAGCACCCGGTCGAGGGCCCGGCAGGCAGTGACCAGGGTCGCCGGGTCCGGCGCGGCGATGGCGGTGGCGATGAGCGCGTCCACCACCGGATCGGCGATGCCGGCGATGTTGTTGGAACCGCGGGTCCGCGCCGCTTCCGTGGAGAAATAGGAGTGCAGCTCGCGGCCCGGATAGGGGGAGAACCCGTAGCGCTTGACGATGATGTCGAAGTCGAAATTCTGCACCCGCATCTCGTACTGCGCGGGATCCACCAGCCGGAACGAGCCCTCGATGCCCACCCGCTTCAGGTGGCCGATGAAGCGGGAGGTGTGCCGCTCGATGGAACTCTCGGCGTCGAGGAACTCGATGGTGAAGGGCTCGCCCCGGCCGTCCACCAGGCGCCCCTGCTGGATCGTGTAGCCCGCGTCCTTCAGCAGGTCGAGGGCCTGCCGACGCAGGGCGCGGTCCTCCCCCGAGCCATCGGTGGCGGGGGCACGTAGACCTCGTCGAACACTTCTTCCGGCACGCGGTCGCGGAAGGGCTCGAGCAGCTTCAGCTCCTCCGGGGAGGGCTTGCCCACCGCCATCATGTCCGAATTCTGGAAGAACGACACCGTGCGGTTGTAGCTGTCGTACATGAGGTTACGGCGCGTCCAGTCGAAATCGAACAGCAGCCCGATGGCCTCGCGCACGCGCCGGTCGAAGAACTTGGCCCGCCGCGTGTTGAAGAACCAGCCCTGAACGCCGGAAAAGGACTCGTCCGGCAGCGTCTCCAGCTTGACCTTGCCCTCGCGGACCGCGGGAAAATCATACTGGGTCGCCCATTCGCGGGCGGTGAACTCCTCGCGGAAGAGGTAGACCTTGGCCTTGAACGCTTCCAGGGCGGGAATGCGCTCGCGGAAATATTCGTAGCGCACGGTGTCGAAGTTGAAGCGCCCCTTCATCACCGGCAGGTCGCGGCCCCAATAGTCCGGCACGCGACGGTATTCCACGAAGCGGCCCTGCTCGAAGCGCTCCACCTTGTAGGGCCCGGAGCCCACCGGCGGGGTGAGGAACGAGCGGGCGAACGGATATTTCGCCAGATGGGCCTTGGAAAAGACGGGCATGCCCGCCGCCACCAGCGGCACGTCCCGCGCCCGGCCGGCGCGGAAGCGCAGCACCACCTCGCGCGGGCCCTCCGCCTCTGCCGCGAGGAGGTCGGACAAAGCGAGGCGGATATTGCCGTGGCCCTCGCTCTTCAGAGCGTCGAACGAGGCGGCCACGTCGTCCGCGGTCACCGGCGCGCCGTCGTGAAAATGCGCCTCGGGACGCAGGCGAAAGCGATAGGTGAGCCCGTCGTCGGCGATCACCACCGACGAGGCGAGGCAGCCGTACATGCCGCCGCGCTCGTCCTCGGCGGGGGTCATCAGCGTGTCGAACAGCAGCTCGACGCCCTGCGCCCCGTTGCCCTGCTGATTGTAGGCATTGAAGCTGTCGAAGGTGCCGAAGGCCTGATTGTACATGGTGCCGCGCACCGCCGTGGAAAACGGACCGCCCTTCGGTGCGGCGGGGTTCACATAGTCGAAATGGGTGAAGCCCGGCGGATACTTGAGGTCGCCGAAGACGGACAGGCCATGCCGCTCCACGGCGCCGGAGACGGCGCCGTCGGCCTCGGCGGCGGCCGCATCGGCCGGCTTCGGCGGGCTCGCACGCGTCTGGCCCATGGCGCGGGCGCCGGGCAGCACAAGGCCGGCGGAGGCGGCGCCAAGGCGCAGCAGGGTGCGGCGGGAGAGGGTCATTTCGTGCCGCCGCCGATCTTGGCCGCCTTCGCCGCATCAAACCACCAGATGGTCGGGAAGGCGAAGGAATAAGCCGGCAGGTCCTTGGGATGAGAGAAGCGATCCCAGCGCGCCGTGCGGGTGGCGTTCAGCGTCCATGCCGGAATGATGTACTCGTTCCATAGCAGCACGCGGTCGAGGGCGTGGGTGGCGGCCACGAGGTCGGCGCGGTCGGTGGCGTAGATCACCTTGTCGACCAGCGCGTCCACCGCGGCATCCTTGACGCCGCCATAGTTGCGCGAGCCCTCCCGATCGGCGGCGTCGGAGCCGAAATAGTCGCGCTGTTCATTCCCCGGCGACAGCGACTGGCCCCAGCCGGAGACGATCATGTCGAAGTCCCGCGCCCGCAGCCGGTTGATGTACTGGGACGAATCCACGAGCCGCACACTCACGCTCATGCCGAGCCGCTCCAGCGCCGGCTTGTAGAACACCACCACGCGTTCCATGGCCGGGCTGGCGATGAGGAACTCCAGGGTGAAGGGCTCGCCCTTGGCGTTGACGAGCTTGCGGTTCTTCACCTCCCACCCCGCCTCCTTCAGCAGGCGCACCGCCTCGCGCAGGTTGCTCCGGCGGCTCTCCTCCGAGCCGTTCTCCGGATTGGTGTAGGTGGCGGTGAACACCTCCTTCGGCACCTTGTCCTTGAGGGCGTCGAGAATATCGCGCTCGCGCCCCTCCGGCAGGCCGGTGGCGGCAAGCTCGGTGCCGAAGAAGAAGGAGTTGATGCGCTTGTACTGGTCGAAGAAGAGGGTGTGGTTCATACCCTCGAAATCGAGCGCGTAGTTCATCGCCCGGCGCACGCGCGGATCCTTGAACTTGTCGCGGCGCAGGTTGGGGATGAACGCCTGCACCGTGGCCGAGGCGCGGTTCTCGAACATCTGGAGGATGACGCGCCCGTCCGTCCGGGCCGGGAAGTCATAGGCGGTCGCCCAGTTCTTCGCGGAGGATTCGGAGCGGAAATCATACTGGTCGGCCTTGAAAGCTTCGAGCATCACCGTGTCGTCACGGAAATACTCGTAGCGTATCTCGTCGAAATTGTCGCGCCCCACATTCACCGGCAGGTTGCGCCCCCAATAGTCCTTCACCCGCTCGTAGGTGATGGAGCGGCCGGCGACGAAGCCCTTGATGCGGTAGGCGCCGGAGCCGAGCGGCACTTCGAGGGTGCCCTGGCCGATGTCGCGCGGCTTGCCGGCGGCATCCGTCGCGGTCCACCAGTGCTTGGGCAGGATGGCGAGCTGGCCGACGATCTGCGGCAGCTCGCGGTTGCCCGCCTGGTCGAAGGTGAAGGTCACCTCGCGCGCGCCGGTCTTCTCGGCCTTCACCACGTGGCTGTAGTAGAATTTCTGGGTGGGGTTGTTGGCGGTCAGCGCCTCGAACGAGAAGACGACGTCCTCGGGCGTGATCGGGGCGCCGTCGTGCCACCGTGCGTTGGCCCGCAGCCGGTAGGTGACGGAGGAGAAATCCGCCGGGTGGCTCACCCCCTCGGCGATCAGGCCGTACTCGCTCGCCACCTCGTCGTACGAGCTCGTCATCAGCGTATCGTAGATGAGCTCGACACCGGCGGCGGGGGTGCCGCGGGGCACCACGAAGTTGAAGGTATCGAAGGTGCCGTCGTCCGCCAGCCGCAGCAGGCCGCCCTTGGGCGCGTCCGGATTGACGTAGTCGAAGTGCTTGAAATCGGCCGGATACTTCACCGCGCCCATGAGCGAGAGGCCATGGCGGAAGATCGGGCCGGAGGCCGCTTCGGGCTTCGTCGCGTCAGGGGTGACCGCTTCGGTCTTGGCCGCTTCGGTCTTGGCCAGCTCGATCTTGGCCGGCTCGATCTTGGCCGGCTCGGACTTTGCCTCCGCCTGCGCCTGCGAGGCCGGGGCGGCCTGGCTCGGCGCCTGCGCCGCGGCGGGGGTCGCAAGGCAGGACCAGACCACAGCGGCGAGGAGCGGAACAAGGCGGACGGGCGGCACGGGCATCGGCGTCTCCGGTAGAAGATCCAGGCGAGGACCGGGATAGCCGATTATGGCACCGTTCGCGACGGCAGAAACATGGCGGCCCGTCCAGCGGCGACGCCGGCCGGCGGGCGCCGGACGGGCACGCCGCCCCGGCGCGGGACAGGGACGCAAAGAAAAAGGCCGGTCTTCGGGGACCGGCCTTCCGTAACGGGCGTCGCAAGGGCAACGATGACAATGGCGTGAAAGGGCGCGGCGCCTGGAAGGCGTCGACCGGTGAAGGTCCCCGCCCATTGCCCCGGCCCGGCGGTGCCCCGCCTCGGCCGGCGTAATCCATCCGCGCGCACACTCAAGCTCACGCGGTTCGCGGCGTCCTCACTTCATCCTCACTTGGCCGCCGCCGCCGTCGGCAGGGGCTTGGGGCTATGGGAGAGCGAGTTGAGGTAGGCGATGAGATCCGCCCGCTCGGCTTCCTTCGGAATGCCGGCGAAGGCCATGGCGGTGCCGGGCACCGCGGCTTTCGGGTTGGTGAGGAAGGTGTTGAGGGCCTGGGGCGTCCAGTCGCCGCCCTTCGCCTTCATCGCCGCGGAATAGGCGAAGCCCGCCACCGAGGCGACGGGACGGCCGACGATGCCGTAGAGATCCGGCCCCACCTTGGCGCCCGCGCCTTCCTGGAAGTTGTGGCAGGCGGCGCACTTCTTGGCGGCCGAGGCGCCCTTCTCGACGGAGGCGGTGGCGAACAGCTGCTCGATCGGCACTTCGGCGGCCTTGGCCGGCGTGGCGGCGCCGCCGCCACCTTCCTGCACCACGATGTCGAAGCCGGGCTTGGCAGGCGCCTCGGGCGTGAACAGAATTTCGGAAACGATTCCGAGACCGAGGGTGAGCACCAGGGTGCCCAGAACCGCACCTGCGATCTTGTTTAATTCAAAAGAATCCATCGGCGCTTCGCCCCTCGGAGCCCTTGATCTTCGCCGGCCTCGGCGCAGGAAATAAAGCGTGCGGCCGGGCTTGCAAGCATGTCGATGAGCGGCGCGCAGGAGGCCCGCGCACCGCCGGCGACACTAAGCACTTTGACCGTAACGAGGCAACCCGTATAAGGCGCGCCCCAATGCCACTCCCCATGCCGGGGGCCGGCGCTGCCGACAAGGACCCGCCGCACCATGTCCCTGAGCCGCGTGCTCGTGCTCATTCCCGCGCGCATGGCCGCGACGCGCCTGCCCGGCAAGCCGCTCGCCGACGTGGGCGGCCGGCCCATGATTGTCGAGGTGGCGCGGCGTGCGGTCGCAGCCGGCATCGGCCGGGTGGCGGTGGCCACCGACGCCGCGGAAATCGCCGCCGCGGTCACCGCCGCCGGATTCGCCGCGGTGATGACCCGTCCCGACCATCCTTCCGGCTCCGATCGCATCCACGAGGCCCTCGGCGTGCTCGACCCCGACGGCGCGGTGGAGGTGGTGGTGAACGTGCAGGGGGACCTGCCCACCATCGATCCCGCCACCATCCGCCGGGCGCTGGCCCCCTGGCCGACCCGGCCGTGGACATCGCGACCCTCGCCGCCGAGATCCGCGAGGCGCACGAGCGCACCGATCCCAACGTGGTCAAGGTGGTGGGCTCGCCGATCGCGCCCGATGTGTTGCGGGCGCTCTATTTCACCCGCGCCACGGCGCCCTCCGGGGAAGGGCCGCTCTATCACCATATCGGGCTCTACGCCTATCGCCGGGCCGCGCTGGCCCGGTTCGTGGCGCTGCCGCCCTCGCCGCTGGAAAAGCGGGAGAAGCTGGAGCAGCTGCGGGCGCTGGAAGCCGGCATGCGCATCGACGTGGCGGTGGTGGATGCGGTACCGCTCGGCGTGGACACGCCCGCCCACCTCGAGCGGGCGCGTGAGATTCTCTTGCAGAAACAGGCGCAGCACAGGCCATGAAGGCACCCATGATCCGCCGCATCACCTTTCAGGGCGAGCCCGGCGCCAATTCGCACATCGCCTGCCGCGAGGCGTTCCCGGATTTCGAGGCGGTGCCCTGCGCCACCTTCGAGGACGCCTTCGCCGGCGTCGAGGGTGGCGCCGCCGGCTATGCCATGATCCCCATCGAGAATTCGGTGGCGGGGCGGGTGGCGGACATCCACCACCTCATGCCGCGGTCCAGCCTGAACATCGTGGGCGAGTATTTCCTGCCCCTCTCCCACCAGCTCATGGGCGTGAAGGGAGCCAGCCTCGCCACCATCAAGACCGCCCAGAGCCACGTGATGGCCCTCGGCCAGTGCCGCAAGGTCATCCGCACCCTCAACCTCACGCCGGTGATCGGCGCCGACACGGCCGGCTCGGCCCGCGAGATCGCGGAAGCGCGCGACGTGACCCGCGCCGCCATCGCCTCGCGCCTTGCCGCGGAGATCTACGGGCTCGACATCCTCGCCGAGAACATCGAGGACGAGGCGCACAACACCACGCGCTTCATCATCCTTTCCCGCGACGGGGACTGGGCGACGGCCGGCAACGGGCCGGTGATCACCACCTTCGTGTTCCGCGTGCGCAACGTGCCGGCGGCCCTCTACAAGGCGCTCGGCGGCTTCGCCACCAACGGCGTGAACATGACCAAGCTCGAATCCTACCAGATGGACGGGCACTTCACCGCCACCCAGTTCTATGCCGACGTGGACGGCCACCCGGACGACCGGCCGGTGAAGCTGGCCCTGGAGGAGCTCGCCTTCTTCTCGCGCGAGCTGCGCATTCTCGGCGTCTACCCCGCCCATCCCTACCGGGCGAGCCTGCCGAGCTCGGAAGAGACCTACTGAGCCGAGGCCGCCCGGGCCGCCCCCGGCTCAGTGGTCGAAGCGCAGGGAAATGCGCGCCTTTCCGCCGACGCTGCCGAAGCGTACGTCGTCGGACAGGCGCTTCAGCATCCAGGCGGCGAAGGATGCCTGCTCCTTCGCATCCCCGAGCAGGGCCTCCGGCGACGGCCGCTGCTTGGGCGGCTCCACCACCTCGCCCTCATAGACGATGAACACGTCGAGATGGGTCTCGTCGAAACGGGCGCGCAGCTCGATGGGGCCCTCGGCGATGCCGCTGTCGGCCACCAGCTCCAGCGCCTGGGCCACCGTGGGGATGGCGGCGGCGATGACGTCCCGGCGCGCGCCCCAGTCGTCGCCGTGCCGTTCCAGGAAGTCCCGCGCATAGGGAAAGGCGTGGGCGCTGTCCGGCACGATCTCCCCCGCCTCCTGCGCGATGCCGATGCGGAACAGCAGGTTGAGGACGATGGCGCAGATGGCCCCGGCCGACAACGGCGTGGAGAAGAGCGGCTGCAGCACTGGCGGAAGCTGCGTCACCAGCGGCAGGAGGGCCACCGAGAGCCCGGCCAGCACCGACAGGCCCACCACGAACACCCGCCGCTCGCTGAGGCGTCGGGAGGTGACGAGATCCATGCCGGCCACCACCAGGTAAGCGGACGTGTAGAGCAGGATACCGCCGATCACCGGCGAGGGGATGAGGGTGAGCGCAACGATGGCCTTCGGCAGGAAGGCGATGGCGAAGATCATCACCCCGGCGAGCACGCCGATGACCCTCGCCGTTGACTGGGTGGCGAAGGCAAGGCCCACCGAGGACGAGGACAGCCCGGCCTGGAAGCCGGTGGTGAGGCCGTTCAGGATGTTGCCGATGCCGCAGGTGGTCACCGCCCGCTGCACCGCCGGCATGTCGGCGCGCCGCCAGTCGGCATCGTTCATCTTCTCCAGCGAGACCATGACCGAGAGCACGTCCACGAGGTTCATCAGCACCAGGAGCGCCATCAGCGGGAACAGGGACGGGGCGAAGCTGAACGATGGCAGGGTGAGCGTGGGCAGGGCGACCAAAGGCGCCGCGGCGATCGCCGCCTCGGCATTGGGGTGCCCCACCCCGAGGAAGAGCGCGAGCGCCCAGCCGATGCCGGCGCCGGCGAAGACGGCGAACAGCTTCAGCCGTCGCGGCGCGAACACGGTGACGGCGACGATGATGCCCACCGTGGCGAGGCTGGCGATGGAGGCGTTCTCCCCGACCCCCGGCCCGTGATCAAGGCCAAGCGCCCGCCGGAGCGCCGGGCTGGCGAGGGACACGCCCAGCATGCTCACCGCCACGCCGCACACCTCGGGCGGCAGCAGCACGCGCAACGGCCGCACCAGGCGCGCCACGAACAGCTGGCAGATGCCCACCAGCAGCGTGGTCATTGCCATGAGGCCGAGCCCGCCCAGCGACAGCGCCTGCACCGCGAGCGGGATCGCCCCGGGGGCGGGAATGTGCACGGCCAGGTACCCCGAGCCGATGCGCGTGCGCAGGCACTGGATGACGGTGGCAATGCCGATGCTCATGGCACAGGCCGAGAGCATGGAGGACATCTGGTCGGCGGGCAGCCGGGCCTCGGTGGCCGCCAGCACCGGATAGATCAGGAAGGTGACCGCCAGCATGGCGTGCTGGGCGGCGAGCGGCACGAGGGCCGCCGGGGGAACGGCGTCATCGAGGCCGTAGACCAGCGAGGACGGGCGGCGCGGCGGACGGGTCCCGCGCCGGGGATCGGGAAAGAGGCGATTGCGGATCCGCCGCAGCAGGGCCAAGGGCCGGTGTTCCGGCCGGAGCGGCTCGGTCGCGGCCCGATCAGGCATGGATGCCTTCGACGAAGGCGCGGATGAGGTGGTGCGCGATGGCGACGGGCGGCGGCACGAACAGGCCGTCCGGATGGGTGCGGGCGAGCATCAGCGCCACCTCGTCCCGGTCGAACCAGCGCGCGTCTTCCAGCTCGTTGCGGTCGATGACGATGTCCCGGCTCGTCGCCTGCGCGAGGCAGCCGATCATCAGCGACATGGGGAAGGGCCAGGGCTGGCAGGTGCGGTAGGTGACCCGCCCGGTGGCGATGCCCGCCTCCTCCAGCGTCTCGCGCCGCACCGCCTCCTCGATGCTCTCCCCCGGCTCGACGAATCCGGCGAGGCAGGACCACATGCCGGGCGCGAAATGCGGCTGGCGGCCGAGCAGGCACCGGTCGCCCGCCGCCGTCAGCATGATCACCACCGGATCGGTGCGCGGGAAGTGCTGGGTCCCGCAGGAGGGGCAATCCCGCCGCCACCCCTGGTCCACGATGCGGCTGGCCTGGCCGCAATTGGCGCAGAAGCCGTGCCGGCCGTGCCAGGCGAGCAGCGCCTTGCCACTGGCGACCGGCCCCAGATGGTCCGCCGCCACCAGCCCGCCCACCGCGATGGAACGCAGGTCCAGAACCTTCAGCCCCTCGCCTTCCAGTATCTCCCTGAGGCCGGGATCGAAGGAAAAGGCGAAGCGCGGCGCGCCGTCCGCAAGTCCGAGGAAGAGCGGCTCCCCCCGCCCCCGCGCCCGGGCTTCCCCGTGCAGGAACAGCGGGTCGAACGGGGCTTCCGCGCCCTTCATCGCCACCAATTCGCCGCCGAGCAGATAGAAGCGCGCGGCCGGGTCCGCGATGAGGTCGCCGGCGGTGGCGCGCAGATGGGCCGCACGGTCGAGGGGACTGCCGACATAGCCGAGGGCCGGCCATGCGCCGAGTTCGGGACGGATGATGACGGACATGAAGCGGGGCTGATCCTGAAGCGGGGCTGACCCTGGAAGAACAACGCGCGCCGCCGGCGCGCCGATGCTGACGGGACGGTCGCATGCGGGCAGCGGGGAGGCAAGGCGTGCCGGTCGGGTCGGCGCGCCACGCTACGTTGGGGAAAGACGGTCCCGCAGGGCGGCAAGCCGGGCGGCGCGCGCGCCCGGCTCCAGGGGCTCGCGGATGCCGGCGCCGAACGCCGGCCCCGGCCATGCGGCATCGCCCGGATTGCGGCCGATCACGTGCACATGGAGCTGCGGCACCATGTTGCCCAGCGCCGCCACGTTGAGCTTGGCGCAGCCCGACACCGCCTTTACCGCCTGCGAGACCGCGGCGATCTCCTCCATCAGGCGCGGGCGGTCGGCCGGATCGAGATCGATGATCTCCACGGCCCCCGGCCGGCGCGGCACCAGGACCACCCAGAAGAAGCGGGCGTCATCCACAAGGTAAAGGTGGCACAGGACAAGCCCGCCCACGGCGGTGCCGTCGGCAGCGAGGCGAGGATCGAGGCGGAAGGGATCAGGATCGCGGGTCATGCCCGCTTCATGGCCGAGGCCACCGGGCCGGGCAAGAGCGAGGGCGCGGCAAGACCCGTCGCGGACTTGTTCCCCGCCCCTCCCCGCCCGACTTGCGCGCGGATGGTTGCCCCGGCGCACGGTTGCCGCTATGGAGGCGCCCCAACAAGCCGCGCGACCTCATGCGAACCCGTGCGGCAGGACGTATTGGCAATGTTCCGCTCGGCCACTTCCACTCGCCTCGTCCCGCGCGCCACAGCGCGCCGCATGGAGCCAAGCCGGCGAAAATGACGCCGGCCTGGGCCCGCCGCCGCGCGGGCCGCCAACGCGTCTCCCGAAGGGTTTTCCAGGCGAAGAAAGGCACGAGCGATGGCTCGGCTGGTGATGAAGTTCGGCGGCACCTCGGTCGCCAATATCGATCGCATCCGCAACGTGGCGCGCCATGTGAAGCGCGAAGTGGCGGCCGGCTATAAGGTGGCGGTGGTGGTTTCGGCCATGTCCGGCAAGACCAACGAGCTGGTGGGCTGGTGCAAGGACGCCTCCGCCCTTTACGACACGCGCGAATATGACGCGGTCGTCGCCTCCGGCGAGCAGGTGACCTCGGGGCTGCTCGCCATCGCGCTGCAGGAAGTGGGCATCGACGCCCGCTCCTGGCAGGGCTGGCAGATCCCCATCTCCACCGACGACGCCCACGGCACCGCCCGCATCCTCGACATCGACGGGGAGAAGCTCGGGGCCGCCGTCGACGGTGGCGAGGTGGCGGTGATCGCCGGTTTCCAGGGGGTCCACCTGCCCACCGGCCGCCTCACCACGCTCGGCCGCGGCGGTTCGGACACCTCCGCCGTGGCGGTCGCGGCCGCCCTCAAGGCGGAGCGGTGCGACATCTATACGGACGTGGACGGCGTCTACACCACCGACCCGCGGGTGGTGCCCAAGGCCCGCCGGCTCGACCGCATCGCCTTCGAGGAAATGCTGGAAATGGCCTCCCTGGGGGCCAAGGTGCTGCAGGTGCGCTCCGTGGAGCTCGCCATGGTGCATAATGTGCGCACCTTCGTGCGCTCCAGCCTCGTCGACCCCGACGCCCCGGAAATGGGCGAGGTGGAGAAGGCCGGAACGCTCATCTGCGACGAGGAGGAGATCGTGGCAAGCCAGATGGAATCGCAGGTGGTCACCGGCATCGCCTTCTCCAAGGACGAAGCCCAGGTCTCCATCCGCCGGGTGGCCGACAAGCCCGGCATCGCCGCCGCCGTGTTCGGGCCGCTGGCGGAAAGCCACATCAACGTGGACATGATCGTGCAGAACGTGTCGGCCGATGGCTACACCGACATCACCTTCACCGTGCCCACCGCCGACTTCGAACGGGCCAAGGCGGTGATCGAGAAGGCGAGGGATTCCATCGCCTTCCAGTCGCTGGAGGGCGCGAGCGACGTGACCAAGGTCTCGGTGATCGGCATCGGCATGCGCTCGCACGCCGGCGTTGCCGCGCAGGCGTTCGAGGCCCTCGCCGGCAAGGGGATCAACATCCGGGCGATCACCACGTCGGAGATCAAGATCTCCTTCCTGATCGATGCGGCTTATACCGAACTTGCGGTTCGGACTCTCCATTCGCTATACGGGCTCGACAGCTGAGGGCGGACCGCGGGGCGCGCCGTTCGTTCGAGAGCCCCGCGGGACTTGAGCCCGCCGACACTTTAAGGATGCGGCCGATGCGTGGCGCGCTCGGCGGTCCGCGCGTTTTGCTCCGGCGCCTCCGCGAGGTGATGGCGGAGCCGGTCAGCGCGCAGGACCGCCTCGACAAGATCGTGGTGCTGATCGCCGCCAACATGGTGGCGGAGGTCTGCTCGGTCTATGTGCTGCGTGTGGACCAGACCCTCGAGCTTTATGCCACCGAGGGCCTGAACCGGGATGCAGTTCATCTTACCGTCATGCGGGTGGACGAAGGCCTGGTCGGCCACGTCGCCCGCGAGGCGGAATCCCTCGCCTTGTCCGACGCCCAGGCCCACCCCGAATTCGCCTACCGGCCGGAAACCGGGGAAGAGGTCTACAATTCCTTCCTCGGCGTGCCGATCCTGCGCGCCGGCAACACGCTGGGCGTGCTGGTGGTGCAGAACCGGGCGCGGCGCACCTACACGGAAGAGGAGATCGAGGCGCTCCAGACCACCGCCATGGTGCTGGCGGAGATGATCGCCTCGGGCGAGCTCACCGCGCTGGCCAAGCCCGGCGCCGAGCCCGCCATCCGCCGGCCGCTGCACCTGAAGGGGGTGGCGCTGGCCGACGGGCTGGGCCTCGGCCACGTGGTCCTGCACGAGCCGCGCGTCAAGGTGACCAACGTCATCGCCGACGACGTGGTGAAGGAGACCGCCCGGCTCGATGCCGCCATCGGCAAGCTCCGGCATTCCATCGACGTCATGCTGGAGGATGACGGCCTCGCCAAGGCCGGCGAGCATCGCGACATCCTCGAGGCCTACCGCATGTTCGCCCACGACCGCGGCTGGATGCACAAGATGCGCGAGGCCGTGCTCTCCGGCCTCACCGCCGAGGGCGCGGTGGAGCGGGTGCAGTCGGATACCCGCGCCCGCATGATGCGCGCCTCCGACCCCTATCTGCGCGAGCGCCTGCACGACCTGGACGACCTGGCCAACCGCCTGCTGCGCGAGCTGACCGGCCGCAACCGCGGCCCGGAGCGCGAGGCGCTGCCGGAGAACGCCATTCTCGTCGCCCGCAACATGAGCCCGGCGGCGCTCCTCGACTATGACCGCTCGCGCATCCGCGGCCTGGTCCTGGAGGAAGGCGGCACCACCAGCCACGTCACCATCGTCGCGCGGGCGCTGGGCATCGCCGCCGTCGGGCAGGTGGAGAATGCCGCGGGCCTTGCCGACCCCGGCGACCCGATGATCGTGGACGGGCAGGCGGGCGAGGTGCATCTGCGCCCGCCCGGCGACGTGGAGGAGGCCTATGCGGAGAAGGTGCGCTTCCGCGCCCGCCGCCAGGCCCAGTACGCCGCCTTGCGCACCCGCCCCTCCGTCACCAAGGACGGGGTGCACGTGGACCTGCACCTCAATGCCGGCCTGCTGGTGGACCTGCCGCACATCGCCGAGACGGGCGCGGCGGGCATCGGCCTGTTCCGCACCGAGCTGCAGTTCATGATCGCCTCGGCCTTTCCGCGCATCTCCGAGCAGTTGAAGCTCTACCGCGCGGTGCTGGACGCGGCCGGAGACCGGCCCGTCACTTTCCGCACCCTCGACATCGGCGGCGACAAGGTGCTGCCCTATATGCGCACGGTGGAGGAAGAGAACCCGGCCCTGGGCTGGCGCGCCATCCGCCTCGGCCTCGACCGGCCGGGCCTGCTGCGCAGCCAGGTGCGAGCGCTGTTGCGCGCCGGGTCGGGACGCGAGCTGCGCCTCATGTTCCCCATGGTGGCGGCCGTGGACGAGTTCGACCGCGCCCGCGCCATCGTCGAGCGCGAGCTGACCCACCTGCGCAAGCATGGCCATGGCTTGCCGGAAAAGGTGTTCGTCGGAGCCATGGTGGAGGTGCCCTCGCTCCTCTTCCAGCTGGACGAGATCCTGTCGCGCGCCGACTTCCTGTCGGTGGGCTCCAACGATCTGGTGCAGTTCCTGTATGCGGCCGACCGCTCCAACGTGCGGGTGGCGGACCGGTTCGACCCCCTGTCTCCCCCGGCGCTGCGGGCGTTCCGCATGGTGGCGGAGGCGGGCCTGCGCCACGGCAAGCCGGTGACGCTCTGCGGCGAGCTCGCCTCGCGACCGCTGGAGGCGGTGGCGCTCGCCGCGCTGGGCTACCGGGCGCTGTCGGTGTCGCCGGCGGCCATCGGCCCGGTGAAGGCGATGATGCTGGAGCTGGACGTCTCCGCCGCCCGCCGCATCCTCCTGCCCATGCTGGAGGACCATTCCGGAACGGCCGATCCGCGCGCCGCCCTCACCGCCTTCGCCAAGGCGAGCGGCCTGCCGCTCTAGAGCACGCGCCGATCGGATCGCGCCCTGGGCACAGCCTTGAACGCGTTCTTGGAACGCAAGACCGGGTATCCACTTTTGCTGAAAACGCTTTGGTCATGACCGTGCTGCCCACCGCCAAGCTCGACCAGCTGGTCGCGCGCCATGCCGAGATCGAGGCCGCCCTGTCCGCCGGCGCGGAGGGCGAGGAATATGTGCGCCTCGGCCGTGAATTCTCCGACCTCTCCCCGGTGGTGGAGCAGGTGCGCGCCCTGCGCGGCGCCGAGCATGACCTGGAAGGGGCGCACGAGCTCCTCGCCGAATCCGCCGCGGATCCCGAGATGCGGTCGCTGGCCGAGGCGGAGGTGGAACGGCTCGAGGATCGGATCGGCGAGCTCGCCACCGCCGTCCGCCTCGCCCTGCTGCCCAAGGACGCCATGGACGAGCGCGGCGTCATCCTGGAGGTGCGCGCCGGCACCGGCGGCGACGAGGCGGCCCTGTTCGCCGGCGACTTGTACCGCATGTACACGCGCTACGCTGCCGAGAAGGGCTGGAGCGTGGAGGTGCTCGCCGAGAGCGAGGGTACCATGGGCGGCTTCAAGGAAATCGTCGCCGCGGTGCACGGGCGCGGCGCCTACGCGCGGCTGAAGTTCGAGAGTGGCGTGCACCGGGTGCAGCGCGTCCCCGCCACCGAGGCGGGCGGGCGCATCCACACCTCCGCCGCCACCGTCGCCGTCCTGCCGGAGGCGGAGGAGGTGGACGTGGACATCAACGAGGCCGACCTGCGCATCGACGTGTACCGCGCCCAGGGCGCCGGCGGCCAGCACGTGAACAAGACGGAAAGCGCGGTGCGCATCACCCACCTGCCCACCAACACCGTGGTGGCGGTGCAGGACGAGCGCTCCCAGCACCGCAACAAGGCCAGGGCCATGGCCCTGCTGCGCGCCCGCCTCCTCGACGACGAGCGCCAGAAGAAGGAAGCCGGCCGGGCCGCCGAGCGCAAGGGGCAGGTGGGGTCCGGCGACCGCTCCGAGCGCATCCGCACCTACAACTTCCCGCAGGGCCGCGTCAGCGACCACCGCATCAACCTCACCCTCTACAAGCTGGAGGAGGTGATGGCCGGCACGGCGCTCGACGAGATCATCGATCCGCTGCTCACTGAGCACCAGGCCGCCTTGCTCGCGGCCGCCGAGGAGGCGTGACGCCGTGCGCGGCCTCCCCCGTGTCTGACGCCCCCGCCATCGCGATCCTGCGCCGCCGGATGACGACGGCGCTGGCGGCCGCGGGCTGCCAGACGCCCGACCTCGATGCGCGCCTGCTCCTGGCCCACGCCCTCGCCACCGACCCCGGCGACCTGTTCACGCGGGGCGAAGAACCGGTGCCGGCGGCGGCCGAGGCGGCGGCCGAAGCCTTCCTCGCCCGCCGCGCCGCCGGCGAGCCGGTGGGACGGATCCTCGGCCACCGCGCCTTCTGGAGCCTCGACCTCCTGCTCTCGCCGGACACGCTGGAGCCGCGCCCGGACACGGAAACCGTGGTGGAGGCGGCCCTCGACATGTTCCCGGATGTCGCCGTGCCGCTCCGAATCCTCGATCTGGGCACCGGGACAGGCGCAATTCTCGCCGCCTTGCTGCTGGAGCGCCCCCGCGCGACCGGCATCGGCCTCGACCGCTCCGAGGGCGCGGCGCGCACGGCCCGGGACAATCTCGCCCGGGCCGGCCTCACCCCGCGCGCATCGGTGCTGGTGGGCGACTGGGGGGCGGCGCTGGCGGGCGGCTTCGACCTCGTGGTCTCCAACCCGCCCTACATCACCGCCGGGGAGATGGCGGGCCTGTCGCGCGAGGTGCGCCTGTTCGATCCGGCGCTGGCCCTGGTGGCGGGCGAGGACGGCCTCGACGCCTACCGCGCCATCGCCGCCGGCCTGCCCCGTCTGCTGCGCCCCGGCGGCGGCGCGGTGCTCGAACTGGGCGCGGGGCAGGAGGCGAGCGTCGCGGCGCTCCTCCGCGCCCGGGGACTTGCGGTGTGCGGCCCGGCCCGGCGGGACCTCGGCGGCGTGCCGCGCGCCCTCGCCGCCCGGATCGCCTGAGGCGCCCAAAGGTGTGGCCCGGCTGCATCGGCCGGGGCGCGGAGCGTGCAGGTGCGAAAAAAGCGCTTGGAACATCAGACCGAAATCGCTAGTGTCAATCTCAGGAATCGAACCGAGGCGTCGGCCCCGAGGGGTCGAGGCGGGCTTCCGAAATCTCAAACGGATATTTCGGTCGCTGGGGATGTGAGATCCACAGGCGCGCATATGCTGCGCCGGGATCCCATCCTGAGGTGAGATCGCTTCACGGTGTTGAACGCATGCGGGCCGGGAAGCCACGCTGCGTCTCGTGGAATTGGGCGGCCGTGCTGGGGGGCGCGGAACTGGGCTCTATGGTCAAACTGATCCAGACTTCTTGATCGACGCCTTTCGTGAACAGCGCGAACGCCGATGCAGGCGGGGTTCGCGAAGCTGACGTTCATCCCCTGCGAGGCACAGTGCGCGCCGCCCGGGCCCCACATCCCGGCGGGATGCGGATTTGACCGGCGCTGAGCGTCCGGGCGCACACGGCGGCGTGAACGCCGGGCGAGTAGAGATCGATCCACATGAGAAATGGTCAGCAGAAGCGTTTGCGCGGCCGCAACAACAACAACCGGCGCAGCTCGAACCCCCTGACACGGGTGTACGAGTCCAACGGGCCGGATGTGAAGGTGCGTGGAACGGCCCACCACGTTGCGGAAAAATACCAGCAGCTCGCCCGCGACGCCCAATCCTCCGGTGACCCGGTGGCGGCGGAGAACTACCTGCAGCACGCCGAGCATTATCTTCGCCTCATCGCCTCCCTCCAGGGCCAGTTCGCGCCCCCGCCCGGCTTCGGCCGCGACGACGAGGCGGACGACGACGACATGGACGACATCGGCGGCCTGGATGCGCCCCAGCCCTATGGTCGCGGCGAGCAGCCCTACCAACCGCGCGAGCAGCGCGACGACCGCCCGCAACGCGACGACCGCCAGCAGCGCGACAACCGCCAGGGTGGCTTCCGCCGCAACCGCGACGATGACAATGGCGAGGGCTACCAGCCCCGCGAGGCGCGGGAGCCCAGGGAGCAGCGCGAGCCCCGTGAACAGCGCGAGTCCAGGGAGCAACGCGAGCCGCGCGAGCAGCGGGAGTTCAGGGAGCCGCGCGAGCCCAGGGAGCAGGCGCGCGAGCCCCGCGAACAGCGTGAGCCGCGGGAGTTCCGCCGCCGCAATCGCGACGACAACAACGCCGAGGGCTTCGCGCCGCGGGCTCCGCGCCAGCCGCGCGTCGAAGAGGCGGAGCAGCCCCGTGCGCCCCGCCCCGCCCGCGAGGCCGCTCCCCCCGCGACCTTCCCCTCCGCGATCTGCCCCCGCGCGAGGAAGAGCAGGATCTGGGCCTGCCCTCCTTCATCACCGGCACGCCGGCCGTGACCAAGGAGCGCGCCGCCCCCGAGCCCCGTCAGGAACCCCGTCCGGAGCCTCGGGTGGAACCTCGGGTGGAAGCCGAAGCTCCCCGCGAGGAGGTGGCTGAAGCCGCCGAGGCGACGGGCGCCCCGCGTGGACGCCGTCGCCGCTTCCGCACCCGCACCGACCGGGCCGAGGAGGGCGGCGAGCAGCCGGCCGCTCCCGAGCAGCCCGCTTTGTTCAACGAATAGGCCGGCACGCCCGGTCCCAATCAAAGAAACCCCGCCTCACGGCGGGGTTTCTTTTTGCCCGAAGGGGTATCGCCTCACGCCTTGGCGCAATGGCACCCGGCCAGGTGGTCGTCCACCAGGCCACAGGCCTGCATGGCCGCATAGACGATGGTGGGGCCGACGAACTTGAAGCCGAGCCCCTTGAGCCGCTTGGAGAGCGCCCGCGATTGCGCCGTCTCGGCGGGGATGTCGGCGATGCGCTGCGGCCGGTTCCGCCTCGTATTCCCGTCCACCGCCTCCCACATGAAGTCGGAGAAGGCGATTCCCCTGTCCCGCAGGTCCAGGTAGGCGCGGGCGGAGAGGACCGCGCCCTCCACCTTGGCCCGGTTGCGCACGATGCCGGCATCCTGCATCAGCGCCTCCACCTTGGCCGCGTCGTAGCGGGCCACGGCCTCGGGGTCGAAGCCGTCGAAGGCGCGGCGGAAATTCTCCCGCTTGCGCAGGATGGTGATCCAGGAGAGCCCGGCCTGGAAGCCGTCCAGCAGCAGCTTCTCGAACAGGGCCCGGCTGTCATGCTCGGGCACCCCCCATTCGTCGTCGTGATAGGCCATGTAGAACGGGTCGGTGCCGCACCAGAAGCAACGCGTCACACCATCCGCGTGCAGGATGGTCGGCGCCCGCACCGGCCTTGCCGCGACTTCGTCCATCATCCCCCCTCGGTTTCCCTGAACTCAGTTCCCCTGGAACTTGCGGTCCAGCTCGCTCACCTTCTTCTCCCAATCCATGGAGAAGCTGGCCCAGTCGGGCCGGCGCAGTTCCACCGCCACGTCGCCGGCCATGAGCGGCACGTTCTCGGCCTTCGCGTCGGAAGTCCGGTCCAGGCGGACCGTGGCGATGCCGCGCCCCTCGGTGACCGACGAGATCAGCCCCACGCTCTTGTCCCCGGCCGTGATCTGCTGCCCCGCTTGCAGCGGCTGCGGGAACAGCACCTCCACCAGCCGGTTGCGCGGGGTGGAGCGGTGCTCCATGCGGCTCACCACCTCCTGGCCCACATAGCAGCCCTTCTTGAAGTCCACGCCTCCGAGCTGGTCCATGTCGGCCTCGTGAGGGAAGGTGTCGCCATAGGTGAAGTCGGGACCGCCCTTGGGGATGCCCAGCGCGATGCGCTGCGCCTCGTAGGGGGCCGCATCGGAGGAAAGGGCCTCCGCCGCCGCGCGGGGCAGCACCAGCCGCCCACCCAGGGCGGCAACGCGGGGATCGCCATAAAGCGCGCCCTCGGGCACCTCGGCCACCTCGCCGAACACGGCGGCCACCGCGAGGCCGTCCGCCGTCTCGAAGGCCACCTTGGCCCGCAGGCGATGGAAGACGAGGCGCTTCAACAGGTCCTCCGCCCGCTCGGCGGGAACGTCGAACAGGAAGGCGTCCTCGCTTTCGCTATAGAACAGGAAGTCGGAGATGATCTTGCCCTGCGGGGTCAGAAGCGCGCCGTAGCGGGCCTCCCCCTTCGCCATGGTGGCGACGTTGCAGGTGATGACGCCGTGGAGGAATTTGGACGCATCGGGGCCTGAAGCGCGAATGAGCACACGATCGGTCAAATGAATGACGGGCATGGGGGCCGTCCTTGTCAGAAAAATAAAAACCAGATTTAAGGCCGCGAGCCCATCTCCAGCAAGAGCGAGTGCCAAATGTCTCCAACCTTCGACCTCCTGCTGAAGGGCGGCGCCGTCGCCACGCCCGCCGGCATCCAGGTTGCGGACATCGGCGTTTCCGGCGGACGCATCCGCGCCATCGGCACCCTCGGCGCCGCGAGCGCGGGCGAGGTGGTGGATGCCACGGGCCTGCACGTGCTGCCCGGGGTCATCGATACCCAGGTGCATTTCCGCGAGCCGGGCCTGGAGCAGAAGGAAGACCTGGAGACAGGCTCGCTTGCCGCCGTCATGGGCGGGGTGACGGGCGTGTTCGAGATGCCCAACACCATCCCCCAGACCACCTCCGCCGCGGCGCTGGCGGACAAGGTGGCGCGGGCGACCGCCCGCATGCATTGCGACTTCGCCTTCTATGTGGGCGGCACCCACGACAATGTGAAGGACCTGCCCGAGCTGGAGCGCCTGCCGGGCGCGGCGGGCATCAAGGTTTTCATCGGCTCGTCCACCGGTTCGCTGCTGGTGGCGGACGACAATGGCGTGCGCAACATCCTCAAGGTGATCCGCCGCCGCGCCGCCTTCCACTGCGAGGACGAGCCCCGCCTGCAGGAGAGGAAGCCCCTGCGGGTGCCGGGCGATGCCTCCTCCCACCCGGTGTGGCGTGACGAGATCGCCGCGCTCACCGCCACGCGCCGCCTCGTCACCCTCGCCCGCGAGACCGGCGCCCGCGTGCACGTGCTGCATGTCACCTCGGCGGAGGAGATGGAATTCCTGGCCGATGCCCGCGACGTGGCCTCGGTGGAGGTGACGCCCCATCACCTCACCATGGCGGCGCCCGAATGCTACGAGCGCCTCGGCACCCTGGCGCAGATGAACCCGCCGGTGCGCGGCGCGCGCCATCGCGACGCCCTGTGGGCGGCGCTGGCGAGCGGCGTGGTGGACGTGCTGGGATCCGACCATGCCCCCCATACGCTGGAGGAGAAGGCCAAGCCCTATCCCGAAAGCCCCTCGGGCATGACCGGCGTGCAGACCACGGTGCCCCTGATGCTCGACCACGTGGCTGCCGGGCGCCTGACGCTGGAGCGCTTCGTGGACCTCACCAGCGCCGGCCCGGCGCGGCTGTTCGGCATCGCCGGCAAGGGGCGCATCGCCGTGGGCTACGACGCGGACTTCACGGTGGTGGACCTGAAGCGCCGCGCCACCATCACCGCCGCCTGGATCGCCTCCCGCGCCAAGTGGACCCCCTACGATGGCAAGGAGGTGACCGGCTGGCCCGTGGGCACCTTCGTGCGCGGCCGCAAGGTGATGTGGGAAGGCGAGCTCACTGGCCCCGCCTCCGGCGCGCCCATCCGCTTCCTGGAGACGCTGGCGCCGCAGGACTGAGGGACTCTACACCGGGACGCGCACGCTGGCCCGCAGGCCGCCCATGGGGCTGTCGGCGAGCAGCACCTCGCCGCCATGGGCGCGGGCGATGTCGCGGGCGATGGCGAGGCCGAGCCCGGACCCGCCGTCGTCCTGGTTGCGCGCGTCATCGAGACGCAGGAACGGGCGGAATACTTCCTCCCGCTTCTCCTCGGGAATGCCGGGGCCGTCGTCGTCCACGGTCACGATCAGCCAGCGGGCGTCGCGCGTGCCGGTGATGGCGACGCGCCTGGCGTGGCGCACCGCATTGTTCACCAGATTGCCGATGCAGCGCTTGAGCTGGTCACCCTTCACCTCCACCAGCGGCGGCCCCATGAAGCTCGCCTCGGCGGTGGCGCCGTCGCGCTCGGCATTGAGGCGCAGGTCCTCGATCACCTGCCCCATGTCGGTGAGAGCCGCCTGCTCGCCGGGGTCGCCGCGGGCGAAGGCGAGATAGGCTTCCAGCATGCCCTGGAGCTCGTCCACGTCCTTCTTCAGCGCCTCGGTGTCGGCGCCATCGGGCAGGAAGGCCAGCTCCAGCTTGAAGCGGGTGAGGATGGTGCGCATGTCGTGGGAGACGCCCGCGAGCATGGTGGTGCGCTGCTCGATCTGCCGCTCGATGCGCCGTTTCATCTCCAGGAAGGCCACCGCCGCCCGCCGCACCTCGCGCGCGCCGCGGGGGCGGAAATTCTCCACGTCCCGCCCCTTGCCGAAGGCCTCGGCGGCGTCGGCCAGGTTCTCGATGGGGCGGATCTGGTTGCGCAGGAACAGGATGGCCACGGTGAGCAGCACCAGCGAGGTGCCCACCATCCAGAGCAGGAAGATGTGCGAGTTGGAGGCGTAGGCGGCATTGCGCGGGGCGAAGACGAGGAGCACCGCGTCCTCCATCTTGATGCGCACCTCGATGAGGTTGGAGCGGCCCACCGTGTCGATCCAGAACGGTTCCTTCACCCGCGCGCCGATCTCCCGGGACAGGGCGCTGTCGAGCACCGAGAAGAACGGCTTCGGCCCCGGCGGCGGCAGGGGCGCGGGGGGCAGCACGTCCACCTTGAGGCGCAGGTTGCGCCAGGCGATGGAGCGCAGGGCGGAGAAGTCCTTGTCCCGCGGCAGCACGCCGTAGAGCGCCACCACCGCCGAGATGTCCTGGCTGACGGCGGCGGAGAGGCGGCGCGTGACCGTGCTGTAGTGGCGCTCCATGAACACGAAGGCCACCACGGACTGGAGAATCACCATGGGGGTGACGATGATGAGCAGCGAGCGCGGATAGAGGCCCTTGGGCGTCACCCGGTTGAACCAGGCGGCGAAGCGGGTGTTGGCCTCCTTCAGCCAGCCTCCGACCAGCCTGAATCCCGAGGGGCCGCTTTCCGCCACGCTCAAGGCGTCACCACCAGGCGATAGCCGATGCCGCGCACCGTCTGGAGATGCATGGGATTGGCGGGATCGCGCTCCAGCTTGCGGCGCAGGCGGTTCACCTGCACGTCGACGGCGCGCTCGCTGGCCGCTCCGCCGCCGGCGAGGGCAAGGCGCGGAACCGTTTCTCCCGGCTCCTCGGCCAGGGCGCGCAGCATGTCGCGCTCACGCTCGGTGATGCGCACCATCTCGCCGCCGCGGCTGAGCTCGCCGCGCTCCAGGTGGAAGCTGAACTCGCCGAAGCGCACACTCTCGATCGCCTTCTGCGCCGGCGGTAGCGCCCGCTTCAGGATGGAGCCGATGCGCAGCAGCAGCTCGCGCGGCTCGAACGGCTTGGCGAGATAGTCGTCCACCCCCGCCTCCAGGCCGGTGATGCGGTCGGCCGTCTCCGAGCGGGCGGTGAGCATGAGGATGGGCACCGCGGATGAGCGGCGCAGGTCGCGGGCGAGGTCGAGCCCGCTCTCCCCCGGCATCATCACGTCCAGCACCAGCAGGTCGAAAGTGAGCCCGTCGAGCCGCCCCCGCGCCTCGGCGGCGGAGGCGGCGGTGGTGACGCGATAGCCGTTCTCGGTGAGGAAGCGCGAGAGCAGGGTGCGGATGCGGCTGTCGTCGTCGACGACGAGAAGGTGGGGCGCATCGTCGGCGAGCGCCACGGAGACGGGCGCGGCATCAGCCATGACGGCACCCGTGCCGGCGTGCCGGTGCCGGAGGTCCTTCGACGAGAGGACGATCGATGTTGAAGGTCTGCATGGCCTCGTCTTCGCACACTCCACGCGCCGCGTCAGCGGCCACCGCCTCACGCGGCGTCCGGCGGCCTCGACGCGGGACGGGACCGCGCGGCCCTGTCGGCGCGCTGGATCAGCCGTTCCACCGCCACCCGATCCTCCGGGTCGATCATGGCGAGAAGAAAGCGGCGCACGGCCTCACGCCCGTCCGGTCCGCTCGCCTCCAGGGCGGTGGCGATGCGCCGGCTCTGCAGGCCGACGAACTCGCACGCCAGCGCCTCGCCCTTGGAGGTGGGAAAGAGCAGGCGCTGCCGGCGGTCGGAAGACCCCGCCCGGCTCTCGACGAAGCCCTCGTCCACCAGCTCGCGCAGCACCCGGCCGAGGCTCTGCTTGGTGATGCGCAGGATGTCGAGCAGGTCGGTGACGCGCATGCCCGGGTGCCGGTTCACGAAGTGGATCACCCGATGGTGCGCCCGGCCAAAGCCGATGGGGGCGAGGATCTCGTCCGGATCGCCGACGAAATCGCGGTAGGCGAAGAACAGAAGCTCGACGAAATCCACGAGCGGGAGGGCGCCGGGGGCCTCGCCGGTGGCGGGGCGCTCGGCGGCGGGACCAGGCAGGATGAGAGAGTTTATGTCAGCCATGTTGACTTTTTTCGTTTTGATCGTTACTCAAAGCACCCGTCAGACGAAATGATCGGTCGCGAGATGAGGTTCTTCGGATCGATCGTTTCGTGCCTTTGCCAGCTTCTTTAGCAGGCGTAAAGATATCTCCATGCGTTCCCGCTGCAAAGGCGCTGCGGAGCGAATGGGGGAAAGCCGCGCGAACGACGCGGCCGGAACAAGGAGTTCGAGATCATGAGCGCTCAGGGTACCCCCTTCGATCAGCGTGACGGCTGGATTTGGTACGATGGCGTGTTCGTGCCGTGGGCCGATGCCAAGCTGCACGTCCTGTCCCACGGCCTGCATTATGCCAGCACCGTGTTCGAGGGCGAGCGCGCCTATGGCGGCCAGATCTTCAAGAGCGCCGAGCATTCCGAGCGCCTGCGCCTGTCGGCGGAGATGCTGGACTTCACCATTCCCTATTCCATCGGCGAGATCGACGCCGCCAAGAAGGCGACGCTGGAGAAGAATGGCCTCGTGGATGCCTATGTGCGCCCGGTGGCGTGGCGCGGCAGCGAGATGATGGGCGTGTCGGCCCAGAACAACACCATCCACCTCGCCATCGGCGTGTGGGAGTGGCCGAGCTATTTCGATCCCGAGCAGCGCCTGAAGGGCCTGCGGCTCGACCTTGCCGAGTTCCGCCGGCCCGATCCGGCCACCATCCCCTGCAAGGCCAAGGCCGCCGGCCTCTACATGATCTGCACCATCTCCAAGCACAAGGCGGAACGCCGGGGATTCGCCGACGCCATGATGCTGGACTATCGCGGCTACGTGGCCGAGTGCACCGGCGCCAACATCTTCTTCGTCAAGGACGGCGTGATCCACACGCCCACGCCGGACGCCTTCCTGGACGGCATCACCCGCCGCACGGTCATCGACATCGCTCGTCGCCACGGCATGGAAGTCGTGGAGCGCCACATCAGGCCGGAGGAGCTGTCCTCCTTCAGCGAATGCTTCGTCACCGGCACGGCGGCGGAAGTGACCCCGGTGGGCGCCATCGCCGACTGGAGCTTCATCCCCTCGGGCATCACCCACCAGCTGATGGATTCCTATTCCGCCGAGGTGCGCCCGAAGCAGAAGGCGGCCTGAGGCCGCCGCAGGGAATCGGCGGAGGCCTCTCCTCCGTTCCCGCCCTGCCTGCCAACGCTCATCCCCCGGCTCGTCCGGGGGATCCACCTGCCTGAAAGCGACGACGGCTCACCGCCGGCCTCCGGTCACGTTCGCCGAACCTCCCCGCGCGCCACCTCACCCCTCCTCGGCCGCGGGCGCCCCTGCCCGCTCCGCCGAGGCCCGCCGCTTGCGCCAGGGCAGGACGATGTAGGCGATATCGTCCAGCATGCCGAGCAGCTTGGCCCCGCCGGCGAGTTCCCGGTCGAGGGCCGCCATGGTGGGCGCAAGGCCGGGATCTTCATCCTCGAGCCAGACATCGATCACGCGCGCGAAGAGCAGCGCCAGCCCCTTGGCCCTGACGCTGCCCGAAAGGCCGGTGCAATCGATGCCGGCCGCCGCCAGCATCCAGCGCTGGGAGGCCTCCGACAGCCGCAGCAGACGCAGGGCCAGCGCCGGATCGGTCCGCGCCGACCGCCGCAGGCCGCGCACCGCCGCCTTGTGGGGCTCCAGCGCATCGAGCCGGCGCATCAGCACCTCGAACAGGCGCTCCTTCGGCCCCTCGCCGGCGAAATCCTCCGCATCCGGCCCCCTTCCGCCAGCACGTGCCGGTCGGTGGCGCGGAAAAAGGCGGCGAGAAGATCACCCGTCGAGGCAAAGGACGCGCGCATCTCGGCGAGGGACACGGCGCAATGGGCCGCCACGTCGGTGAGGGCGATTCGGGCGTCGGGGCGCTCGGCGAGAAGCTCCAGGTAGGCGCGCAGGCAGGCGTCTCGGGTGGTCTCGGAGGTCATGGCCGCTCCTCGCGCGTAAAGCCGGCGGCGCCGGCCTGCGACCGGCGCAGGGCATCGGACCGGCCGTCAGCCGGCCAATTCTTTGCCCCGTTTGGTCGCCGCCGCAACCGCCTCCACCATCAGCGGGCCGAAGCCCTTGCCGGCATCCATCAGCACGGCGAGGGCCGCGGCCGTGGTGCCGCCCGGGGAGGTGACGTTCTGGCGCAGGGTTGCCGCCGGCAGGTCGGACTGGTCCATGAGGGCACCGGCGCCGGACACGGTGGCGCGGGCGATGCGGGCGGAAAGCTCGGCCGGCAGTCCCGCCGCGACCCCGGCCTGGGCCAGCACCTCGGCAAGCAGGAAGGCGTAGGCCGGACCCGAGCCGGAGACGGCGGTGGCCGCATCCATGAGCGCCTCGTCGCCGATCCATTCCACGATGCCGATGGCGCCGAGCAGCGCCGTGGCCAGCTCGCGCTGGGCGGCGGTGACGGTCGGTCCGGCCACCGCGACGCTCACCCCGCGCCCGATGGCGGCGGGGGTGTTGGGAATGGCGCGCACGATGGCGGCCTGGGCGCCGAGGATGCCGGCCATGGTGCCGAGAGTGCGCCCGGCCATGATCGACACCACTACCGTGCCCGCCCGCACCAGGGGCGCCACCGGCGGCAGGGCCTCGGGCGCCACCTGCGGCTTCACCGCCAGCAGCAGCACGGCGGGGGCGGGGAGCGATGCGAGCGCCGGATTGACCAGGACGCCCCGCCCGGCGAGGGCGGCGGCGGTTTCCGCCGGCAGGTTCGGATCAAGGACCACGGCCTTGTCGGCGGGAAGGCCGAGCTTCAGCCAGCCCTCCAGCATGGCGCCGCCCATCTTGCCGGCACCGAGCAGCACCACGGGGCCCGACAGGGATTTCAACACGCTTTCACTCATCTCCGCCTCGCAGAACCGGCCGCCAATGGCGCATGACCTGAATAGAGGAGGTTGGCGGGCGAGGAAACCGGCAGGCGCGGTTCGCCCGAGGCAGCGCCGCGCGGCCCGGCGTGCGCCGGCCGGGGGAGAACGACGGAGATCTGGCGGGAAGGGGCAGATGGCTCGTGGATGGCCGGAGGCGAACCCGGCGGAAATCTCCGCGTCTCACCCGTCTGCGGCAATCGGACGGTCGTCCGGGCTCGCCACGGGGCACGCTCTCACGCCGATGCCGCCACAGCCGACCAGACTCTTCCCGGCGACGGAGGGAGAACGGGCGCAGCCCAAACCCATCCCGCACCCTCAAGCAACAGCCTTGGTTCGCAGCGCGCTTGGTCGCAGCGGGTGTCAGCCGCGATTCGTACCCTTGCGGCGCAGGCGCACCACCACGTCGACGCGGGCCACCTCGTAGCCTTCCGGCGGCTCGGGCAGCAGGCTCACCGCCACGTCCGTGGCCGGAATGTCGACCAAGTCGTTCTGGCCTTCGAGGTAGAAATGGTGGTGGTCGGAGGCGTTGGTATCGAAATAGGTCTTGGATCCGTCGACCGCCACTTCGCGCAGGAGGCTCACCTCGGTGAACTGGTGCAGCGTGTTGTAGACCGTGGCGAGGGACACCGGGAAGCGGGCCTTGATGGCCTCCTCGTGGAGGATTTCCGCGGTGACGTGACGATCACCCTTGGCGAAGAGCAGCCAGCCGAGGGCGAGGCGCTGGCGCGTGGGGCGAAGGCCCACTTCCTTCAGCATCTCGCGTACGTCATGGAAGGGGCAGCCCGTGCGACGCGCCGTGCTGATGTCCCGCAACTGAGCGACGGGGAGGACCGGCTCGTCGTGGATATCATGGCCCGCGTTGAACGGGGCACCGAATGTGGAGCGGGAGCGGGGCATCTCGTTCATTTCGGCTGCAATCTTCGTAGCTATGACCAAAATATGCCGCCGCCGGAGAAACGCAATGCGAATGCCTCCGAAGACGACTAGCAAATTTATACCCCATGCCGCACCGCAGCGCCATACGGATGCCCCTGAGTAAGAACAGTTCCAAGGTGTTCGGCCACCGCCCGCCCCCTGCTCACCCTCCACCGGGATCCGGGTCACATGCACGGCATCGTCCGCCGGGGGCATGGACAAAGCCGTCGGCGGGGAGCTATCGCCTTGCGCGTCGAATCCCGCCGCCGTCCGGAAGAGGCCTTTTCCTTGCCCCTGCGTCATCCTCAAACCGCATCGCTGCTGGTGGTGGCGGGCGCCGTCTTCGCCCTGGCGGCCGCATGGTATTTCCAGCTGGTGGTTGGCCTTGTCCCCTGCCCGCTCTGCCTCGACCAGCGCCTGCCCTATTACGCCGCTGTTCCCATAGGCTTGCTGGCGTTCGCGGCGGCGCGCGGCGGGCGTTCGGGCGTGGCGCGGGTGCTGCTCGGGGTGCTGTGCCTGGCCATGGTCTGGAATGCCGGCCTCGCCGTCTATCACGCTGGCATCGAGTGGCACTTCTGGCCCGGCCCCACCACCTGCACCGGCACGCCGGTCCTGTCGGACGACATTCTCTCCTCGCTCAGGACCGCCAAGGTGCCGCGCTGCGACGAGGCCGCATGGCGCCTCTTCGGCATCTCCATGGCCGGGTGGAACGCGCTGATCGCCGCGGGCCTTGCGGTCGTCGCCTTCCTCGGCGCGACAACCGGTCGCAAAGCCTGAGCGTCGGCTCAGGGATCCAGCTCGGTATCCCAGTAGAGATAATCCATCCAGCTTTGGTGGAGATAGTTGGGTGGGAAGTGGCGGCCGTTCTGGTGCAGATCGTGCACGGACGGCTGGAAGGGCATCTGCGCCGGCCACATGCCCGCATCGCCCGGCATATGGCCGCCCTTGCGCAAATTGCAGGGGGAGCAGGCGGCAACCACGTTTTCCCAGGTGGTCTGGCCACCCTTCGAGCGGGGGATGAGATGGTCGAAGGTGAGGTCGTCGCGAGAGCCGCAATACTGGCAGGAGAAGCGGTCGCGGAGAAAGACGTTGAAGCGGGTGAAGGCCGGTTGTCGTGTGGGCTTGACGAAAGTCCGTAGCGAAACAACGCTGGGCAGCCTGATCTCGAAGCCCGGACTTCGCACCGCCTTGTCGTAATATTCGACGATGTTCACCCGATCGAGGAAGACCGCCTTGATCGCATCCTGCCAGCTCCAGACCGACAGCGGATAGTAGCTCAAGGGGCGGTAATCCGCATTGAGCACGAGCGCTGGCCAAGCCCCGGGTGACAAAGCAGTGGTCAAGAGACCCAACTCCTCGTCTTGCTCACCGAATCGCACCTAGCGATCCCGTGCGCGGGCGATACTCTATATGCAGCGTGTCATTCTTGTGAAGCGGGCCGCCAATCCACCCCGCGCACCTGCGGATACTGGACGCCGGCTCAGGTCCGTCGCCGGCCCAGGAATTCCGCAAGGAAAGCCCCGCCATGGGCAAGGCCCGCATCGTCGATGCCGTGGCCCAGACCCGGGCTCAGATGCCATTCCAGCGGCACCCCCGCTTCGGCGAGCCCGCGCGCGGAAGCAAACAGCGCCTCGGCCGGGACGACCTCGTCCTCGGTGCCGTGCACCAGCAGCACCGGCGGCCGCGCGGGGAGCACCATGTCGCCCCGCCCGCCGGCCGCCTCCGCCCACATGCCGGAATAGGACACCACCGCCGCCGGCGCCACGACGGCGGTGGTGGCGATTTTCAGCGCCATCATGGCCCCCTGGCTGAAGCCCACCAGAGCGAGGCGTTCGGGCGGCAGGTCATATTTGGCGAGTTCCGCCGCCAGGAATTCCCGCAGAATGGGCGCGGCCCCCTCCGTCCCGCGGGTCAGCTCGTGCGGATCGCGGAAGGTGAGCGGGAACCACTGGCGCCCCATGGGCGCACCCTCGCAGGGATCGGGCGCGTGGGGCGAGACGAAGGCGGCGCCGGGCAGGAGGTCGGCCCAGGCCTTGCCGATGTCGATGAGGTCCCGGCCGTCGGCGCCGTAACCGTGCAGCAGCACCACCAGCGCATCGGGATCGCCGCCGTGGTGGGGGCGCAGGCTCGGGCCTTCGAGGATGGGATCGTCGAGGGAGACACCGTCGAGGGGAAAGCGCATGGCGGTCACCAGAAATGCGGGGCGCCGCAGGGAGCGAACCGGGCCGGTCAGGCCGGCGCGCCCTGCCGCGCCCGCCGCGCGCCATAATAGGCCCAGAGCAGGTGCGCCGCCACGCCGCGCAGGGGCCGCCAGTCCTCGGCGATCGCCTTCAGCCCGATCGGCGTGCACCGGCCGCCCAGATCGAAGGCGTCGCCCAGGGCCACCTGCAAGGCGAGGTCGCCATGGGGAAAGGCATCGGCGCGGCCGAGGCAGAACAGGAGATAGATGTCGGCGGTCCACAGCCCGATGCCCGGCAGGCGGGTGAGTGCCTCCGCCGCCGCGTCGGCCGGCAGGCCGGCCAGCCGGTCGAGGTCCTCTTCCCCCGCCGCGAGCGCCCGCGCGATGCCGGTCAGGGTGCGGATCTTCGGTGCGGACAGGCCGGCGGCGCGCAGCGCCTCGGGGGTCGCCGCGAGCATGGCCTCAACGCTGGGCGGGCCACCGAGGGTCAGCTCCAGCCGGCCGAAGATGGCGCGGGCGGAGGCCACCGACAATTGCTGCGCCACCACCACCGCGGCGAGCCCGGCAAAGCCCGGCGGACGGCGCCGCAGCGCCGGGCGGCCGGCCACCGCCACCAGCGGGGCGAGGCGCGGATCGAGGCCGACCAAGTCGTCGAGCGCGCGGTCGAACACCGCCTGGTCGGAAAGATGTGGCTCCTTCATCCTGCCCTCCCGAGGCAGCGCTGGGCGGCGCCGGCCGCCGCGCTGGCGGTCCGACCGCAACTCTTTGGTCCGGTGGATCAACTTTTCGCACCGGATGGGTACCATCCGTTGCCGTTGATCCCCTAGATGTTCCGCTCATGTGCGTGCCCGCCGTCCCCTTCGTGTGCCGATTCGCGCCGAGCCCCAATGGCCGGCTGCACCTCGGCCACGCCTTCTCCGCCCTGATGAACGCCGAGGCGGCGCGGCGCATGGGCGGCACCTTCCTGTTGCGCATGGAGGATATCGACGCCACCCGATGTCGCCCGGAATACGAGCAGGGCATTCTCCAGGACCTCGCCTGGCTCGGCGTCGCCCCGGACGCGCCGCCGCGCCGCCAGTCGGCGCATTTTGCCGATTATGCCGCCGCCCTCGCCCGGCTCGACGCCATGGGCCTCGTCTATCCCGCCTTCGAGAGCCGCTCCGACATCGCCCGCGCCGTCATCGAGGCGGAAGCCCGCACCGGCCGGCCCGCCCCGCGCGATCCCGACGGCGCGCCCCTCTTCCCCTTCCCCCGCGCGGTCCTCACGGACGCGGAGCGCGCGTCCCGGCGCGTGGGGGGCACCCCTTTCGTGGTCCGGCTGGACATGGCCGCGGCGCTGGCAGCGGCCGCAGGCGACCGGCCGCTCGCCTGGCCGGAAGCGCGGGATACGCCCGAGGGGCCGCGCGAGACGGTGGCCGCCGACGCCGCGGCCTGGGGCGACGTGGTGCTGGCGCGCAAGGAGGTGCCCACCTCCTACCACCTCTCGGTGGTGGTGGACGACGCGGCGCAGGGCATCACCCACGTCATCCGGGGCATGGACCTCTATCACGCCACGTCCGTGCACGTGCTGCTGCAGCGCCTCCTCGGCCTG
Source organism: Xanthobacter dioxanivorans (assembly GCF_016807805.1). Lineage (NCBI taxonomy): Bacteria > Pseudomonadati > Pseudomonadota > Alphaproteobacteria > Hyphomicrobiales > Xanthobacteraceae > Xanthobacter > Xanthobacter dioxanivorans. The sequence continues at coordinate 2,352,065 of NZ_CP063362.1, read as the reverse complement.
CCCACGCCGGTCTACCACCACCATCGGCTGATCCTCGACGCGAGTGGGCACAAGCTGTCGAAGAGCAACGCCGCCACCAGCCTCGCCGCCCTGCGCGCCGGCGGGGCGACACCGCAGGAGATCCGGCGGCGCCTGGGCCTTCAGCCCACGCCCAGCACGTAGAGCCAGAAGGCCACGCTCACCACCGCCAGCCCGGTGGACATGGACACCGCGCTGGTGGAGGTGCCCACGCCGATGCCGTAGCGCTGGGCCAGGAGATAGCCGTTGATGCCGCTGGGCATAGCGGCGAACAGCACCGCCACGCCGGCCCAGACCGGCGGCATGGTGAAGACGAAGGTCAAGGCGAGCACCGCCGCCGGGTGAACGAGCAGCTTCAGCACGCAGATGAGCGCCGATGGGGCGATGTCGCCCCCCGCCATGCCATAGCGCTTCAGCGACAGGCCGAGGGAGATGAGCGCACAGGGCGTGGCGGCGGCCGCGAGGAGATCCACCATCTGCTTGGGGACGCCGACGGCCTGGATGTCGAGCACGCGCGCCAGGGCCCCGGCGTAGATCCCGACCAGGATGGGGTTGAAGGCCAGCGCCTTCACCAGCTTCACCAGGGTGCCGCGGGAGAATCCGGCGCTGCCCTCGAGCAGGACGGTGGCCGCCACCAGCATGACCGGCAGGTGGATGGCGATGAGAAGGAAGAGCGGCACCGCCCCCTCCGGCCCATAGGCCTTGAGGATCAGCGGCACGCCGACGAACACGGTGTTGGCCTGTCCGGCGGCGAAGCCGTGGATCACCGCTTCCTGCCGGCCGCGGCCGAACAGCCTCTCCGCCGCCAGCATGGCGAGGCCGAAGACGAAGAAGGCGCCGACGAAATAGGAGATCCAGTAGCCCCAGGGCTGCGCCTGCGGCAGCTGCGACTCGCTCAGCGTCTTGAAGATCAGCACCGGTACCGACAGGGAGAACACGAACTCCGCGAGGCCGTCCGTCGCCCGTTCGCTGACGAGACCGATCCGGGCGGACAGGTAACCCACCGCCACCATGCCGAAAACCGGCAGGACGATGATGGCGATGTCGGCAAGCGTGTTCAGCATGAGGGCTCCGTCAGGCCGCGGCGCCAAGCGCGCCCGCGATCGGCGCCGCGGCGGGCGCGAGGGCGGCATCGCGCACGCACACCAGGGTGGACAGGCGCATGTGCAGGCGCGTGGCGAGATCCGCGGTCGCGGTGAATTCGAGCTCCACCGCGCAGGCCTCCGCGGTGGAGGCACAGTCGATGCGGTGCGGCAGCACATCGTGGATCACGAACGGCTCGAGCAGACGCAGCAGGGAATTGGGATCGGGCTCCGCCTCGACGACGAGACGGTAGAGCCCGGCGCCGGCCGTAGCGGCGCCGTCAGGGAAGGGGACGTGGGACATGGGGAGTGATTTCCGGAACAGAACGCGCAGATGCGCCGCAAGCGGTGCGAACAAAGGCCGCAGGGCCCCGTTTGGGTCGCGCCGCTGGACAGCCTCCGGAACGGCGCGTCAGTTGACCCGGCCGACCCCGTCGACCGGGCGGGGAATTCGCCGCTTGGCCACGAAGTGGCGCAGGCTATCGTTTCCGGGCTCCAGCATGGCCCGAACCTAGGACGGAGGCGGATTGGCGTCAACGCCCGGACAAATCGGTTTAGCCGCCGTTTGCAAAGCGCGTCCGGGCCTGCATCGGAACGCTGCCTCGCTTTCCGGCCATCCCCCCACCCCCGGCACGGCGCCTCAAGCAGGCCGCGGCCGCGATTCTTGCGGCTGCGCAGCCCGCAACTTGCCGCTTTCCATGCCCGGCCGGGGCGAGATTGGAATTTACCGCCGGTCCGCGCTAGTCTTGCGCCATGGGGAGCTGGCCCGGCGAGTTTGAAATGGCGCACATTCACCATCCGCAGGTGGTCGAGGCGCCGCGCACCGCGGAGCGGAACGCGGCGGGGCGGGTGGCGCTGGCTGTCCTCGCTCTGTTCGCGGGAGCCCTGTTCGCAGCGGCGGCGCTCCTGTGGCAACGCTACGGCGCCACCGTCTTCTTCGACATCCTGAACGCAGGCATCGCATCCTGCCTCTGATCCCGCCTGGAGCCGCGCCGGACGGGCGCAGGAGAGCCATGTCCCAACGCAGCAGATTGATCGTCCTGTTCTCGGCGTTCGCCGCCGGCGCCCTCGTGCTCGTCACCGCCGTCACCATGCTCATGCCGGCGCCGGTGCCGAAAATCACCAGCACCGGCACGGCGCAGGTCGGCGGGCCATTCAGCCTCGTGGACCAGGACGGCGCCCCGGTGACGCAGGCCATTCTTGCGGGCAAGCCGAGCCTGATCTTCTTCGGCTTCACCCATTGCCCGGACGTTTGCCCTACCGCCCTGTTCGAGATGTCGGAGATCTTCGCCGCCCTCGGCCCCGACGCGAACAAGGTGCAGGCCTTCTTCGTCACGGTCGACCCGGAGCGCGACACGCCGTCGGTGATGAAGTCCTACCTCGCGAGCTTCGCGCCCCAGTTGAAGGGGCTCACCGGCACGCCGGAGGCGGTGGACGCCATGAAGAAGGAATATCGGGTCTATTCCCGCAAGGTGCCGCTTTCCGGTGGCGACTACACCATGGACCACACGGCGGTGGTCTATCTCATGGACAAGACCGGGGCGTTCGTCGCGCCGTTCAATTCCAAGCGGCCGCCGGCCGACGCTGCGGCGGAGCTGAAGCGCTACTTCTGAACGCATCGTTGGCCGGCTCCCGTGCCGGCTCCCTTGCCGGCCCGCGGCGCCGGCCGAGGCCGTGCTCGGTCTTGCGCCAGAAATGCGGTCGCCGCACCAGCTCCCCCACCGCCCGCCAGGCGGCCACCGACAGCAGCAGCCAGTAGGCCGGGATGGTGAGGATGATCCACCAGCGCACGGGCAGCCCCCGGCGCCGGAGCCCCGCGACCGCCGTCACCGCCGAGCCGGCATAGCCCGCAGCCAGGGTCGAATAGGTGAGCGCGGAGGTGAGAACCTCCGCCAGCGTGTCGCAGGGCAGCCCCACCACACCGCGCACCACGTCGCCGGCGAAGAGGGCGAGACAGAAGGGATGCACCAGGGCTGCCGCGAAGGGGCCGGCGGTGAGCACGCCGAGGGCGAGCGTGCCGCGGGCGCCGAGATCGCGCACCAGCACCCGCGGGCTGCGGCTGTGCACCAGCAGCGTCTGCGCCCAGCCCTTGAGCCAGCGCGTGCGCTGGCCGAGCCAGGCCTGCGACGTTACCGGCGCCTCCTCGTAGGTGGTGGAGGCGATGACCCGGGTGGCCCAGCCGGCGCGGGCGAGGCGGATGCCGAGGTCCGCATCCTCGGTGACGTTGAAGGGGTCCCAGGCACCCACCTCCTCCAGCACCCGGCGGCGGAAGTGGTTGGAGGTGCCGCCGAGCAGGATGGGCAGGCCGAGCGCGCTCAGCATGGGCATCAGCACGTCGAACTGGCCGGCATATTCGGCCGCGAAATGGCCGGAGATCCAGCTGTCCTCGCCATTGTCCACGCACAGCCGCGCCTGCACGCAGGCCACCGACGGCCCGCCGGCGCGGAAGGCCTCCAGCGCCCGGCGCAGCTGGTCCGGCTCGGGCAGGTCCTCCGCATCGTAGATGGCGACGAAGGTGCCGCGGGCGAAAGGCAGCGCCACGTCGAGCGCCTTCGGCTTGGTGCGTGGCCCGACCGGCGGCACCGCCAGCTCTTCCATATGCGGCGGAAGGCCCTCCGCGGCGATGGCGGCGCGGGTGCCGGCATCGTCCTCCTCCACCACCAGCTTGATGTCGAGCTTCTCGGGCGGATAGTCGCGGGATTAGGTAGCAGACGCACCAAAGGCCATACTTATCCCCATACTCGCACAAACGCGGAACATATGAGATGGGGTCTTGCGCGCGGCTGATTCATATGGTGATATGAGCCATGACACGGCTTGTTGACATCGCCGCCATTGAAGCGCGCCGCAAAGAGATTGCGGCAGAGCTAGAACGTCTCGAAAGGGAGATGGACGAGCTTGATATGGCGCTTCGCGTTTTCGGCAGGTTCTGGGTTCGGGATGATCCCCAGCCGACCGCGGACCCCGCCCCAGCTTCGGCGGACGCTGCGGCTAGGCTGGGACCTGCTCGCCCGGATGGTATCCCGAGCAATTATGACATGGCTGTCCAAGCTATCGGCGACGCAACCAAGGTGGGCCGAAAGGGGCTTACAGCCGCAGAGCTGGTGGAAGAGATCGGAAGGCGCTGGTGGCCCGGGGTGCAGGGGCCGCAGGTTCTTCCCATCATGTATCAGTTCGCGAAAAAAGGCCGACTGAACAAGGGAGATGACGGCTATTTCCGCCTCCCTACCATGGCCGAAACGAATGAGGCCCCTGCGAATGCAGAGGCCCCAATCAATCCTTCGCCCACGGAGGACCAGACCAGCGCTGAGTAGTCGCTGGGAAAGGAGAATAAGATGTACGAGTACCCGAGCTTCGGCGTTATCCGAACCGGCGCACCACCGCCGGGATCGGTTCCGATGCTATTGATACGTTGACACCTTATATCGGCGGCTGGCGCGAGCCCGTCGCCGACATTCATTTTGTACCGCTCTAGGCAAAAAATGTCAATGTCTCATATGCTTATGCACTTCATATGAGGGCAATTACACCGCAAGCCATTGTAAAAGAGTCACTTTTGTCACCCGTCCGATAACCGGACCTGCTGAACGCCGATGGCGTCGAAACACTGAAGCATGAATACCGCCGTGAACTTCCCCTTGAGAGCTTGTTGCGCACGTTTGGCTCGGATTCCTCGACGCCGATGGCGGCAAGCTTCTCAACCAGGTCCGCATAGGTCACGTTCCGGCGCTTCAACTCCGCCTTGAGCAGGCCCTTGACGCGGGCCTCCCAGTCTATCGCTTCCGCCATTGGCAATCCTCCGAACGATGATTGCCATCATATACGATACATTTGCCCTTGACTACAGTGCATAATGTCATCATATAGGATGCATACGCATCGGAAATGATGACAAATGGCCCAGCACTTCCTCCTCTCCGCCGCCGCCCGCACCCTCTCCCTGAAGAGCATCTATCAGGGCGGCGAGGAAAAGGCCTACAGCACGTTCTGCAAGGTTCGCTGGGCTGACAACGATGGCAAGCCGGTCTGCCCGCGCTGCGGTTGCGTTGAGGCCTACAGCATCACCACCCGCCGCAAGTTCAAGTGCGCTGGCTGCTATCACCAGTACAGCGTCACCAGCGGGACCATCTTCGCGTCGCGCAAGATGAGCTTCACGGATCTCCTCGCTGCCATCTGCATCTTCGTTAATTCGGCCAAGGGCATCTCTGCCCTTCAGCTTTCCCGCGACCTCGACTGTCAGCACAAGACGGCTTTCGTCCTTTCCCATAAGCTTCGGGAAGCCATGTCGGCCGAAGTCCATGCGCAGACCGTGGGCGAGAGCGTCGAGATTGATGGGGCTTACTTCGGCGGCCACATCCGCCCGGCGAACGTCAAGGAAGACCGCGTTGACCGCCGCCTTGCTCGGCACCAGACCGGCAAGCGCCGCGTGGTCATCGCCCTGCGTCAGCGCGGCGGACGGACCCTCACTTTGGTAGGTCGGTCGGAAGCCGAGGGCGTGGAAATCGCCAAGCGCGTCGCCGATCCCAACTCAACCTTCTATGCCGATGAAGCCGCCCATTGGGACGCTCTGCACGGCACGTTCACCACGCATCGCATCAACCACAGCGAGGCCTATAGCGACCTCGCTGGCACCAACACCAATCAGGTTGAGAGCTTCTTTTCCCGCCTTCGCCGCATGGTGGCTGGGCAACACCACCACGTTTCTCCGCAGTATCTGCATCAGTATGCGGACCACGCGGCTTGGCTTGAGGATCATCGCCGGATGGACAACGGAACGCTCGCGCACCGCGTTGCGGGCCTTGCGATGGCGCATCCGGTCAGCCGGGTGTGGAAGGGGTATTGGCAGCGCTAGTTTCCAGCGCGTCGTTTAGCCCACGCACCAATGATAGAAATCGCGCACTAGAGGGATGAGGCCAACAAGACTTGCAATGGACCCCAAAAGAGCAATCCACGTTATCGTTCTGGCGTACTTTTTGATAAATTCAATGTTATCAAGCTTTAGCTTTTCGCACTCATTGATTCGCTTGTAAAGCTTTGCAATTTTCGGAATATATTCTTCTGCGAGTCGCTTGTATTCGGCGCTTCTGGTGGCGCGGTCTTCCCTGCTGCCTTTCACGATATCCTGAGCGGCCTCGATTTCTGGAAAAAGATCATCAAATTCAGGAACAAATTTTATGATCTTTTTCTTTCCATACCGCTGCAGGGTTTCATTTACCCTTGTGTGAACAACAAAAATAATAGCGTCTGTAATGTCGTGATCTGCGTTGACCAAGTAAACCTTGGCCGTCTTTAGCTGATCAACGCGATATTGTTCGATATCTTCTTCTAGCAAGTTTGGCGGCGGGCTAAGTGAGTCAACAATGCGACGGCCGGCGTAACGCATTTCGTTGATCGCAGCGACGATAGCCTCACCCCGGATCGCCTCGGCTTCCTTTGCCCTACCCTCAATCCTATTCCACTCCTTCGCGAGTTCCGCGAGGAGGTCAGACGCGCTGATGGTCATGAAGAATCGCTTGGCCGGATATAGTTCCGGCCAAGTTAGGTGCGAAATGAAATCTTCGCAACCTTCCGGCGTTCCGCCTCAAGGTCATCGGTAGTGACGAATGCGCCCATTTGAACGGCGACATTACCACGCGAGAGGCGTGAGGCCGCGCGCCGACCAGTGCAGCGATCAAAATCGTCCTTGGCTATGTCGGCCGCATAATCGCGACCGGCCAGTAGCCGGTATAAGTCGCGAGCGAACACGAACATCTTAGCCACCTTCCATCTGAACGTGCGCGGCGCTATATCCGAGCACGTAGCCTGTCAAGTCACAATTCCCTGAATGTGACCAATTCATTAAAGGCTTGACCTCTTATGCACTGCTATTTGCTAAGAAATCAACGCTACGGGCTAAAAAAAGTTTCGTTAAGAAAACCATTTAAAATCAGAATGTTGATCGAAAGCTGGCTTAAAAAGGCCCCCGAAAAATCGCCGGAGATATTGTGGATAACTAAAATGTCAAGCCCCCAAGGGTTGCGGCACGGTCCACAGCCTCACCCCGCAGCGTCTCCCGTCTCCGGAAATCCCGCCGCCACGCCTCTCTTGCAAGCGCAATGCCTGTACGATGCGAAGCGCGATCGTCTTTCGCAGTATGCGGTCGCTTTCGTCCATGCCCTTCGTACGGATGACCTCCAGCGCGAGTTCTCTCGTGTCTAATGGACCGCGCTGTCGCAGGGCTTGCCTGCATGTCTCTGTCATCTCGCCGCGCCGGAACAGCCGGTGAATTTCAGCGTACGGCGCGACTACGCCCGGCGTAGTCGGGTCGATCTCGTACAGCCGGATTGTCGCGTTGATTGCAGACAGGTCGCGTCTCGCGTCTGCTATCTGCCGTTCCATGGTGCCTATATAGGCCTCAATGGTGTCCCTCTTACGGCGGAGGGTGGTTAGGACTTGTGGGTCTGCGGCCATGTGGTGCACCCGGTTGCACGGAACCACAAAGCCTAGCGCATCCCATCCGATGCATACACCATCGTTTGTGGTGCGTTTGCTACCTAATGCCGGATAGTCGAGGCCGGAGAGCGAGGCCACCAGCCCCGGCACGCTGGCCGCCTCGCGATAGAGCGGCACGAGGATGGAATAGACCGGCAGGTCACGCTCGCGAAGGCTCGGGCGCTCGTCGTCCGGCGGCAGGAACAGGCTGCCGGCGATGCGCAGCGCGATCCAGGACAGGAACAGCAGGGACAGCAGCGCCTGCACCGCGAGCACGCCCGCATCCGGCGCCAGCGCGAGCAGACCGGCGAGCGGCAGGCCGGCGCAAAGTCCAATGGCGGCAAGGGTTCGCGCCGGGCGCAGGGTCGCCGCCGACTTCAGCGGATCGGCCGCGGCGAGGGCGGCGACCGCACGCTCGGCCAGAGCCTTGCCGGTGGTGGCGAGCACATGCCGGCGCAGGGCCGCCGGAGCGACGAGGCGCGCCCGCCGGGCCAGGCCCGCATCCGCCCGCAGGGCCCGGAACAGGCGCCGCACCTCGCGTCCGCGCGCCGCCATGGTGAAGGCCGGGCGTCCGCCGCCGCCGGCGGACTCCAGCAGCACGCCGGTGCGGATCACCGCCGCCGCCATGGCCGCGTCGGCCGGTGCGTCCTGCGGACCGAGCACCGCCACCGGGAGGCCGAGATGGGCGGCGAGGCGGCGGGTGGCGGCTTCCCCCTCGATGGCGCCCTGGGCGACGAGGACCTCGTCGGCGCCGACACCGATGCGACGCGCCCGTGTCGCCGCGGCGTCGAGCGCATGTCGTGTCAGGTGGCCGACGAAGGGTCTCAGCTCGGGGGGAAGGGGCCGGCCGCCGGCGGCCCGGGCGGATGCCGGGTGACCGGCGAGGGCGGCATCGTCCGCGCCGCCCGCCGGCTGCGGCCGGCCGGGCGCCGCATCGACGCCATGCATCTCACCGGCGCGCGGGCGCCCCTTGCCCACGGGCCGCGCGTCCCCCAACATGCGCCCGCCCCCATCCGTGCAAACCAAGGGTAGAATAGCCGCGATGGCTCGACCAGACCTTTTCGCACCGTCCCGCCTCCGGCGCGCCGGCCTCGCCATCGCCGCGCTGGCGGCGTGGGGAACCGCGCAGGCGGCGGCCCAGCCGGCCCGCGGCACGCCCGCGGGACCGCCACCGGTGTGGGGCGAGACGAAGGAGGCGCCGGCGAAGGCGGTGAAGGTGCCGAACTTCTGGAACATCGAGCGCCGCCTTGAGCGCCCCGACGCCGCGCGCCTGCCCAAAGAATTGCGCTTCGTCACCACGGACGATTATCCGCCCTTCAACTTCATCAATTCGGACGGGGTGCTCTCCGGCTTCAACGTGGATCTCGCGCGCGCTATCTGCGCCGAGCTGGCGGTGACCTGCGTGATCCAGACCGCGGTGTTCGACCAGATCACTGACGCCGTCGGCGAGAGCCGGGCCGATGCCGCGATCGCCGGCGTGGTGGCGACCCCGGCGGCGCGCGCGACCCTGGATTTCACCGAGCGCTATCTCGGCACCCCGGCACGCTTCGTGGGCAAGAGCCAGGACACCCTGGACGCGGCCACCCCGGAGACCATCGCCTCCAAGAAGGTGGCGGTGGTGAGCCGCACCGCCCACGAGGCCTATCTGCGCTCCTTCTTCAACGAGGCCGCCATCCGCCCCTATTCCGACCTCGCCGCGGCGCAGGAGGCGCTGAAGTCCGGGGCGGTGGACCTCCTGTTCGCCGACGGCATCACCCTGGCCCTGTGGCTCAACGGCGCCGACAGCGCCAATTGCTGCCGCTTCATCGGCGGGCCCTTCACCGAAAGCCGCTTCTTCGGCGACGGCTTCTCGGTGGCGGTGAAGGAGGGCAACGACACGCTGCGCCATGCCGTGGACTTCGCCCTCCAGCGCATCTGGGAGAAGGGCGTCTACACCGACCTCTATCTGCGCTGGTTCCCCATCGGCTTCTACTGAGCTTTGCCGGGGGGAGCGCCCGCGAGGGTACGGGCCATGGCCTCGATGCCGGGCGGATCGTCCGCGATCCTGTCGGTCAGGAGGCGCACCCAGTTGAAGCCGATATAGAGCTCCACGAGGGCGTCCACGGCGGCGGCATCGATATCGCCGCGGGCGGCGGCGCGCTCGAACATGAGGCGCAGGTCCTTCAGCCGCTCCGGCAGGAACTTGTCGCGCAGGGCCCGCAAGGCCGCCTCCCCCGCCTGGGCCTCGGCGATGAGCGCGCGGAAGGTGCGCCCCGAGGGGGTGCCGCGCCAGAATGCCCACAGCGCCCGCGTATAATCGAGGATGTCGCTCCACAGGGCGCCCGTCTCCGGCGCGGCGATGATGGCGGCCTTCTCGGCGGAATAGACGTCGATCAGCAGGTCGGCCTTGGTGGGCCACCAGCGGTAGATGGTGGGCTTGCCCGCCCCGGCGCGGCGCGCCACCTCGTCGATGGAGAAGCCGGCATAGCCGCGCTCGGCCAGAAGGTCCCGCGCGGCGGCGAGGATGGCGGCCTCGGCGGCGGGGTTGCGCCGCGCGCCGATGGAGGCGCGGCGGGCGCCGTCCTGTTGGGGTGTTTCCGGCATTTCCGCTCCCGTCACATGCCCCCTTGATTATCGAAACGGATCGTATATATCAACGTCCACATAGGAACGATCCGTTTCGTTCCATTATCGGACCTTCGCCATGACCCGCCTGCCTTTCCACCTTGCCCATCTGCCCGCGCATATGCCCGCGCATCTTCTGGCCCATCTGCCGAGCCTCCTGCCGTCCCGCACGCACCTGCGCTTTCTGGGAGTGATGATGGGCGGCGCCTATGGGCTCATCAATCTCATCCTCTGGACGCTGTCTCCCTTGACCGCGGGCTGGCCGGTGTGGGCGACCACGCTCGTCGCCGTGCCGCCCATGGTCGTGGGCATGGTGCACCTGGTCCTGCCCGTGGCCCGCGCCAGCTCCCGGCCCTGAGAACGCGCGCGGCCGCGTTGACGCCCCGTTCGGACGTTCCTAAGTTCGCGCTCCTTTTCCGGAGCCTGCCATGTCCTCGCCCGAAGCCTCGCCCGCCTTTGCCAACCCGGCCGATCTGGCCGGCGAGCTGAAGCGCGTCGCCGAGACCGCCACCGCCTGGCCGTTCGAGGAGGCGCGCAAGCTGGTGGAGCGGCTGAAGCGCAGCCCGAAGGCGCGCGGCTCGGAAGAGGTGCTGTTCGAGACCGGCTACGGCCCCTCGGGCCTGCCGCACATCGGCACCTTCGGCGAGGTGGCGCGCACCACCATGGTGCGCCACGCCTTCCGCATCCTCACCGAGGACAAGGTGAAGACCCGCCTCGTCGCCTTCTCCGACGACATGGACGGCCTGCGCAAGGTGCCGGACAACGTCCCCAACAAGGAGATGCTGCAGAAGGCGCTGGGCCTGCCTTTGACCAAGGTGCCGGACCCGTTCGGCACCCATGACAGCTTCGGCGAGCACAACAACGCGCGCCTGCGCTCCTTCCTCGATGCCTTCGGCTTCCAGTACGAGTTCATGTCGGCCACCGACTGCTATCTGTCCGGCCGGTTCGACGCGACCCTGCTCAAGGTGCTGCACCACTACGAGAAGGTGATGAACGTCATGCTCCCCTCCCTGCGCGAGGAGCGGGCGGCGTCCTATTCCCCCTTCCTGCCCATCTGCCCGCGCACCGGCCGGGTGCTCCAGGTGCCGATCCTCGAGCATCACGTGAAGCATGGCACCGTCACCTACGAGGACCCCGAAACCCGCGAGAAGGTCACGGTCCCGGTCACCGGCGGCGGCTGCAAGCTGCAGTGGAAGCCGGACTGGGCCATGCGCTGGGTGGCGCTGGGCGTCGATTACGAGATGGCCGGCAAGGATCTCATCGATTCGGTCAAGCTCTCCAGCCAGATCGCCAAGGCCCTCGGCGGCGAGCCGCCGGAGGGGTTCAACTACGAGCTGTTCCTCGACGAGAAGGGGCAGAAGATCTCCAAGTCCAAGGGCAACGGCCTCTCCATCGAGGACTGGCTGAGCTATGCCTCGCCGGAAAGCCTCGCGCTGTTCATGTTCCAGTCGCCCCGCTCCGGGAAGCGGCTCTATTTCGATGTCATCCCGCGCAACGTGGACGACTATTTTGGCTTCCTCGCCAAGTATCCGGCGCAGGACTGGAAGCTGCGCCTCGGCAACCCGGTGTGGCACATCCATGCCGGCGAGCCGCCGGTGGTGGACATGCCGGTGTCCTTCACCATGCTGCTCAACCTCGCCTCCGCCTCCAACACCGAGGACGAAAGCGTGCTGTGGGGCTTCCTGCGGCGCCACGTGCCGGGGGTGTCCGCCGAGACCCACCCCAAGCTCGCCGAGCTGGTGGGCTATGCGGTGAAGTATTTCCACGATTTCGTGAAGCCCAACAAGGTGTTCCGCAAGCCGGACGAGGTCGAGCGGCAGGCGCTGGAGACGCTGGATGCGGCGCTGGCCGACCTGCCCGCCGGCGCCGGCTCGGACGACATCCAGAACGCCCTCTACGACGTGGCCCGCCCCATCGCGCGCTACCAGGACATGAAGGCCAAGGGCGCCACCCCGAGCGGCCCGGCGTGTCCATCGAGTGGTTCAACACCCTCTACCAGGTGCTGCTCGGGCTGGAGCGCGGACCGCGCTTCGGCTCGTTCGTGGAGATCTACGGGGTGGCGGAAACGCGCGAATTGATCCGCAAGGCGCTGGCGGGCGAGCTGGCGGCGGCCTGAGGGGCCCTTGGCCACCCGTCATGCCCCGGCTCGCCCGGGGCATCCACCCTTGTCGCTCACGCGCCATGGCGGCACAAGGCACGTGAGCGACAAGGGTGGATCGCCCGGACAAGCCGGGCGATGACACCGCGAGGAGACCGAAAGGCAGGAGCGGCCGGGCGGATCCCGCTCTCGCCTCCAGAACGACCATGGCCAAGCTTTGGTGGGCCAAGCTTTCGTGTCCCAGCCGACTGGAACGCGGCGGAATGCGTCCGGGGCGCGGGGCTGCGATCAACCGGCGCCCGGCTCTACTCCGCCGCCGCGACCCGCGCCGGGTCGTAGTTGAGGATGGGCGCCAGCCAGCGCTCGGCTTCCTCCAGGGTCCAGCCCTTGCGTTGGGCATAGTCTTCCACCTGGTCGCGCTCGATGCGGCCGACGCCGAAATAGGCGCTTTCGGGGTGGGAGAAATACAGCCCCGAGACCGCCGCCCCCGGCCACATGGCGAAGCTCTCGGTGAGGTGGATGCCCACCTTCGCCGTGGCGTCGAGCAGGCGGAACATGGTTTCCTTCTCGGTGTGGTCGGGCTGGGCCGGATAGCCCGGCGCCGGGCGGATGCCGCGATAGCGTTCGGCGATGAAGTCCTCGTTGGACAGCGCCTCATCGGCCGCATAGCCCCACAGCCTAGTGCGCACCAGGTGGTGCATGCGCTCGGCGAAGGCCTCGGCGAGGCGGTCGCACAGGGCCTTGAGCAGGATGGCGGAATAATCGTCGTTGGCGGCCTTGAACACCGCCACCCGCTCCTCCTCGCCGATGCCGGTGGTGACGGCGAAGCCGCCCACGTAATCGGCGACCCCGCTCTCCAGCGGCGCGACGAAATCGGACAGCGCCAGATTGTGGCGTCCCTCCCGCCGCGCCAGCTGCTGGCGCAGGGTGTGCAGGGTGGCGAGCGGCGTCTTGCGGGTGTCGTCGCGGAACAAGAGGATGTCGTCGCCCACCGCATTGGCGGGCCAGAAGCCCACCACGGCGCGGGCCGACACCCACTTCTCCTCCACCATCTTCTTCAGCATCGCCTGCGCGTCCTCGAACAGGGCGCGGGCCGGCGCGCCCACCACCTTGTCCTCGAGGATGGCGGGATAGCGGCCGGTCAGCTCCCAGGACTGGAAGAACGGCGTCCAGTCGATATAGGGCACGAGGTCGGCGAGGTCGTGATCCTCGAACACCTCGGTGCCGAGGAAGGCCGGCTTGGGCGGCGCATAGGCGGAAAAATCCAGCCGCACCGCGTTCTCGCGGGCCTTGGCGATGGACAGCCGCTGCTTGTTGGCGTCCGCCCGCGCATGGGCCTCGGCGAGCTTGGCGTATTCGGCACGGATGTCGGCCACGTACGCGCCCCTGGTCTCGGCATTCAGCAGGTTCGAGACCACGCCCACCGCCCGGCTGGCGTCGGTGACGTACACCGCCTGCCCGCGATCGTAGCGCGGGGCGATCTTCACCGCCGTATGGACGCGCGAGGTGGTGGCACCGCCGATCAGCAGCGGCACGCAGAAGCCCTCGCGCTCCATCTCGGCAGCCACCGTCACCATCTCGTCGAGCGAGGGGGTGATGAGGCCGCTAAGGCCGATCACGTCCACGTTCTCCGCCTTCGCGGTGGCCAGGATCTTGGCCGTGGGCACCATGACGCCGAGGTCGATGACCTCGTAATTGTTGCACTGGAGCACCACGCCGACGATGTTCTTGCCGATGTCGTGCACGTCGCCCTTTACGGTGGCCATCAGGATCTTGCCCGCGGCCGAGGCGGAGGTGATACCCATCTCCTCCTTCTCCTTCTCCATGAAGGGCATGAGGTAGGCCACCGCCTGCTTCATCACGCGGGCGGACTTCACCACCTGCGGCAGGAACATCTTGCCGGCGCCGAACAGGTCGCCGACCACGTTCATGCCGGCCATCAGCGGGCCCTCGATGACGTGCAGCGGACGGGCGACCGACTGGCGCGCCTCCTCGGTGTCCGCTTCCACGAAATCGGTGATGCCGTTGACCAAAGCATGGGCGAGGCGCTTGTCCACCGGCCAGGAGCGCCAGGCGAGGTCCGCCTCCTTCTTCTCCTTGCCGGCGGCACCCTTGAAGCCTTCCGCGATCTCCAGGAGGCGCTCGGTGGCGTCGGCGCGGCGGTTCAGCACCACGTCCTCGCAGGCCTCGCGCAGGCCGGGCTCGATCTCGTCATAGACGGCGAGCTGGCCGGCATTGACGATGCCCATGTCCATGCCCGCCTGGATGGCGTGATAGAGGAACACCGCGTGCATGGCCTCGCGCACCGGCTCGTTGCCGCGGAACGAGAAGGACAGATTGGAGACGCCGCCGGAAATGTGGGCGTGGGGCAGGTTCGCGCGGATCCACCGCGTCGCCTCGATGAAGGCGACGCCATAGCCCGAATGCTCCTCGATGCCGGTGGCCACCGCGAACACGTTGGGATCGAAGATGATGTCTTCCGGCGGGAAGCCCAGCTCCTGCGTGAGGATGCGGTAGGCGCGGGCGCAGATCTGGGTCTTGCGCTCGAAGCTGTCGGCCTGGCCCTCCTCGTCGAACGCCATCACCACCACGGCGGCGCCGTAGCTGCGCACGAGGCGGGCCTTCTCGCGGAAGGCGTCCTCGCCCTCCTTCATGGAGATGGAGTTGACGATGCCCTTGCCCTGCAGGCGCTTCAGCCCCTCCTCGATGATCTCCCACTTGGAACTGTCCACCATCACCGGCACCTTGGCGATGTCCGGCTCGGAGGCGACGAGGTTGAGGAAGGTGATCATGGCCGCCTGACTGTCGAGCAGGCCTTCGTCCATGTTGATGTCGATGACCTGGGCACCGCTCTCCACCTGGTCGCGCGCCACCGCCAGCGCCGCGGGGAAATCGCCGTTGGTGACGAGCTTGCGGAAACGGGCCGAGCCGGTGACGTTGGTGCGCTCGCCCACGTTCACGAAGGGGATTTCCGGCGTCAGCTCGAACGGCTCCAGCCCCGACAGGCGCAGGCGCGGCGGGATCTCGGGGATGGCCCGCGGCGCCTTGCCCTTCACCGCCTGCGCGATGGCTCGGATGTGCGCCGGCGTGGTGCCGCAGCAGCCGCCGACGATGTTGACGAGGCCGGACGAGGCGAACTCGCCCACCAGTTCCGCCATGGCCTCGGGGCTCTCGTCATAAAGGCCGAACTCGTTGGGCAGGCCGGCATTGGGATAGGCGCAGACCAGGGTGTCCGCCACCCGGCCGATCTCCGCCACATGGGCCCGCATCTCCCTTGCCCCCAGCGCGCAGTTGAGGCCGATGGAGAAGGGCTTGGCGTGCTGCAGCGAGTACCAGAAGGCGGCGGGCGTCTGGCCGGAGAGGGTGCGGCCGGACAGATCGGTGATGGTGCCGGAGATCATCACCGGCAGGCGGATGCCGCGCTCGGCGAACAGCTTCTCGATGGCGAAGACGGCGGCCTTGGCGTTCAGCGTGTCGAAGATGGTCTCGACCAGCAGGATGTCGGCGCCCCCGTCCACGAGGCCCCGCGCCTGCTCGCCATAGGCGAGCGCGAGCTCGTCGAAGGTCACCGCCCGGAAGCCCGGGTCGTTCACGTCCGGCGAGATGGAGGCGGTGCGGTTGGTGGGGCCGAAGGCGCCGGCGACGAAGCGCGGTCGCCCGTCCTCGGCCTGCGCCATGTCGCCAGCCTCGCGGGCGAGGCGGGCGCTCTCGAAGTTGAGCTCGTAGACCAGTTCCTCCATGCCGTAGTCGGCCTGGGCGATGGAAGTGCCGGAGAAGGTGTTGGTCTCCACCATGTCCGCGCCGGCGCGGAAATATTCCAGGTGAATGGCCCGCACCGCGTCCGGCTGGGTGAGGCTCAACAGGTCGTTGTTGCCCTTCACGTCGCACGGCCAGTCGGCGAAGCGCGCGCCGCGATAGCCGGCCTCGTCGAGCTTGAGGCCCTGGATCATGGTACCCATGGCGCCGTCCAGCACGAGGATGCGCTCGGCGGCGGCCTGCTTCAGGGCGGAGGTGGTCTTTGTGGGGCTCATGGCTGGGTTTCTCGAAAGGCTGTGCGCCCTCGGCCGGAGGGGCGGGCCGGGCAGCCTGGCGCTGCCCGCGGCGATCGGTCAGGGATTGGGCTTGCGCGGCGGCGGCGGCTTCTTGCCGGCGCCTTTTTCCAGCGCCGCGAGGCGCTTTTCCATGGCATCGAAGCGTTCCTCGACTTCGGCCGCGGCGTAGCGACCGAGCACGCTCTCCCCGTTGATCGCCTGCCGGAGGCTGTCGCGCTTCTTGTCGACACCATCGAAGCGCGGGTCGTGACCCTCCAGCTTCGCCCGGATCTCCCGGAGCAGGCTCAGCACCTGGCTCTGCGGTTCCCCTGCCATCGTCGTCTCTCCTCAGACCGCGACCGCCTGCGGCACCCCGTCCGCCTGCGGGCGCAGGCCCAGGAGGTGGCAGATGGCATAAACGAGGTCGGCGCGGTTCAGGGTATAGAAATGGATATCCGTGACGCCGCGATCAACGAGGTCCGTCACCTGTTCGGCCGCCACCGCGGCGGCGATCAACTTGCGGGTCTCGGGATCGTCGTCCAGCCCCTCGAAGCGCCTGAGCAGCCAGGCCGGCACGCTGGCGCCGGTGCGGGTGGCGAAGTTGGAGGCCTGCTTGAAATTGGTCACTGGCAGGATCCCCGGCAGGATGGGGATGTCGATGCCGCGCGCCCGCACCTTGTCGAGGTAGCGGAAATAGACGTCGTTCTCGAAGAAGAACTGGGTGATCGCGCGGGTGGCGCCGGCATCCACCTTGGCCTTGAGCACGTCGATGTCGGCATCGAGGCTGGCGCTTTCGGGGTGCTTCTCCGGATAGGCGGAGACCGACACCTCGAAATCGCCGATGCGCTTGATGCCGGCCACCAGGTCGCTGGCGAAGGCGTAGCCGTCCGGATGCGGCTCGTAGCGGGTGCCGACGCCGGTGACCGGATCGCCCCGCAGGGCGACGATGTGGTTGATGCCGGCCGCCTTGTAGGCGCGCACCACCTCGTCCACCTCGTCCCGGGTCGCGGCGACGCAGGTCAGGTGCGCGGCGGGCGACAGGGCCGTCTCCCGGGCGAGGCGCTCGACGGTGGCGTGGGTGCGCTCGCGGGTCGAGCCGCCGGCGCCGTAGGTGACGGAGACGAAGGACGGCGACAGCGGCGCGAGCCGGCCGACCGACGCCCACAGCGTCTTCTCCATCTCCTCATTCTTCGGCGGGAAGAACTCGAAGGAGACCGACACCGGCGGACGACCCGTCTCCCGGCTGGCGCGCAGCGGGGTCGGCGAGGACGTGATCATCAGGCAATCTCCCTGTCGACAAGGTCGGCCCCGGCCATGAGGACACGCGGGTCCCGCGCCAGCCAGAGCGATACGGTGAGCCCTTCCCCGGGTCCGCCGGCGGGGGTGAGGGTGCGGAACGAGACGAGGTCGAGGCCGGCGTCGGCGAGCCAGCCCTCCACCGTCTCGCGCGGAAAGCCGAGGTGGCGGTGGGCGTGGGCCTCGCGCAGGAATTCGAGGGCATGGGGGGCGAAATCCACCACCAGCAGCCGCCCGCCGGGACGCAGCACCCGCGCCGCCTCCCGCAGGGCCCGGCCGCCGTCGTCCAGATAATGCAGCACCTGGTGGACGATCACCGCGTCGAACGCATCGCGGGGGGCAGGGACCGCGTAGATGTCGCTCTGCCGGAGCAGGCAGTTGCGCACGCCCGCCTGCTCCAGGTTGTTGCGGGCCACGCCCAGCATGTCCGGCGACAGGTCGATGCCCATGCCACGCTCGATGTCGCCGGCGAACAGCTCCAGCATCCGCCCCGTACCGGTGCCGAGATCGAGCAGGGAGCGGATGGGCGCGCCGCCGAGCGCCTGGCGCATGGCCGCCTCCACCGCCGCCTCGGGCACGTGCAGCCGGCGGATCTCGTCCCACTGCCGGGCATGGGCGGCGAAATAGGACTGCGCCGCGGCCGCCCGCGCCGCGCGGACCGCGTCGAGGCGCGCCCGGTCGCCGGCGAGCACCGGATCGTCGCGGTCGAGCAGGTCGAGCAGCTGCGTCACGATGCCCCCGCCCTCGCCCTCGGAGGCGCGGCGGTAGAACACCCAGCTCGCCTCGCGATGGCGCTCCACCAGCCCCGCCTCGGCGAGCAGCTTGAGGTGCCGGGAGATGCGCGGCTGCGACTGGCCGAGAATGTCGGTGAGGTCGGAGACCGTCAGCTCCGCCTCGGCGAGCACGGCGACGAGCCGCAGGCGCGTGTCCTCGCCCGCCGCCTTGAGGCCCTCAAGGACCGCGGAGAAGGAAAGAGGCTGACCGGCGCGGCGATTAGACATAAGGATATCTTTATATCTTTCTGGAACCCCCATCAAGCCTAAATTCCGGCGGGAGGCGCGGCGTGGCCGGCCGGGTCGATCACGAAGCGCGGCGCGCGGCGCAGTGCCATTGCACGCCGGTGCGCAGGGGAATACACGCTAGTCAGGGTCGCTTGGCGCGCGCCCTTGCAGCGCACGGTGAACCATACTGAAATACCGCTTCGGGGTGCGAAATATTCCGCACACCGTTTCCAATTTCGTCACGTTTCACGGTTAACACCTCAGACATGACCCTGCGCCACACACTTCTCCTCGCCGCCTTCGGGGCATCCGTTCTCACCGCGCCCGCCTTCGGCCAGGGCGCCTACGGCACGAATTACAGCCTGCCCGACAACGGGGCGGACGAGGAGGAGACCGGCACCCTTCCGCCCGGCTCCGTCGGCGGCTATGGCGAGCCGCCGCCCGGCTATTCCGATCCCTATTCCCGCCCGGCCCCGGTTCGTCGCGACCAGGTGGAGCGCACCGACCTCGCGCCGCCGAGCGGCCAGCCCCAGTCGACCTACCCCCAGGCGCCCGCCCCACAGGCCACCTATGGCGCACCGGCCCAGTCCGGCTATCCGCAGCCGGTGCAGCCCGGCTATGGGCGCAGCCCCCAGGCCGTCGCGCCGCAGCCGGGCAATCCGCCCGCGCCGGTGCAGCCCTACGGCAACCAGGCCTATGGAAATCAGGGCTACGGCCAGCCGCCGGCGCAGCCCGGCTATGGTCAGTCCGCGCAGCAGCAGCCGCCGGTCTACAGCCAGCCGCCGCAGCAGCCTGGCTATGGCCAGCCGCCCCAGGCGGCCTATGGCGACGCCCCCGCTTATGGCGCCCCGCCCCGCGCCGCGGTGGACCAGGACGCCATCTATGCCAGCATCAACGCCGGCCCGCCGCCGGCCGGCGTCTACGCGCCCAACACCGGCGTCGTGCCCGGCACCACCGAGGCGCCGTCCGGACCGCGCATCGAGAATATCGATCCCACCGAGCCGGTGCCGGAGCGCTTCCGCCGCCAGACCGTGGACTACGTGACCACGCAGCCGGCCGGCACCATCGTCATCGATACGCCCAACACCTACCTGTATTACGTGCTCGGCGGCGGCAAGGCCGTGCGCTACGGCATTGGCGTGGGCCGCGAGGGCTTCACCTGGGCCGGCACCGAGAAGGTCACGGCCAAGAAGGAATGGGCCGACTGGCGCCCGCCGTCGGAAATGATCCAGCGCCAGCCCTATCTGCCGCGCTTCATGGCGGGCGGCCCCGGCAATCCGCTCGGCGCGCGCACCATGTATCTCGGCGGCACGGTCTATCGCATCCACGGCACCAACGAGCCGCAGACCATCGGCAAGTTCGTCTCCTCCGGCTGCTTCCGCATGCTGAATGCGGACGTGGAAGACCTCTACGACCGCGTCAAGGTCGGCACCAAGGTGGTCATCATGCCGAAGGCCAGCAACAGCCCGCAGGCCAATGCGGCCGGCTCCGCGCCGGCGGTCTCCACCGCTTCCGCCGGGCGCTAGGCCGGAACCGACCGAATCAGGCCCGGCGGCGACCCGCCCGCCGGCCGCGAATCACACGAAGCGCCGCCCGCCGCTCCCGGCCGGGCGGCGTTTTCCGTTTGGCGCGGCGTTTCTCGTTTGGCGAGGACAAGCTCCACCCGTGCCGGAGCCAGCCCGCGCCGGGCCGCGCCGTGCATCCGCAATTCCCCGGAGACTGCGGCCCCTTACCGTGCCCCGCGTCTTCGATATGATGCGCGCCTCAGTCCTCATGTCGACTGGAGGGGCCCCATGTCCACGCCTGCCACCGCACCCACGTCCCCCGCATCCGCCGTCGCCGACCAGTTGCACGCCATCCGTGCCAACTGGGGCTGGTTCGTGGTGCTGGGCATCGCCTTTATCTTGCTCGGCTTCGTGGCTCTCGCCCACGTGCTCATCTTCAACATCGCCGCCGTCATCTATGTGGGCGCGTTCGTGCTCGTGGCCGGCGTGGTGCAGGTCATCCACGCCTTCCGCGTGCAGAGCTGGGGCCGCTTCTTCTACTGGCTCCTCGCCGGCCTGCTCTACATCGTGGCTGGCGGGCTCATCATGTACAACCCGCTGCTCGGCGCCGGCGTGCTCACGCTCATGATTGGCGTGGCCCTGGCGGTGGAAGGCATCTTCCGCATCTTCGCCGGCCTCGGCTCGCGCCCCGGCAAGGGCTGGGGATGGATCGTGGTGTCGGGCATCGTGACGCTGCTGCTCGGCCTCATCATCATCGCCCGCTGGCCGGTGAACTCGGTCTACATCCTCGGCCTGTTCCTCGGCGTGGACCTGGTCGTCAACGGCGTCGGCACGCTGCTCTTCGGCCTCACCCTGCGCGACAAGCAGGGCTGAGGTTCCAAAGCCCCGCCGGCAGGCCGGCGGGGCGAAGGGTCCGCGCGAAAAGTGCCCTCCCGCCCGGCCGCGGCCGGGGGCGTGGCCAGGGACGGGCGGAAGGGCCGCCCCGGGGGGCGCCGGGGCATCGGGGGGCGTCGCGACGCGACGCGTTATTCCGCCGGCTGCGCCGCGCCGGCCGGCAAGTCGTGGTCCTGCGTCACCTTCACGCGGAACCAGGTGGCATAGAGCGCCGGCACCACCAGCAGCGTGAGCACGGTGGCCACCAGCAGGCCGCCCATGATGGTCACGGCCATGGGGCCCCAGAAGGTGCTCTCCGCCAGCGGGATCATGCCCAGCACCGCCGCCAGCGCGGTGAGCACCACCGGCCGCGCCCGGCGCAGGGTGGCGTCCACGATGGCCCGGTGCGGGGTGTGCCCGTCACGGATGTCGTGGTCGA
Source organism: Xanthobacter dioxanivorans (assembly GCF_016807805.1). Lineage (NCBI taxonomy): Bacteria > Pseudomonadati > Pseudomonadota > Alphaproteobacteria > Hyphomicrobiales > Xanthobacteraceae > Xanthobacter > Xanthobacter dioxanivorans. The sequence continues at coordinate 2,330,647 of NZ_CP063362.1, read as the reverse complement.
TCTGGTCCACGAGAATCACCGTGTTGCGCATGATCATGCCGGCCAGCGCGATGAGCCCCAGCAGCGCCACGAAGCCGAACGGCTTTGCGGCGATGAGCAGCGCCGCCGCCGCCCCGATCAGCCCCAGAGGCGCCGTGGCGAGCACCAGCGCGAGCCGCGAGAAGCTCTGCAGCTGGATCATCAGCAACGTGAGCATGACGATGATCATCACCGGGAACACCGCCGCCAGCGAGGCATTGGCCTTGGCGCTCTCCTCGATGGAGCCGCCGGTCTCGATGCGATAGCCCGGCGGCAGCTCGGCCTTGAGGGCGTCGAGCTTCGGCAGCAGGCGGGTGGTGACGTCCGGCGGCTGGATGCCGTCCTTCACGTCCGCCCGCACGGTGAGCACCAGGTCCCGGTCGCGCCGCCACAGGATGGGCTCCTCATGGGCGTAGGCGATGCGCGCCACCTGCCCCAGCGGCACCGCCGCCCCGTTGCGGGTGGTGACGGTGAGCGCCGCCAGGTGCTCCAGGTCCACCCGCTCCTCGGGCACGGCGCGGGCCACCACGTCGATGAGAAGGTTGCCCTCGCGGTGCTGCGTCACCGTATAGCCGGAGAGCAGGGTCTGCAGGGTTTCGGCGAGGTCGCGGGGCGTGGTGCCGATGGCCCGCGCCCGGTCCTGGTCCACCGCCAGCGTGATGGACTTCACCTGCTCGCCCCAGTTCAGGTGCGGATCGATGGTGTCCTTGTCGGCGGCCATCACCACGCGCACCTTCTCGGCGATGTCGCGCACCATCAGGGGATCGGCCCCCACCACGCGGAACTGCACCGGGAAGCCCACCGGCGGGCCGAAGACGAAGCGGTCCACGCGCACCCGCGCCTCGGACAAAACACCCTGCGCCACCGCGGCGTCGAGGCGCGCCTTGAGCCGCTCGCGGCCCTCGATGTCCTTCGCCACGATCACGATCTGCGCGAAATTGGGGTTGGGCAGCACCGGATTGAGGCCGAGCCAGAAGCGCGGCGCGCCGCGGCCCACATAGGTGGTCGCCGTCGCCACGTCGGCATCGTCGCCGATGAGCGCCTCCGCCTTCTTCGCCGTGGCCTCGGTGACGGTGATGGACGTGCCCTCGGGCAGGCGCATTTCCAGGAACAGCTCGGGCCGGGTGGAGGTGGGAAAGAACTGCTGCTGCACGAAGCCGAAGGCGACCACAGCGCCGGCGAACAAGGCCAGCGTCGCCCCGATCACCATGAAGCGGTGGCGCAGGCACGCCTCCAGCACCCGGCGCAGGATGCGATAGAGCCGGCCGTCGTGCATCTCGTGGTGCCCGGCCTTCTTCATGTCGGGCAGCAGCACCGTGCCGAGATAGGGCGTGAAGATCACCGCCACGAACCACGATGCGATCAGGGCGATGCCCACCACCCAGAAAATGCCGCCGGCATATTCGCCGGACGACGACTTGGCGAAGCCCACCGGCAGGAAGCCGGCCGCCGTCACCAGGGTGCCGGTGAGCATGGGGAAGGCGGTGGAGGTCCAGGCGAAGGTGGCCGCGCGCATGCGGTCCCAGCCCTCCTCCATCTTCACCACCATCATCTCGATGGCGATGATGGCGTCGTCCACCAGCAGGCCGAGGGCGATGATGAGCGCGCCGAGGGTGATGCGGTGGAGGTCCATGCCGGACGCGAACATCACCACGAAGACGATGGCGAGCACCAGCGGCACGGAGAGCGCCACCACGATGCCGGTGCGGAACCCCAGCGACAGGAAGCTCACCACCAGCACGATGACGAGGGCCTCGGCGAAGGTCTTGAGGAACTCGCCCACCGATTCGCCGACGATGTGGGGCTGGTCGGCCACCTGCGCCACGTCGATGCCCATCGGCAGCTCGCCGACGGCCTCGCCCATGGCCGCCTTCAGGTCCTTGCCGAGGGTGAGGATGTTGGCGCCCTGGGCCATGGCGACGCCGATGCCGAGGGCGGGATGGCCGTGCTGGCGCACCAGGAAGGCGGGCGGGTCCTCGTAGCCCCGCTTCACCGTGGCGATGTCGCCGAGCCGGACCAGGGAGCCGCCGACCGCCACCGGCACCTCGGCGATGGCCTCGGCGCCGGTGAAGGCGCCGGTGAGGCGCAGGTTGATGCGGTCCGCCCGCGTATCCACCGCGCCGCCGGCCACCACCGCATTCTGCCGGGCGACGCTGTCGAAGATCTGCGCCGGGGTGATGCCGAGGGTGGCGAGCCGCGCGTGGGAGAACTCGATATAGATGCGCTCGGGCCGCTCGCCGATGAGGTCCACCTTCTCCACGTTCGGCACGCGCAGGAGGCGCTGGCGGATGATCTCCGCCTGCCGCTTCAGCTCGGCCGGGGAGGCCCCCTCCCCGCTCAGCATGTAGAGGGCGGAATAGACGTCGCCATATTCGTCGTCGAAGCCGGGCCCGACGACCCCCGCCGGCAGGTCGCCGCGCATGTCGGAGACCTTCTTGCGCACCTGGTACCAGAGGTCCTTCACCTCGCGGGCGGGGGTGGAATCGGCGAGGATCACCTGCACGAAGGACACGCCGGGGCGCGAGTAGCTCTCGATCCGGTCGAGATGCGGCATCGACTGGAGCTTCTTCTCGATGGGATCGGCCACCTGCTCCTGCATCTGCGAGGCGGTGGCGCCCGGCCAGGCCGCCTGCACCACCATCACCTTGATGGTGAAGGAGGGGTCTTCCTGCCGGCCGAGATTGACATAGGCGAAGACGCCCGCCGCCGCGAGCAGGAGGATGGCGAACAGGGTGAGGGTGCGGTGGGTGATGGCCCAGCGCGAGAGGTTGAAGCCCGTGGCCGGAGCCTCGGCCTCGGGAGTGGCGCCGCCGGGGGAGTCCTGCGCGCTCATGGCTGCGTCCCCTTCCGGCCGGACTCGGCGCCGCGCAGGGTCAGCTCGGTGGCGGCGGAGACCTGCGCCGTGCGCACCTTCTGGCCGGGCAGCAGGGTCTGCACCCCCAGGGTCACCACGCTCTCCCCCGGAGCGAGGCCGGCGCTGACCAGCACCGAATCCTCGGTATAGGCGGCGATCTCGACCGGCCGGGCGGCGAGGGTGCGGTCCGGCGCCTCCACCACGAACACCTGCGGGCCGTGGCCGCGGTCGATCACCGCCGACAAAGGCAGGCGGGCCACGTCCCCCGCCGATTTGGGATGCAGGGTCACCGTCGCGGTCATGCCGAGGGCGACGGTCTCGTCGGCGCCCTCCAGGGTGAAGCGGGCGGGATAGGTGCGCGAGGTCGGGTCGGCCTGGGGCGACAGCTCGCGCAGGGTGGCCTTGATGCGCCGGCCGGGCTCCGCCCAGAGGGTGACGAAGGCGTCGGCGGCGCGGGCGTCGGCTAGCGCCGTCTCCGGCAGGGCGACCACCGCCTCCTTCTCGTCGAGGCGGGCGACCCGCACGATGGTCTGGCCGGCCGAGACCACCTGCCCCGGCTCGGTGGAGGTGGCGACCACCACGCCGGCGGCGTCGGAGACGAGGTCGGCATAGGAGAGCCGGTTCTCGGCCAGCTCCAGCGACCTCTTCGCCCGTTCGAGACGGCCCACCGCCTCCTCCCGCGCGAGGGACTTGCGGTCGAGGTCGGCGGTGGATGCGACGCCCTTGGCGGACAGGGAGCGATAGCGCCCGTCCTCCGCCGTGGTCTGGGCGAGGTTGGCGGTGGCAGCGGCGAACTCGGCCCGGGCGCTCTCCAGCTCCAGCCGCAAATCCTCGGCATCGATGCGGGCGACCACGTCGCCGGGAGCCACGCGATCCCCCACCTCGACCTTGCGCTGCACCACCTTGCCGCCGACGCGGAAGGCGAGATCGATCTCCCGCCGCGCCCGTACCACGCCGACGAAGGTCTTCTGCGTGTCGCGCGGGCGGAGGGCGACCGTCGTCACCTGCACCGGCCGCGCCACCACGGCGGGCGCATCCTGCGGCACCTTCGCCGCGGTTTCCTCGCCGCAGGCGCTCAGCAGGGGCGCGAGCATCGCGAGCGAGGCGGCGATCCATCCCGCGCGCAGGCGGCGCGGCGGCTGGGACGGCAGACAGGGAGCGACGGGGGGCATGGCAGGGTCCTGTCAATTGAGACGTTATGATTCAACGCTGATGAAAATCAATGATCATCATTTTACCGGCGCACGAAGGCGATCGGATCACTCCGCCGTCAGGCGAAGGGGGTCCGCTCCACCTCGATGCTGCGCAGGATGAACGTCAGGCTGGCTTCGAGGCCGGCCTCCAGATCCTCGTCGATATTCTGGGCCACCATCACCGGATGGCAGAACCGCACACAGGCGCCGAGGATGATCTGGCTGGCCGCCCTCGGGTCATGGGGCACGAAAACGCCGGCTTCGATGCCCTCGGCCAGCACCGTCGCGATCATGGCGCCGATGCGCGCCTTGTGCGCCTCGATGGCGGCCCAATTGTTCTCGATGGCCACCAGCACCATGTCGTGCACGCGCCGCTCCGCGAGGAAGTTTTCCTTGTGGTAGCGCAGGATGGCGAGATAGGCGGCCATGATGCGCTGCTGCGGCGTGCCGTCGGCGGCGATGACCTTGGCGACCACCGCCTCGCTCTCCAGCAGGCAGCGCGTGCAGATGTTGTCGACGATGGCCGTCTTGGACGGGAAGAAGCGGTAGACGTTGGCGGGCGACATGCCGAGCTCGGCGGCGATGTCGGCCACCGCGGTTTTGGCGAAGCCCATGCGGCGGAACAGCTCTTCCGCTGTCCGCGCGATGCGCTCGCGGGTTTCGTCCGCCGTCTCCTTCACCCTGATGTTCACGGGCACTCTCCTTAGAACTGACGAATATCATAAATCGTCAGCCATCTCCTTGAAAGCCTCCGGGCGAAAATATTTTCCCCTGTCGGAACGCCGCCCGGTGGCGCGTCCTTGACGCGGGGACCCGTACAGCCAGGGAGCCGAAGAATGGCGCAGAAAGTGCTCGTACTGCTCGGAACCAAGAAGGGTGCGTTCATCCTGGAGAGCGACGCCGGCCGCCGGACCTGGGCGCTGCGCGGCCCCTATTGCGAGACATGGCCCATGAACCATGTGGTCGGCGACGCCACCACCGGCCGCATCTATGCCGGCGGCGGCAATGAATGGTTCGGGCCGGCCGTCTGGCAGTCGGACGATCTCGGCGCCACCTGGACCCATTCGAGCCGCGGCCTCGCCTATGCCGAGGGCGAAACCCCCATCAAGGCGGTCTGGAGCCTTGCCGCGGGCGCCGGCGGAACGGTCCTCGCGGGGGTGGAGCCGGCGGGCCTGTTCCGCTCCGACGACGGCGGCGCGAGCTTCACCCACCTGGACGGGCTGCAGAAGCACCCCTCCCGGCCGGAGTGGAATCCCGGCGGCGCCGGGCTGATCCTCCACTCGCTGGTGCTCGATCCCGAGGATCCCGATGCGGTCTGGGTCGGCATCTCCGCCGCCGGCGTCTTCCACAGCGCCGACGGCGGCCGCACCTGGAGCGCGCGCAACTCCGGTACCCGCGCCGACTACATGCCCGAAGGCCAGAACTATCCCGAGCACGGCCAGTGCGTGCATTGCGTGGTGAAGGCGCCGGGCCTGCGCCATCGCCTGTACCAGCAGAACCATTGCGGCATGTACCGCTCCGACGACGGCGGCCAGACCTGGGCCAGCATCGAGCAGGGCCTGCCCTCGAGCTTCGGCTTTCCCGCCGCCGCCCATCCGCGCGACCCCGAGACGCTCTACCTCGTGCCGCTGAACGGCGACACCGCCGGCCGCTACATGCCGGAGGCGAAGGCGGCGGTCTGGCGCACCCGCGACGGCGGGGCGAGCTGGACCGCCCTGCGCCGCGGGCTGCCGCAGCACAATGCCTACTTCAACGTGCTGCGGCAGGCCATGGCCACCGATCCCATGGAGCCCACCGGGGTGTATTTCGGCACCGGCTCCGGCGAGCTCTATGCCAGCGCCGACGAGGGCGAGAGCTGGACCCGCGTCGCCGAGCACCTGCCCACCATTTCCTCGGTGGAGACCCTCGTGCTGGAGGCGTGAGGCGTGGCTCCCGCACTGCCTTCCCCGCCCCCGGCTCCCGCGCGGGTCCGCCTGCCGGCCCACCTCGCGCGGCTGTTTCCGGACGGCGCGACCTATGTGGAGATCGTCGCGGCGGACGTGGCCGCGCTGATGGACGCGCTCGAGGCCCGCTGGCCTGGCATGCGCGACCGGCTGTGCGACACGACCCCGGCCGTCCGCCGCCACATCAACGTGTTCGTGGCCGGCCGGCGGGCGCGGCTCGACACGCCGCTGGCGCCGGGGGCCGACGTGTTCATCCTCACCGCCATCAGCGGCGGATGAGCATCAGGGCGCGGTGACGAGGCAGCCGGGCGGCAGGGGCAGGCCGTCGAGCCCGGCCACCACGCAGCGGGCGGAGATGAGGTTGCCGCGGGCCAGGCCCTCGGCGCTGGAGCCGGCGGCGTGGGCCGTGGCCACCACGTCCGCCCGCGCCGCCAGCGCCGCCGCCACCGGCAGCAGCGCCGGATCGACCTCGGCCTCGAACACGTCGAGCCCGGCCCCGCCGATCCGCCCCGCATCCAGCGCCGCGAGCAGCGCCTTGTCGTCGATGAGCCCGCCCCGCGAAGTGTTCACCACGATCGCCCCCCGCTTCATGGCCGCGAGGGCCGCCGCGTCGATGATGTGGCGGGTCTCCGGCGCGAGCGGCGCATGCAGGCTCACCACCTCGCTCTCGGCGATGAGCTCCGGCAGCGGCACGTAGCTGACGAAGGGGAAGTCGGGGTCCGGGGTGCGGGTGGCCACCAGCACCTTCACCTCGAAGCCGTGCAGGCGGTGCGCCACCGCCCGGCCGATGCGCCCGAGGCCGACGAGGCCCACGGTCTTGCCGGTGAGGTCGAAGCCGCTCACCGCCCGCCAGTCCCCGGCGGCGATGGCGGCGCCGCTTTCCTTCAAGCGGCGCAGCACCGCGAGGATCAGGGCGAGGGTGTGATCGGCCACGGCGGCGTCGTTGGCCCCCGCCGCGATGGTGACCATGCGCCCGAGGTCCCGCGCCGCCGCCACGTCCACCCGGTCATGGCCGACGCCGCGCCGCGCGATCACCTTCAACTGCGGGTGCGCCGCAAGGATGTCCCGCGTCACCGCCCGCTGACCGACGATCCAGCCCTCGGCGCCCGCCAGCAGGCTGTTGAGATCGGCGTCGGGAATGTGCGTGTCCAGGGCGTCCGGCGGGAGGCCGGACGGCACGGCCACGCACCCGTGCTCCGCCAGATAGCGGGCGGCGGCGGCGTCGAAAAGGCGGGTGGTGATGAGAACCTTGCGGGGAGACGGGGCCAAGGCGGAAACCTTCCTGCGGCGTGCGGGGGGCGGCAGGCCTGCGGGATGCCGCACCGCCTGCGCAAGGCCCCCTCCTCCCGCGCCTTCCGCCGAAGATCAAGCCCCCGGCATGCAGACGGCGGCACCCTTGGGCGCCGCCGGTGGAGGGGCGGAGGATGCTCCGCCCGCCCGATCGCCGGAGCGATCGTCAGATCACCGTCACTCGGGCGATCCTCGGATCGCCGTCATGGGGAGGCGCCATGCGGGACGCCTCAGGCCGGGACGCCTCAGGCCGCTTTGGCCGCCTCGGCGGGCCCCTCGATGGTCTTCGGGGCCTCTCCGGCGGACGTGGTGGCGATCTTGATCGCGCGCGGCTTCTTGGTCTCGGGAATGTTGCGCACGAGATCCACGTGCAGCAGCCCGTTCTCAAGAACCGCGCCCTTCACCTCCACATGGTCGGCGAGCTGGAAGCGTCGCTCGAAGGCGCGCGCCGCGATGCCACGATAGAGCATCTGCCCGGCCTCGGAGGCCTCGGCCGTCTTCTTCTCGCCCTTGAGGGTGAGGGTGTTTTCCTTCACCTCGATGCTGAGCTCGGCATCGGTGAAGCCCGCCACGGCAACGGTGATGCGGTAGGCGTTCTCGCCGGTCCGCTCGATGTTGTAGGGCGGGTAGGTGGGAGCCGCATCGACTCCACCCACGGAATCGAGCAGCGAAAACAGCCGGTCGAAGCCAACGGTGTTGCGATACAGCGGAGCAAGGTCAAACGTACGCATGGCATATCCTCCTTTGAAGCGACATGCAGAACCCGCCTGAAGCCGGGTCCGGATCTGGCGCCGCCACGAGTGCCCGGCGCCACCTTCGATGTGGGAAGGTCCCTTCGGGGCGTCAAGGGCGGCGCCCGCCGCTTTCCTGAACACGGGATGAACGCTGGTGTCGGGCTGTGTTCAAGCGCGGCTCCTACACTTTGCCGAACCAAGCACGCTCCATCCGCCGATGTGGCGGGGAGGGAGGGAGCCAGGCGATGCGGGTCGCTGCGGCAGCCGTTTCGGTGATCGTCGGGATGACGCTGCTCGGGCCGTCGCCGTTCGGCACCGGGTCGTTCACGCCGGGGAGCGGCGGGCGCCCCTTCGCCGCCGCCGAGATGAGCCCGGGCCGCATCCGCGTCGCCGACGACACCGGCCCGACCCCGCCCCCCTCCGCCCTCACCCTGAGCCGGCCCGACCCCTACAAGCCCTACCAGAGCCAGCCGCCGGCCCGCGCGCCCCTTGGCCCGGCCGAGGTGGAAGCGACCCTGAAGGCCCGCGGCTTCGTCGACGTGAGCGACGTGCGCCAGCGCGGGCGCACCTTCCTCGCCGAGGCCACCGGCCCGCGCGGCGAGCGGGTCCGCCTCGTGGTGGATGCGGCGAGCGGGGAGATCAGCGGCATGCAGGTGATCGGCTTCGGCCGGCGGCGCTGAGCGCGAACGGCCCGGCAACACGGAGCGCCCCGCTCACCCCGCGATTGTGGAGGGTGCGGCGAGCGTGTAACCCTCCCGACCTCCCGCCCTGTCCGCCGCACGAGCCGTCATGACCCTGTTCGCCCTTCCAAGCCATCCGGTGCCCGACGGCTGCGTCGCCGGCGAGGTCGTCGCCGCCGACGGGGTGCGGCTGCGATTCGCCCGGTGGACGCCGGACGGCGCGGCGAAGGGCACGGTCGCCCTCTTCGGCGGCCGCGCCGAGTTCATCGAGAAGTATTTCGAGGTGGTGCGCGAGCTGCGCTCGCGGGGCTTCGCCGTGGCCATGCTGGACTGGCGCGGCCAGGGCGGCTCCCAGCGCCTCCTGCGCAACCGTCTGAAGGGGCACGTGGCCCGCTTCTCGGACTACCAGCTGGACCTTGAGGCCTTCGCCCGCGAGGTGCTGCTGCCCGATTGCCCGCCGCCGCATTTCGCGCTCGCCCATTCCATGGGGGGCACCATTCTGTTGCAATCGGTGCTGGAGGGCCAGCGCTGGTTCGATCGCATGGTGCTGAGCGCGCCCATGCTCGATCTCGCGGTGGTGCCGCTGCAGGCCATCGTGCAGCCGGCAGCGACCCTGCTGGCGCATGTGGGCTTCGCCCGCGCCTATGTGCCGGGCGGGCGCGGCCGGCCGCTCTCGCGCCTGCGCTTCGAGGGCAATCCGTGCACCTCGGACCGGCGGCGGTTCGAGCGGACGCAGGAGCTGGTGCGCGCCAATCCCGCCCTCGACCTCGGCGCCCCCACCATCGGCTGGCTCTCGGCCGCCTATGCGGCCATGGCCGAGCTGACGCATCCGGACACCATCAGCCGCATCCGCCAGCCCTTGCTCATCATCGCCGCGGGGGGCGACCGGCTGGTGTCCAACAGCGCCATCGAGCATTTCTCGGCCCGGCTCATCGCCGGCGCCCACGTGGTGGTGTCGGCGAGCCGCCACGAGCTGATGATGGAGAAGGACATCTTCCGCGCCCAGTTCTGGGCCGCGTTCGACGCCTTCGTTCCGGGAACGCCGATCCTCTAGGAGCCTCTTCGAGCGAAGGAGAGACCGGCTTCCGCGCAGAAAACGCGTCTACGCGATCACTTGGATCATTTCCCCGCTTCCGTGAAACGGGGAAATGATCCAGGCCCCGCCGTTCACGCGGTGAGCTGGCGCAGCGCCGCCTCGTGCACCTTGCGGCTGCCGGCCGCCGCCACGCGCCCGCCGGCCACCGGCGAGCCGCCTTCCCAGTTGGTGACCACGCCGCCCGCTCCCTCGATGATGGGCACGAGGGCGATCACGTCGTGGTCCTGCAACTCGGTCTCGATCACCAGGTCCACCAGGCCCGCCGCCACCATGCAGTAGGCATAACAGTCACCGCCATAGCGCGAGAGCTTCGCCCGCTCCTCCACCAGGCTGAAGGCGGCACGGTCCTCGGCATTCATCAGGCGCGGGCTGGTGGTGAAGAGGATGGCGTCCTCGATGCGCCCGCAGTCGCGCGCCTTCAGCAGCCGCTCCCCGGCCGGCCCGAGATAGCGCGACACGCCGCCGTCGCCGAAGAAGCGCTCGCCGATGAAGGGCTGATGCATCATGCCGTAGACCGGGTCCCCCTCCTTCAGCAGGCCGATCAGCGTGCCCCATGCAGGCAGGCCGGCGATGAAGGATTTGGTCCCGTCGATGGGGTCGAGCGCCCACACATAGGGCGCCTCGGTGGCCACGTTGTCGAATTCCTCGCCGATGATACCGTGGGCGGGAAAGGTCTCGCGGATGAGCCGCCGCATGGCCTGCTCGCCGGCGCGATCCGCCTCGGTCACCGGATCAAAGGCGCGGCCCCGGCTCTTGTCGTCCACCCCGAGCGCGGTGCGGAAAAACGGCAGGATGGCTTCGCCGGAGACGGTCGCGAGGTTATGGACGAAGGCGTCGAAATCGACGGCGGTCATGGCAGCTCCGCAGGATGAAGCGGGCGCCGGCCGCTGGTCGCTCGACCGCGCCGCGCCCCCTCGGGATCGGGCCGGCAGGAAAGCGCGCAGGCCGCCGGCTGCCAAGGGAAAAGATGAGAAATCCGAGGTGCGCGCCGGCGCGCACGGCCAGGACGCGGGGCGTCGGCTGCGCTGGCGTCCTGTGGTGCAGCGGCGCGGGAAGATCGCGCAACGAATAAGCAGGCCGACCGGAAGCGCTTGCGTGCAAAAGGTTTTAAATCCGCCTCGCTGCCCAAACTATCGGCCGGGGCGGATCTTGAAGCCGACCATGGATCCGCGCATATTGATGCAGCGCGGCAGTGCTTGTTGCAGTGCCGCTGCCCTCCTTGGGCGTTTCCTCCCTAGACTTGGGCCGCTCCACCTACGCGAGCGGCCCCTTTCTTTTTGGGCTGCCCCGCTCCGGCCTGATCCCGGCGCGCACGCCTTCGGCCCTGCACGCCCCCCCGCACTGCACACGCGCCACCTCGCCAAGGTCACACCCGGCCGAGATCGCGTCTGGTCCAGATCACAACCGCGCCTGTTCGCCGTTGCACGCAAAGGCGCGCGGCGGTTCTGCGAGGGCATGAAGCTGCAAGGGCCGTGAAGCTAGCGCCATGCCGGGCCGATCCCCGCGCGGCGGCAGGCCACCGCGCAACCGCTGGAGCGCCCGCGTGGGCCACGCAGATTCCGCCCGACCGAAGCCGAGTCGCAGGACGATGATGAAACAGACGGGGTCGGCTCAAGCCGGACCAGCGCGCGGCGCATCCCACGGCGGCGAGAAAAGTCATTTAAAATCAATGGGACGCCCTGGTATACCAGACTGCGACAAACCGGCACTTGATTTCTGGCAGCGCACTAGGCTATTTGTGCATTGCGACATGGCGATTGGCGTCGCTGTGTCGCTGCCCTCCTTGGGCGTTTCCTCCCTAGACTTGGGCCGTTCGCTAACGCGGACGGCCCCTTTCTTTTTGGGCCCGGCTCACTGCGGAGCCTTACACGCTGAAGCCATATGCCGGACGGGTTTTCCGCGTTCGCCATTGCCTTTCCGCTGCCCTGGCCGGCGCAGACGGACCAATCCCCACCATTGACACCACCCCCACCGCCTTCCTTGCCAGGGGCCAGGCAGGCGGTGCGGAAGCGTGTGTTACAGGCGCGTCATGGAAGCGCGGAACGACTCCTAATCCTGCCATTCGAAAAACGCAAGGCACCACCCGGATTTTTGCAGGGCTCCGTCATTCAGCTGCCGCACGCGGCGGCGCGATGCCCTCGGCGACGGCCGAGAACAGGGCCGGCATGAGGCCGGCGAGGTCCGCCTTTACCTGCGAGAAACCCGCATTCCGCTCATAGGCCGCCTCGTCCATGTAGAGGCTGCGGTTCAGCTCGATCTGCACCGCATGCAGGCCGGCGGAGGGGTTGCCGTAATGCTCGGTGATATAGCCGCCGGCATAGGGCTTGTTGCGCACCACCCGGTAGCCGCGGGCGATGAGCGCCGTCTCGATGGCCTCGGTCACCACCTCGCTGCAGCTCGTGCCGTAGCGGTCGCCGATGACGAAGTCGGCGCGGGCCATGTCGTCGCGGGTGGACGTGGACGGCATGGAATGGCAGTCCACCAGCACCGCCAGCCCCCATTGGCGCTGGGCGCGGGCGATGAGGCGGCGCAGCGCCTGATGGTAGGGCTTGTAATAGGTCTCGATGCGCTCCAGCGCCTCGCTCACCGCCAGACGGCGCGGATAGATCTCCTGGGCATCGCCCACCACGCGGGCGATGGTGCCGAGGCCGCCGGACACGCGGATCGACCGGGTATTGGCGAACGGCGGCAGCCGCCCCTCGAACATGCGCGGGTCGAGCTCATAGGGCTCGCGGTTGAGGTCGAGGAAAGAGCGCGGGAACAGCGCCCGCATCAGCGGTGCCCCGACCGCCACCGCGTCGGCGAACAGCTCGTCCACGAAGGTGTCTTCGGAGCGCCGCAGGGTGGGAAAGTCGAGCCGCGTCTGCGCCACGAAGCTGCGGGGATAGATGCGCCCGGAGTGCGGCGAGTTGAACACGAAGGGCGCCGTGCACTGGGCAGGGGCGATCACCTCGAAGGCGGGTTCTATGGCATCTGCGAGGCAAGCGGTCATCTAGAACCCAATACCTTGGCGTCATTCCAGAAATCAAATCGGCCCCGCCCATCATGGTCGGCGGGGCGCATCCTTGTGAAGCCTTGGCGCGGCCTTCACTTCGAATTTACCCGATTGGGTCAGACAAGTCATATCACCCTCGGCCCCGACCCGGGACCGGCCTGGGACCGACCGCACACGACATCAGGGGAAGAGGCGTGCCCAAGATTCTGCTCGCCGAAGACGACAACGACATGCGCCGCTTTCTCGTCAAGGCGCTGCAGAACGCAGGCTATGCGGTGGCCTCCTGCGACAACGGCCGCTCCGCCTACGAGCGCATGCGCGAGGAACCGTTCGAGCTGCTGCTCACCGACATCGTGATGCCGGAGATGGACGGCATCGAGCTGGCGCGCCGCGCCACCGAGCTCGATCCGGACCTGAAGGTGATGTTCATCACCGGCTTCGCCGCGGTCGCGCTCAATTCCGACGGCGAGGCGCCGAGCGAGGCGAAGGTGCTCTCCAAGCCCTTCCACCTGCGCGACCTCGTGGCCGAAGTCGGAAAGATGTTGGCGGCCGCATGATCGACGGGAAAGACCGTCTCGACCGACTGACCTTCCCTACTTTTTGCCTTTGGGAGCGGGGGTTTATTAGGCTTGCCGTCGCCGTGTGCAAGAACAGCACCGGCCAGCCGCTTGGCATCCTTGCCAGCGTTGGGATTTTGCAGCGTCTTCGCAGCCAACGTTTCGATCGCCGGAGAGTGATCTTTAGGACCCTTCACATTTGCCATGGCTTTTTCCCTCCCGGGATAAACGACTCACGCGATGCAATTATAAGGGGTATCGGAGCAATCTGCAGCATCTGTGGATTCAAAGGGATTTCCTAATCCGGTCGTCTTGCCTCCGGCGATTCGAGCCGATATAGAGGCGCTTCCTGCGAGGGGGCGCGTAGCTCAGCGGGAGAGCACTACGTTGACATCGTAGGGGTCACAGGTTCGATCCCTGTCGCGCCCACCATCCCTCACCCATCACGGTATTCCGACGGCGTTCACGGCGCCGCCGCCAGCCGGCGGCAGTTCCGGCCCGGCAGCCATCCGGCGGACCCACGCAGCCGTAGGAGTCGCGCCGGCATCGGCCCCGCCGCATTGACGCGGACGCGGGCAGAGGCCATCTCGCCGGCAACCAGGTGAGGCGCCGATGAGCGATCAGGTCCCCGCGTTTTCCCCCGATGCCACCCACCTGCCGCCGGACCATCCGAAGGTGGCGTTCGGGCGCATCGGGGTGCTCATCGTCAATCTCGGCACGCCGGAGGGCACGGACTACTGGTCCATGCGCGCCTACCTCAAGGAATTCCTCTCCGACCGGCGGGTGATCGAGGTGAACCGGGTGCTGTGGTGGTTCATCCTCAACGCCATCATTCTCACCAGGCGCCCCGGCCCCAAGGGCCGCGACTATGCCAGCATCTGGAACACGCAGCGCGACGAGGGGCCGCTCAAGACCATCACCCGCGACCAGGCATCGAGGCTCGCGGCGCATTTCACCGGTGCCGACGGGCGCATCGTGGTGGATTTCGCCATGCGCTACGGCAAGCCGCCCATCGCCGAAAAGCTCGCCGCCCTCCAGGCGCAGGGGTGCGAGCGCATCCTCCTGGTGCCGCTCTATCCGCAATATTCCGCCGCCACCTCGGCCACCGTGTGCGACAAGGCGTTCGATGCGTTGAAAGCCATGCGCTGGCAGCCGACCCTGCGCGTCGCCCCGCCCTGGCACGACGATCCGGTCTATATCGATGCGCTCGCCGCGAGCCTTCAGCGCCACCTCGCCGGCCTCGACTTCGAGCCGGAGGTGATTCTCGCCTCCTTCCACGGCGTGCCGAAATCCTATCTGCTGAAGGGCGATCCCTATCATTGCCAGTGCGTGAAGACCGCCCGCCTGCTGCGCGCGCGCCTGGGCCTGGACGAGACCCGCCTCAAGCTCACCTTCCAGTCGCGCTTCGGCCGCGAGGAATGGCTCCAGCCTTATACGGACATGACGGTGAAGGCGCTCGCCGAGAGCGGGGTGAAGCGGCTCGCGGTGTTCAACCCCGGCTTCGTCGCCGACTGCCTGGAGACGCTGGAGGAGATCGGCGTGGAGAACCGCGAGATCTTCCTGCACCATGGCGGCACCCATTTCGCCGCCATCCCCTGCCTCAACGCGGACGATGACGGCATGCGGGTACTGGCCAACGTGGTGGAGCGGGAGCTGAAGGGGTGGGTGGGGTAAGACGGAGAGCAGCCCCCTTTCGCCCGATCTCCCGCCTGCGATAGGGAACCCAGAGCGCTCGGCCACCCGCCAACCTCAAGTCCCGCCGCCCGACGGACATCGAAACGCTTGAATGGTGTACACTTTATTTGTACACTCCACCCATTGCCCGGTAATGGGGGCGCGATCCCGTGATCGAGTTCAGGAGACGCGATGGAGATGCACTCAGTCAATAATGGGACTTCAAAACCATGGACTTCGAGTGGGATGAAACCAAGCGCCGGGCGGTCATCCAGAAACACGCGGTCGATTTCGTATACGCTGCGCTGATTTTCGATGGATATACACTAACGTGGATAGATGACCGCAAAGATTACGGTGAAGAGCGAAAAATCTCCATCGGCTTGATTGATGAAGAGTGTTTCGTCGTTGTGTAGACAGAGCGAGAGGGCCAAATCCGCCTCATCTCCGCCTGGAAGGGAGGTCGCAATGAGCGATCCGCATATCAAGCGAGCCTCGCTCGCCGAAATCCGGAAAATGAAGGAGAAGGTTGAGCTCTTCCACGACCCGAACGCCCCCGAGGGTGAAAGCCTCGGCCCCGATTTCTGGGCCGGCGCCACGCTCGAAGCGCCGAAGAAGCCGCGTTCCGTCCATCTGAAGCTCGATCCGGACGTGTTCGACTTCTTCTTTGAGGAAGCCAAGGGCAAGGGCCACCTCACCCGGATGCAGAACGTGCTCAAGGCCTATGTGAACGCCAAAACGGCCAAGCGGCGGGCCTGAAGCCTCACTCCCCCGCCGGCTCCACCTTGCCGGCTTCCCAGCCGAGGATGGCGCGCTTGCGGGTGAGGCCCCAGTGGTAGCCGGTGAGGTCGCCGCTCTTGCCGAGCACGCGGTGGCACGGCACCACGAAGGAGATGGGGTTCTTGCCCACCGCCGCCCCCACCGCCCGCGCCGCCTTCGGCCGCCCCACATGCTCGGCGATGGTGGAATAGGTGGTGGCCCGGCCCATGGGAATGCGCATCAGCGTCTCCCAGACCCGAATCTCGAAATCGGTGCCGATGAAGACGATGCGCAGCGGCTGGTCGTCGCGCCAGGAGGCGGGATCGAAGATCCGCGCCACCAGCGGCGCCGTCGCCGAGGGGTCTTCCACATAGGTGGCGTTCGGCCAGCGGCGGCGCATGTCGTCGAGGGCCGCCGACTCCTCGCCGCGATCAGCGAAGGCGAGGCCGCACAGGCCGCGCGGCGTCGACATGGCCAGCGCCAGCCCGAAGGGCGAAGGGTGGAAGCCGAAGCGGATCACCAGCCCCGCCCCGCCGGTCTTCCACTCGCCCGGCGACATGGCCTCGTGCACCACGAACAGGTCGTGCAGCCGTCCCGGCCCCGAAAGCCCCAGCTCCAGCGCGGCGTCCAGCACGTTGGGGCATTCGGCGACGATGCGCCGGGCGCGGTCCAGCGTCACCGCCTGGAGAAAGGCCTTGGGGGTGAGCCCGCACCAGCGGCGGAAGAGATCGGTGAGGGCACGCGCGGAGACGCCGGCGGCGCCGGCGATCGCCTCCACCTCCGGCTGCTGCCGCACATGCAGGGAGATGTACTCCACCGCGCGGCGCACCACCTCGTAGTCGCAGGCGGCGATGGCGAGGGGGGTCGCCGGGGTCGCCGTCACGAGGCGGCCCGGCGAGGGCAGGACGAGGTCGGGGGCATCGAGCGCCAGCACGGGGCATCTCCTGGGAAAAGCGAGCGTGGCCCATCAGACCAGAGCCGGCAAGGCCGGCCCACCCGATTTCGCCGCCCCGCAGCGCCCACCCCGCTCACGCCGGGTTGCGCTTCACCGTCAGCGCCGCGAAGCCCTGCTGCGCGGCCATGGACTGGATGCGGTTGATGTTCACGTGTCGGGGCTGGGTGCAGGCGAAGAAGACCTGCTCCGCGATGTCCTCCCCGGTCATGGCGTCGACGCCGGTGTAGATCTTCTCCGCCCTCGACTGGTCGCCGGCGAAGCGCACCACGGAGAACTCCGTCTCGGTGAGGCCCGGCTCGATGTTGGTGACGCGCACGCCGCTACCGGACAGATCCGCCCAGACGTTGAGCGAGAACTGCTTCACGAATGCCTTGGTGGCGCCGTAGACGTTGGCGCCGGGATAGGCAAAGTCGCCCGCCACCGACCCGGTGAAAACCAGGTGTCCCTGCTTGCGCGCCACCATGGCGGGCAGGGTCGCCCGCACCGTGTAGAGCATGCCGGTGATGTTGGTCTCCACCATGGTCCTCCAGTCATCGAGGTCGGCCTCGTGGGTCGGCTCCAGGCCAAGGGCGAGGCCGGCATTGGCGAACACCACATTGTACGCATCGAAAGGCGCCGGCAGGCTCGCGATGGCGGCGAAGGTCGCGGCCTCGTCGCGCACGTCGAACTCCAGCGGCAGGATGAGATCGCCGAACTCCGCCGTCAGCGCCGCCAGCCGCTCCGCCCGGCGGCCCACCGCCACCACGCGCGCGCCGGCCGAGGCGAACCGGCGCGCCGTCGCGGCGCCGATGCCGGAGGTCGCGCCGGTGATGAGGACGGTCAGCGTGCGGGGGTCGAGCATGCTCATGGGCGTAACTCCGGCAATGGGGCCCGGCGGGGATTGGGGAGAGGGTCGGAAATACCGCACGTGCTGATAAACCGCCTTAACCATCGCGTCCATCCGCCACCCTGATGCGGTAATTTAGTAAGGTCGCGGCCTTGGTCCTGCCATGTTCTGCCGAAAGGGTGCGGTTTCGCGCAGCCGGCAACGGAGTCCACCTTCGGTGCCGCCTTGCGTTCCGAACGTTGATGGCGCGCTCCTTCGACCGCCCGGTGGCGGTCGTCGAGGAGAGGCGCTAGGGTTTGCGGGCACGTCCGGAGAGCGTTGGATGAAGGTGGTTCTGGTTTCGGCGGGGCTGGCGCTCGCCCTTTGCGGCTGCAGCACCGAGCTCGACGGTTTCGGGGCGAAACCGTCCGCCGTCGCGGGCAACCGCGTGCTCGCCGCGCCCACCGGCGCGGTCGAGAGCGCGCCTGCGCCCGAAAACGTGTCCACCGCGACCGCCGAGACCGCCACCGGCGCCATCACCCCCCGCACCGCCGCCAACAACGTTCCGCTCACGCCGCCGACCGCCAATCCCGGCGGCAATGCCTATGCCCCGAGCGCGGCGCAGGGCCAGTTGTCCGGCGCCTGGAGCTTCTCCTGGGACAGCGGGCGCAACGTCTGCCCGGTGCGCCTCGGCACCGACCGCGGCCTCAGCGGCCTCTCCGCCCAGGCGGACGTTTCCTGCCCCAGCGAGATCTTCATGACCAAGGGCTGGGACATGATGGGCTCCGACATCGTGCTGCAGAACCATCAGGGCAAGGTCACGGCGCGCCTTCAGCCCTCCGGGCCGAACCGTTATGTGGGCGTGATCGCCGACACCGGCCAGCAGGTCGCCCTCAGCCGCTGACGCCCGGCCTCTCCCGCCCCCTCCCCCTTCAGCCGTCCACGAGGGCGCCGCCGGTCGCGCCGAACCGCTCCTCGAACACGAGGTCGGCGAGCGCCAGCCGCTGGCGCCAGCCGGCCCGCTCGAGGTCCGGCGTCGCCTCGAAATGATCGATGTAGCCGATGCACAGCAGCGCCACCGGCACGATGTGGGCAGGAATGCCGAGAATGGCATGCAGGTCGGCGAGGGAGAGGATGGACACCCACCCCACCCCCAGATTCTCCGCCCGCGCGGCCAGCCAGATGTTCTGCACGGCGCAGACGGTGGAATAGATGTCCATCTCCTGCTGGTGCGTGCGCCCGAGCACCACCGGCCCGGCGCGGTCGCGCTCGCAGGTCACGCACAGGAGGATCGGCGCCTCGCGAATGCCCTCGAGCTTGAGCGACCGGTAGAGCGTCGCCCGCTCCGCCTCGAACATGGCCGCCGCCTCCGCATTGGCGCGGGTGAAGGCGGCGTGAAGCGCTTCCTTGGTCGCCGCGCTGTGGATGACGATGAAGTTCCACGGCTGCAGGAAGCCCACGGACGGCGCGGCATGGCCGGCGCCGAGCACGCGGGCGAGCACATCGTCAGGCACGGGATCGGGCCGGAAATTGCGGCGCACGTCGCGCCGCTCGGCGATGCAGCGGTAGACGGCGGCGCGCTCGTCCGGGGAGAAACCGTCGTCCCGCGTCATGTGAGCGCCCTCCCGGCTGTTTCGCGCATTCGGCGGCAAGGACGCAGGCAGGTCAAGGGCGGAACGGGGGAAGACGCAGCGCAAGGGTAAAGGCAAAGGCAAAGGCAAGGCCGATATCCGGGCCATGGCTCCTCGGCGCCGTCGGGGGCGCGCAGGTTCTCAAAAGCCACGCGGAGCGCCAGAGCCGGACCCGCTCACATCGAAACGCGCGGGGCGATTCTATGTGAGCGGTAACCTTGCTTCTTTTCAAGAGCTTGAATGGCGCATCCCCGATCGGATGGAACAGTTTCTGGTTCCCTCCGATCGGATCGCGCTCTAGAATGCGCGCGTCGCGCCCGCCGGCCCCGGCGCGGTCGCTCCCCACCTCAGAGCCACCCACCTCAGAGCCACCCACCTGAGAGCCACCCACCGCAGAGCCACGGACGGATTTTACCCGCTTCAGCCCCACCCCTCCCGCCACGGCGAGGGGCCCCTGACGCAAGGCCGCTGCGTCCCCCGCGGCGACATCCGCGCCGGCCGGCTTTGCCATCGTTGCCCTGCCAGCCCTGCCCAAGGAGACATCATGTATCCCAACGTCCAGCTTCACATCGACGGCGTCTGGCGCGACGCCGAGGGCGGGCGCCGCATTCCGGTCCTCAACCCGGCCACCGAGGAGGAGATCGGCTCCGTCGCCCATGCCTGCGTCGCTGACCTGGACGAAGCGCTCGCCGCCTCCCAGCGCGGCTTCGAGGTGTGGCGCAAGGTCTCCGCCTTCGACCGCTCCAAGCTCATGCGCAAGGCCGCCGACCTCCTGCGCGAACGCGCCGATTCCATCGCCCGCCTGATGACGCTGGAGCAGGGCAAGCCGCTCGCCGAGGCGCGCATGGAGACGCTGGCGGCGGCCGACGTCATCGACTGGTTCGCCGAGGAAGCGCGCCGCGCCTATGGCCGGGTAATCCCCGCCCGCGCGCAGGGCGTGTACCAGCTGGTGGTGCAGGAGCCGGTGGGACCGGTGGCGGCGTTCACCCCCTGGAACTTCCCCATCAACCAGGTGGTGCGCAAGCTCTCCGCCGCGCTGGCGGCGGGCTGCTCCATCATCGTCAAGGCGCCGGAGGAAACCCCCGCCTCCCCGGCCGAGCTGATCCGCGCCTTCGTGGATGCCGGCGTGCCCAAGGGCGTCATCGCCCTCGTCTACGGCGTTCCGGCGGAGATCAGCGCATATCTCATCGCCCACCCGGTCATCCGCAAGATCACCTTCACCGGCTCCACCCCGGTGGGCAAGCAGCTGGCGGCGCTGGCCGGCGCGCACATGAAGCGCGTCACCATGGAGCTCGGCGGCCACTCGCCGGTGATCGTCTTCGACGATGCCGACGTGACGGCGGCGGCCCGGCAGATCGCGACCGCCAAGTTCCGCAACGCCGGCCAGGTGTGCGTCTCGCCCACGCGCTATCTGGTGCAGGAGAAGGTGTATGAGGAGTTCGTCGACGCCTTCGTCACCGTCGCCAAGGCGGTGAAGGTGGGCAACGGCCTCGACCAGGGCACCACCATGGGCCCGCTCGCCAACGAGCGCCGCATCCCGGCCATGGAGGCGCTCATCGCCGACGCCCGGCAGAAAGGAGCGGACGTGGCGACCGGCGGCGCCCGCATCGGTAACAAGGGCTATTTCTTCGAGCCCACCGTGGTCACCGGCGTCACCCGCGAGATGCGGATGATGAACGAGGAGCCGTTCGGCCCGCTGGCCATGATGCTGCCCTTCTCCGACTTCGACGAGGCCATCACCGAAGCGAACCGCCTGCCCTACGGCCTCGCCTCCTACGCCTATACGCGCTCGGCCAAGACGGCGAACGCGGTGGCGTCGGAAATCCAGGCGGGCATGATGACCATCAACCACCTGGGCCTGGCCCTGCCGGAGGTTCCGTTCGGCGGCGTGAGGGATTCGGGCTACGGCTCCGAGGGCGGATCCGAGGCGATCCAGGCCTATCTCAACCCGAAGTTCGTGTCCCAGGCCGGCGTCTGACGCACGCGAAAGCGATCCGCCCGGGGATCAGCCCCGGGCGGGCGCCCCAGGGCGGATCGACATTCAGATCGACCGGCGCCCTCCCCTCACCACCGTCATGGCCGGGCTTGCCCCGGCCATGACGGTGGCCGAAGAAATACGCCGCAACTGAATGTCGATCGCTCCTAATGGCCGAGTACGCGCAGCTGCTGCAGGATGTCCTCGGTGCGGCGCGGCATCTGGAATCCGGATGCCGGCTTGGCCTGCCATGGCCGGTCGGCGCAGGGGCTGGCATCGTTCAGCCGCTCCGCCTCCGCCCGCGCCACCGCCTCGCTGGCGAAGCGCCGCGCCTCGTGGGGAAAGAACGCCCCTCCCGGCAGGATGAGCGCGACGCCGTCCTCGGTCTCCATGGTCGTCTCACCGCCATCGAAGAACAGCCAGCCACACGGCGCCGCCGGCACCACGCGCGCCACCACATGGGCCGTGGCCGGGGAGATACGCTGCTGACTGGCCTTCTGGCCGTGGAAATCGAAACCGAACATCACCTGACAACCCTTGCTCGCACGCGCCGGAAGCTCTCAAGGGGAGAATGCCGCCGGAGGCCGAGCGTTCCCGCGTCCGATTTCATATGTGATTACAATTCATTGATTCCGCGCGTCCGGCGCGGTCGGCGTGTTCCCGGCCGGACCTGGACGATCTTTCGAAACGGCGCCCGGATGCCGCGCCTCGGTCAGTAGCTGACGGCGGCAAGGTACAGCCCCGCGGCCGGCGCCATGGGACCGCAGCGGGAACGGTCGGCGGCCTTCAGCGCCGCCTCCAGGTCGTCGGCGCTCCAGCGCCCCTCCCCCACCCGCATCAGCGAGCCCACCATGGAACGCACCTGATGGTGCAGGAACGAGCGGGCGGAGGTGACGATGCGGATCTGATCGCCGTCGCGGGAGACGTCGAGCTGGTCCAGGGTCTTCACCGGCGATGCCGCCTGGCATTCCGCCGCCCGGAAGGTGGAGAAATCGTGCCGCCCCAGCAGGCGCTGGGCCGCGACATGCATGGCCTGCGCATCAAGCGCCTGCGGGATGCGCCAGGCCCGGTCGCGGTCGAGAGCGAGGTCCGGCCGGCGATTGACGATGCGATAGAGATAGTGCCGCCGGGTAGCGGAGAAGCGGGCGTCGAAGCTGGCTGGCACCTCCTCCGCCGCCAGCACGGCGACCGGATGGGGGCGCAGCTGGGCGGTCATGGCGTCGCGCACGGTGTCGGAGCGCCAGGACCGGGAGAGATCCACATGGGCCACCTGCCCGGTGGCATGTACCCCCGCATCCGTGCGCCCAGCGCCGGCGACGTGCACGTCCTCGCCGCAGAAGCGGCGGAATGCCGCGGCCAGCACGCCCTGCACGGTGTCCTGGTCGGCCTGCGTCTGCCACCCGGCGAAGGGCGTGCCGTCATATTCGATGGTGAGCTTGTAGCGAGGCATGGGAGGCAACAGGGCGCGCGACGCGCCTCCCGTCAAGGAAGCCGCGTGCCGGACGGCACGCTGTTGCCCCGGAGGAAGGCATCCGCCCCCATGGGCTGCTTGCCGGCCTTCTGCAATTCCAGAAGCCGGACGGCGCCGCTGCCGCAGGCGATGGTGAGGCGGTCGTCCAGCGCCTCGCCCGGCGCCCCGGTGCCCTCGGCGCGGGTGGAGCGCAGCACCTTGACCCGCGCCTCGTCCGGCCCCAGCGGGAACCATGCCCCGGGGAAGGGCGACAGGCCGCGGATGCGGTCGTGCACCGCCGAGGCGGGCTGCGACCAGTCGATGCGGGTCTCGCCCTTCTCGATCTTGGCCGCGTAGACGACCCCCTCCTCCGGCTGCGGCGTGAAGCCGAGGCCGCCGCGCTCCAGCGCCGCCAGCGCCCGCGCCATGAGGTCGGCGCCGAGCACCATCATGCGGTCGTGCAGGTCGCCCGCCGTCATGTCCGGCCCGATGGGGATGCGCTCCACCAGGCCCACCGGGCCCGTGTCGAGGCCGGCCTCCATCTGCATCACCGCGACACCCGTCTCGCGGTCGCCGGCCATGATGGCGCGCTGGATGGGCGCGGCGCCGCGCCAGCGCGGCAGCAGCGAGCCGTGCAGGTTGAGGCAGCCGAGGGCCGGGACCTGAAGGATCGCCGGCGGCAGGATGAGGCCGTAGGCCACCACCACCGCCACGTCGGCGCCGTGGCCGCGAAACTCCGCCGCCGCCTCCTCGCCGCGCAGGCTCCTGGGGGTCAGAACCTTGAGGCCGAAGCGCTCGGCCACCTGGTGGACGGGCGAGGGGGTGAGGTCGAGCCCGCGCCGACCGGCCGGCGCCGGGGCGCGCGTATAGACCGCCGCCACGTCATGCCCGCGCCCGACGATCTCGGACAGGGTCGGAACGGCGAAGTCCGGCGTCCCCATGAAGACGATGCGCATTCGGATATCCGGTTGAAGGAGCCGGTTTCGGCCCTCAGGCCTCGGCCTTGTGCTTCGCCTGCTTGGTGAACTTCTTGATCACCCGGTCCCGCTTCAGCTTGGAGATGTGGTCGATGAAGAGGACACCGTTCAGGTGGTCGATCTCATGCTGGACGCAGGTGGCGAAGAGCCCGTCCGCCTCCACCTCCCGCACCTTGCCCTCCAGGTCCAGGAACCGCACCGCAACGCGCGCCGGGCGCTCCACCTCCTCGTAATATTCGGGGATGGAGAGGCAGCCCTCGCTGTAGATGGAGGTCTCCTCGGACGCGGCGATGATCTCGGGATTGATCAGCGCCACCGGCTTCTTGTCCGCGCCGTCGCGCGCCACGTCGATGGTGACCACCCGCTTGTCGACGCCCACCTGGATCGCCGCCAGCCCGATGCCGGGCGCGTCGTACATGGTGTCGAACATGTCCGCCACCAGCTTGCGGATCTCTCCGTCGATGGTCTCGACCGGCGCGGAATGCGCCCGCAGCTTGGGTTCGGGGAGGATGAGGATGGGTCGCGTCGCCATTTCTGCGAGATAAGCGAAGCTGAGCGTCCGGTCAACATGTTCGCTGTTTGTTCAAGCCAAGAATCACGATAGAAGAAGCCATGCCGGTGGTGCTCTTCAGCCTGGCGGGTCACGCCGTCACCTTGGCCGAAGCGGCAGCCGTCGCGGCGGGGGGACTGGCCTTTTGCCTCTTCCTCGGCCTCGCTGCGGTTCTGCGCCGGTCCCGGGCGCGCAGCGAAACGGCAGCGGCCGAAGCCCTCAGGGCCGAGGAGCTCGACCGGCGCCTGCGGGAGCTGGTGCGCGCCCAGTCGGAGATGTCCGGGCGGGTGCAGGGCATGACCGAGCTCCTGGCCCAGCGCCAGAGCGAGCTCGCCCGCGCGGTGTCCGAGCGCCTCGACGCCACCTCCCACCGGCTCGGCGAGACCCTGACCACCGCCGCCCGCGCCACCCACGAAAGCCTCACCCGCCTCGCCGAGCGCCTGGTGGTGATGGAGGCGGCGGAAAAGAGCCTCGGCGACCTGTCTTCGCAGGTGATCGCGCTGCGCGAGACCCTGGCCAACAAGCAGGCCCGCGGCGCCTTCGGCCAGGCCCGCATGGAGGCCATCGTGGCGGACGGCCTGCCGCGCGGCAGCTTCGCCTTCCAGCACACCCTCTCCAACGGGCGACGGCCGGACTGCGCCATCTTCCTGCCCGGCGACCCGCGCCCGCTGCTCATCGATTCCAAGTTTCCGCTGGAGGCCGTCACCGCCTTCCGCGAGGCGCCCACCGCCGAGGCTCGCAAGGCCGCGGGCCAGAGGATGCGGACCGACCTGCTGAAGCACGTCTACGACGTGGCCGAGCGCTACCTGCTGCCGGGGGAGACCCAGGACGTGGCGCTCATCTTCGTGCCCTCCGAATCCGTCTATGCCGAGATCGCCGAGCGGTTCGACGCGGTGGTGCAGGAGGCCTACCGGCTGCGGGTGGTGCTGGTATCCCCGGCCCTGCTCATGCTGGCGGTGCAGGTGGTGCAGGCCATCGCCAAGGATGCCCGCATGCGCGAGCAGGCCGACCGGGTGCGCGCCGAGGTGGCCGCCCTGGTGGACGACGTCACCCGCCTGCGCGAGCGCGTCGGCGACCTGTCCAAGCATTTTTCCCAGGTGAGCGACGACGTGGGCCGGGTGCTCATCTCGTCGGACAAGATCGCCCGGCGCGGCCTGCGGCTGGAGGCGCTGGACTTCGACACCCCGCCGGACCGGCCCGGCTCCGAGCCGCGCCCCGCCGATTGAGGGGACAAATGCGCCTTTCGTCTTGCATGCGCGCCGCGCCGGCCCGATCCTACAAGGCTGAGACGACTCGCGCGCCGGTTGCGGCCCGCCCACCCGTGTTAAGGAAGAAATGCCCGAATTGCCCGAGGTGGAGACCGTCCGCCGCGGTCTCCTGCCCGTCCTGCAAGGCGCCGTGATCGAGAGCGCCGAGGCCCGCCGGCCGGACCTGCGCTGGCCCCTGCCGGAAAACTTCTCGGAGCGGCTCGCCGGTCGCCGCATCGAGGCGGTGGGCCGGCGCGCCAAGTATCTGCTCGCCGACCTGAGCGGCGGCGAGGTGATGATCCTGCACCTCGGCATGTCCGGCTCCATCCGCGTCGAAGGCGCCAGGGTGAAGGGCCGGCCGGGCCTGTTCCACCATCCGCGCGGGCAAAGCGGGCCGCACGACCACGTGGTGCTGCACCTCGCCGGCGGTGCCACCGTGACCTTCAACGATCCGCGCCGCTTCGGCGCCATCCTCATCGTGCCCTACGACCGGCTCGATTCGCATCCGCTCCTGGCCAGCCTCGGGCCGGAGCCGCTCGGCAACGGATTCAACGCCGAATATCTGGCCCGCGCCTGCGCCCGCCGCCACACACCCCTCAAGTCCGCGCTCCTCGACCAGAAGCTCGTGGCCGGGCTGGGCAACATCTATGTGTGCGAGGCGCTCTACCGCGCCCGCCTCTCGCCCCGCCGCCTCGCCAACACCATCGCCACGCACGAGGGCCTGCCGACCCAGCGGGCGGAGCGGCTGGTGGTGGCCATCCGCGACGTGCTGCGCGAGGCGATCCAGGCCGGTGGCTCCTCCCTGCGCGACCACCGGCAGGTGAACGGCGAGCTCGGCTACTTCCAGCACACCTTCCGCGTCTACGGCCGCGAGGGCCAGCCCTGCCAGACCCTGCGCTGCAAGGGCGTGGTCCAGCGCATCACGCAGAGCGGACGCTCCACCTTCTTCTGTCCCGTCTGCCAGAGGTAGGGCACGGCCGCACGCCGGCTGTGCGGCCTTCCCTCTTCGCTTCCGGCCCTGAAACGCGCTAGAGCACCGGCGGAAATATCCCCGGTGTCACGCCGGGCAAAGAGGAGGATTGGGATGGCATACGAAACGATCCTGGTGGAGCGGCTCGAGCGCGTGGGCCTCATTCGGCTGAACCGCCCCCAGGCGCTCAACGCCCTGAACCGGCAGCTCATCGCTGACCTCGGCGCCGCCCTCGACGAGCTCGAGCAGGACCGCTCCATCGGCTGCCTGGTGCTGACCGGATCCGAGAAGGCGTTCGCCGCCGGCGCCGACATCAAGGAGATGCAGAACTTCACCTATCCGCAAACCTATCTCGACGATTTCATCACCTCCTGGGAGCGCCTGTCGCGCACGCGCAAGCCGGTGATCGCGGCGGTCGCGGGCTTTGCGCTGGGCGGCGGCTGCGAGCTCGCCATGATGTGCGACTTCATCCTCGCCGCCGACACGGCGAAGTTCGGCCAGCCGGAGATCAAGCTCGGCGTCATGCCCGGCTCCGGCGGCACCCAGCGCCTCACGCGCTTCGTCGGCAAGTCCAAGGCCATGGAGATGTGCCTCACCGGGCGCCTGATGGATGCGGTGGAAGCCGAGCGTTCGGGCCTCGTCTCCCGCATCGTGCCCGCCGCCGATTTGCTGGATGAGGCGCTGAAGGTGGCCAAGGGCATCGCCGGCATGTCCCTGCCGGTGGCCATGCAGACCAAGGAAAGCGTGAACCGCGCCTACGAGACGACGCTGGCGGAAGGCATCCGCTTCGAGCGGCGGGTATTCCAGTCGCAGTTCGGGACCGCCGACCAGAAGGAAGGCATGGCCGCCTTCATCGAGAAGCGGCCGGCGAAGTTCCAGCACTGAGGCGCGGCCGGTCGACCGGCGCGGGCCGCCCTGCGCGCCTTCGCCGGCTCGATGGCGGTCCGTCCACGCCGGCAAGCGGATGGACCGCCCTCACCGCCGCTCCGCAGCGGGACGACGAAAACTTTCCGTGGGCGGACGGCAGGCATTGTTGACAAGCCCCATGCCGCCCCCTTATGTCTCGCGCTCCTGACGGCCCAGTGCCGGTGGGGGCCCAGGTGGCGGAATTGGTAGACGCGCTGGTTTCAGGTACCAGTGGTGAAAGCCGTGGAGGTTCGAGTCCTCTCCTGGGCACCATTTTACCATCCAGAGACGTCTTTTAACGTCCAATTGCGATGGTAAATCAAGTGGTTAGCCCCCTTTGATGGTCTGCCAGGGTCCACAGTGGTCCGGTTGAATCTCGCGCACGCGTAGGCATGCTTGTAGGCATCGATTTCATGCCTACAGCGAGATGCCTACATATGCCTCTCACGGATCTGGCGTTGCGCAACGCCAAGCCAAAAGACAAGCCGTACAAGCTATTTGACGGCGGTGGCCTGCACCTTCTTGTTAACCCGAACGGCAGTCGGATCTGGCGCCTCGCCTATCGATTCGCGGGCAAGCCGAAGCAGCTCTCGTTTGGACCGTATCCCACCGTGTCGCTGGCCGAGGCGCGCCAGAAGCGGGAGGAAGCGAAGAAGCAGCTCCTGGGTGGCGAGGATCCTTCTGCGGTCCGGAAGCTCGAAAAAGTCGCTGCCAGCGTTTCATCAGCCAACACGTTCGCAGCTGTCGCGGAAGAGTTCATTGAGCGCCTTAGAGGCCGAGGGATCGCCGAGATCACGCTGGCCAAAAAGCGATGGCTGCTTGCCGATTTGGCGGGTCCGAGCCTTGGCCACCGGCCCATCAGTGAAATTTCAGCATTCGAAGTTCTGTCCGTCCTCCAGCAGATCGAGCGAAGCGGTCGCCGGGAAACCGCTCGTCGGCTGAGATCCTCCATCGGGGCGGTGTTCCGATTCGCTATCGCGACCTTGAGGGCCGAAAATGATCCAACCTTCGCTCTGAGAGACGCGTTGGAGCGTCCGCAGGTCCGTCATATATCGGCACTCACCGATCCCAAGGCGCTCGGCGGGCTGCTACGCGCTGTCGACGAATATACTGGCTGGCCTACCGTCCGATCCGCGCTTCTTTTCACGGCGCTCACCTTCGCCCGTCCCGGGGAGGTGCGTGGCGCGCGGTGGAGCGAGATCGATTTTGAGAAGGCGGTGTGGAGCATCCCCGCCGAGCGCATGAAGATGCGCCGCGCCCACATGGTGCCGCTGTCCCGGCAGGCTGTTGCGGTGCTGAATGAGATCCGGCCTCTGACCGGCAGCAGCGAGTTGGTGTTCCCCTCCATCCGCTCGAACAAAAAGCTCCTCAGCGAGAACGCCATGAACTCGGCGCTGCGGCGCATGGGGTTCACCCAGGACGAGATGACCTCCCACGGGTTCCGGGCGGCGGCCAGTTCGATCCTCAACGAGAAGGGGCACTCCCCCGACGTGATCGAGGCGGCGCTGGGCCATCTGGATAGCAATGAAGTGCGCCGAGCCTACAACCGGGCGACCTATTGGCCAGAAAGGGTGGTGCTCCTGCAGGTGTGGGCGGACCTGCTGGACGAATTCCGAGCGATGAAGGGTCAGAGGGCTTAGATTGGCAACTTCAAGGGCCTATTACGTAAGCAATTGATTTATATATAGAAAATGATATTGGACGGATGCAGGTCCCATAGTTTGCCCATTTTTATAAACTTTTAGCGCCTTTAAAGTGATGTAAGAGTTGATAAGATGCCCCAAACGCGATATGTAAGAGCGCATAGACGGCGGGCGTCGCCGTGTGGGGGATCAGATGGCGGGTCATAAGGACGTCTTGAAGGCCGTTCGTCAGCTTTACAGCCAAAATGAATGGGCTCGGGCCATCTTCGATCGGCTGGCGGACCTTAAGAGGAGCCCGCTAGAGACCCCGATCGAGCGCTGGGTCAATTTGCTGGGCGAGACGACCACCGTCGCGATCGATTGCGCCCGGCAGATGCAGGATGCGGGCTGCGGCACATTTGTGGTCGGGCGCCGCGGTAGCAAGAGCCGGTTCAGGTGGCATTACAACGCCATCAGCCTCGGGCGAGCGGCCAGTGGCGCGACTGATGAGCTTATCGATGTGGATGAGACGGCTGAGAGTGAGGCCGACGACGAAGCTCCCACGCCTGCGTCCGTTGCCGAGTCCCCGCTCACCCTGACCATACCTCAGGCCAAGGAAGCCCTTGCTCGCACACTCGGCGTGAAGCCGGAGCAGATCGAGATCATCGTCAAGGCCTAATGCGGAGCTGATCTACGGGGAATCCGCAAGACAGCTTCTCCCAGCAGTTCGTCATCTGCAACGTTTCGGATGGTTCCGGAACGAAGGCTAGCGTCCGCCCTGCAGATGGTCGGCCGGACCTGCGCCCGGAAAGTCGCAGAACACCTTAAGCATGGAGTATGTCATGACTGTTGATGGAGCGGTTAGCGAAGACGCGCCGGATTGGGGGTATTGGGGTAAGGCTGAGTTTCTGACTTACTGGCAGGCCGCAGCGTTAGTCGTGGGCTGTGACCCGAGGGCGAAGAGGTTTGCAAGCGTAAAGCAAAGCACTGAGTACAAAGATCTCAGGCGGCTGTTTTTTCAGTACGACCACACGGACACTTTCATAAGCCAAGACGCGATATTCAAGTACTGCGATGCATGCAAAATCCCAGTTCCGGAAGCGATGAGACAGAGCTATCTGGCCTACCGCCCGAATCCCCCAGAATCGCCCAAGATACTCCGGCGGAAAGTCAGGGCGTTGGAAAGCGAGGTCAGGAAACTCAAGGGTCAAGTGGAAACTCGGAACATCGGAAAACTGCTCATCATGTTCTACGCAATGTGCCGAGACGCAACATATGGATATGATCCGACATCCAGAAAGAACGAGACAACTAAAAAGATCATGGCCGCTACATCCGCCCTCGCTGCCGATGCCCGTCTAGAGGTGGCGGATAATACCGTCAGGAGCTGGATCGAGAAGGCACGAGAGCGCGTCGAGGAAGAGCTCAAGCGCATCAAAAGGAAGGAGCAGAGACTGGGTCGGCGGCATACCGCAACTTCAAAGGGGCTTGAGCTTTGACGGTCCAAGTTGCGTCTCAGCCCCGCTGAGTTGGTCTAAGTGGGTGCCCTTCCCAAAGGAGGGCACCCATGAGTTCGGACAGTTTGGACCCCATCGGCCACTTACTTACGGCGAAGCAGGTGGTGAAGATTCTCGGGATTTCTCGCGCCACGCTCTACGCGGGGCGGGGACAACGATATCCCGCGCCGGTCAAGATCGGACCACGCCTGACGCGGTGGCGCGCGTCTGACATCGCCGCTCTCGTTGAGAAGGGCGTGCACGATGACCGCTAAGCGCTCGCATTTCTATGCCCCCCGCCTTGTTGCCGTTGAGGCGGAGCTTCGGAAGCGCCTCAAACCGTGCCGCCTCGATGGCTTCGAAACCCTCGACAACATCCGCGATCGCAACATCGCCATGGGCGATCGCTTTGAACGTCGCGGGATCGAGGGCAAGCACAGCCAGGACTTCTGGCTCTGCGGGCCGGGCTGGGCCTGCGACGACCCTCGGACGTGCTGCGCGGCGTGCCATTACGCGTCGCGGATCGAGCGTGCCCGTCTGACGGTCCGGCTTCACCCGCGCCTGAAGGCCTCAACGAGCCCGATCTACCTCGTGTCGGTCGTGCGGAAGAAATGGCGTCTCCCGCCAGGAGAACTTCATTCGTGCGATGTCGCTGGCGGCTTGGCGTGGTTCCTCAAGCGATTGAAGAGTCTCCCTAAGGGCTCGGTCAAGGGCGTCATCGGAGTGGATGCGTCGCTGCACGACCAAGGCGGTCACCGCTGGTGGCAGCCCCGCCTTCAGGCGGTCATTACCGGCCCCGACAAGGTCGCACTCCAGGCGGCACTGACTCCGAAAGCGGGGATGACGCCCGGCTGGCTGGTCAAGATCGTCGAGGTGGAGCGCAGCCACCTGGGGAACGCGATCAGCCAAGTCCTGGCGCGGACGTCGAGGATGCATGTCTCGGACGCCGGTGACGATGAGCGAGCCGGCCAGCGCACCGTGCCGTTGCCCAGTCGGCATCTGGCCGAGCACGACGCATGGCTCCTCGACCAGGCGGTCACCGAGCGATTCCGGGTCGTCGGGTTTCGACCGGGGCCCGCCCCTCTCTTCGACGAGAAGTCCATTCGGGCGCCGCGCATTCGCCTCTCCGAACGTCTCCGTGGATGCGGCAGGCCCCGGAAGTAGTCGCGACAACCTCAACCTATCGCCAACTCCCTGCACGCGCGCTCCGGCGCGCGCGCAGGCCCTTGTCTGCTGCCATGTGAGCCATTGGTGGCTCCATCAACTCAGGATTCCAACATGACGCGCGCGTACAAGATGCAATGGGTCCAGCCTATCGAGATCCATCACAACATCGACGACAATTTCTACTCGGTGAAGGTCGACTTCGACACCGTTAGTGGTGGCCGTTCGACCGCGATTATTCCTCGATCCCAGATCGATGACCCCCGCGGAGCTAAGCGAACCCTCGCAGCGCAGGGCGCCCGCATGCCGGAGGATTGGCTCGGGGATCTGCGGCTGGCGCTGATCGCGGAGGGCTGCGACATCGTTCATTCGACAAGCATCCTTGGATGGCACGGCCGCGCCTACCTGTTCCCAGATGGCGCTGTCGGCCATGGCCCCCGGTTGGTCCCCACTCACCCCGTTCCAGCTCGGCAATGCGCGAAGGGCAGGACCAAGGCATGGCGCGAAGGGCTGGCTGAGGCGTGTGCGAGTTCCAGCTATCTCACCTTCGCGGTGAGTGTCGCATTCGCCGGGTGCCTGCTGCGACCGGTCGGCCAGGACGAGGGGGCAGTGTTCCACTTCATCGGCGAGTCCTCGACCGGCAAGAGCCTGGCCTCGACTGCGGCGCAGTCCGTCATCGAGAAGGCAGGACGGGAGTGCCTTCGCACTCATGACCTGACCGACCGTGCCCTCGAAGAGCAGGCTGCCCGCAGTAACGACTCGCTCCTCGTCCTCGACGAACTGGGTCGGATTGAGGGAACGCCCGCCAAGCGCCTCCAGCACGCTCAGAACCTTGCCTACAAGATGACCGGCGGGCAAGGACGCCAAAGATCCAACCGGGCGGTCTCCGACTTCGAGTTGCGCAACATCCAGTACCTGCTTTTCGGGCTGTCATCCGGAGAGGAGCCCCTCGACGGCACCGGGATCCGACGGCGCAACGACGGCGAGCAGGTCCGCCTGATCGGCATTCCCGTGCCGGCTCGGGATGAGGGTGGAATCTTCGACCGGGAGCCGTCCGGAGAGCGCCGGGCAGAACTGGCCCGCCGTGCGGAGCTGGCGATCTGCGAGAATTATGGCCGCCCCATCCGGCGCTTCATGAAGAGGTTCCTTGCCGATCCAGAGGCCGAGCAGAGTGCCCGGGAGTATGTGGAGCGGTTCATGGCCAAGGCCGTTACGGCTCCCTCGCCTTTCGCCGAACGTTTCGCCCGCAAGTTCGCGGCGGTGTACGCGGCCGCGATGCTCGCCGCGCACTACAAGGTCGCGCCGTGGACGAAGAAAGCGGCCGCAGCCGCAATCCGCAAGGTGCATCGGCAGGCCTGGGAGATTGTGCGACCTGCCGGCTCCGCCGCCGACGATATGCTGGCCTGGCTGCGCGCCCACGCCGGCGACCCCAAGCTGTTCCCCAAGGTGGCCGAAGGGATGAAGGTGCGCCCGGCCACCGGGAAGACAATGTTCGGCATACGTCGCGATATCTCGGGTGTGTCGGGACTGGCACTCCTGCGTGACCGCCTGCCGGACATCGTGCCTGCGTGGCAGGCGGATGGTGTGTTGGCTTCCCTGAAGGCGCGCGGGTATCTCCTGCCCGGCAAGGAGGCGGGCCGCTATGTGCGCCAGATCCGCGTGAAAGGCCTGCATCCACCCCGGCGCCATTATGTGGTGTTCGATATCGCGCGAATTGCGGGACCTGCCAGGAATACGCCGAAGAAGGAACCGGATGCCGCCTGAGGCGGTGGCTCACATGTGCCTCACATTTTGGCCTCGCGCGCGCAGCGCGGGGCCTTTTTCGTTTGTAAACGCGATCGTGGTGCGGCGGGCCGCGCTTTAATTTTCAGAGAGCACGCCATGAGGGTGCAAATCGCAATTCTGTAAATCATCAGAACATCAGCGCATATCGATCGACGATTGGGTTTTCGACGTGGATCGGATCGCCTTCGACAGCTTCCATGTGGGCCGTATCACGCTCCGCATATGGCAAGTCATGTCTGAATGCGAGATGGATGATTCAGATCTGCATCACAGGGCTTGAATGAGTGAACCCTGAATCAGAAAATAGAACTGAGACACGATCAAAAATGATTCTGATTAAGGCTTTCAGTTGTATTTTCAATGATGTTGCATGTCTCGATATAACTATCAATCATGCGTAGAATAAACGATAATTTGATCAATTATGCATATGTATTTATACAGATACTATTCCTGATAATATTTCATGATTGTTGTTTAATTAATCTGACTATGCAGTTGCATTGGCAGATTCTGTAAACATGTATCATCGTCATATTTCTGGTGTGTTCGATGAAGAAAACGTTCTCTGGTCCCTCACGCTCGCGATGGGGTCGCGTCAACAACCTCGTCAGCAGCTACGGCCAATGGGTCGAAGACCATATCGCCGACGGCTGCACCGGCTACCTGTTCACTTTCATGTTCAAGAGCCTCTCAGCCACGACCCAGGCGGGCAAGATCGATCTCATGCATGGGGATATCGAGAAGGTCTATTGGCGGTTGGCTCACCGCTTTGCGCATCATCCCGACAAGCCCTCCCAGCGCCGGTACCTGCCCTTGATGCTCGCCGCGCCCGATCTGCCGGTGTTCAAGACAGACAAGGTGTCTTTGGCCGATGCCTCTCTCAACGATGGCCTGCATGAACATGCGATCGTGCTCGCGCCCATGGAGTCCCGGTTCAGGTACGAACTGGCCACGTGGGTGAAAGACAATGCCTTTCGTCTCGTGCCTGATACCCGCCTTCAACGCATTCACTGCGTCAGGCTCGATACGACCCCCGGCAAGGCCACGGAGTACGCCCTGAAGGCCCAAGGGCGGCGCTTGCCCGAAGACAGCTTGCTCATCCTCCCCAAGGCGCTCAGCGAGCGCGGCAAGGCCACGGATCGCGGCTACGATGAAGCTGTGAAGTCCGCCCAGGGGTGCTCGCTGATGCGGACGTGGCGCAAGCCATTCTGACAGGCATTTGAGCCAGCTGACGTGAGCCGGGCAGACAAAAAGAATGGGGCAGCCGGAGCTGCCCCATTCTTCGTACTCACCGTGTATCGGCCTTCAGACTGCCACCTTGCACTCCGGGTGGATGGGCGCGACCTGCGTGATCGGCCGGGTGAAGGTGGGCATGTCCTTGTAGTCGCGCCATTCGAGGGTGACGTGGCTGTCGCTGCGGGCCTTCACCACCGCCTCCCACCAGCCATTGTACTCGCCGTCGCTGAAGTCGGTGGCCAGCACGATGTCGCCCTTCTTGAGGCCGGGCCAATGCTTGGCGCCTTCCTTGACGACGACGCTGATCAGCGTTTCGCCGGTTGCCTTGTCCGTCACTGTAGCGAGCATGGCAGCGGCCTTCTTGCGCGTAGGCGCCGTAGGCTCATTTTTCTCGGCATCGGCCTCAGCGGCCTTCTCCTGCGACTGGGCAGGCGTCGTCGCCTTGCCCTGTGTTTCGGTGATGGTGACCAGGCGCTTGAAGATGTCCTGGCGGACGCTGGTGAGCAGCGGGCGATCGTTCTCGCCGAACCGCCCGGCGGGGATGGCGGCGATGAGATCAGCGTCGTCGCATTCCGTGAAGGTCACGACGGAGGCGCCGTTCTTGAAAGCGGCGGCCGTGGCGCGTTCGGCATCCGCTGAAGAGAAGCGACCGGCCTGAGCCTTGCCAGCCCAGTTCTTGGAGAAGAGAATGAGTGTAGTGGGAATAGAATTGCTTGGCATTTGGTGATCTCCGAATTCAGTGCCACGCGCTTGCGGCAGTTTAATTATATCATATATTTTATGAAAAGTCAATATGTACACGATAATGGTGTATTTCTTCGAATATTTTCCATTCTCTCGTGTCGAATGGTCGAAAAATCATCGCACGTCGCCTCGAGCGATGAAGATGACATCACTTGAGAGCCGCAATCATTCCTGGTTCAAAGATGAGTAAGGGGCATCCGCCAGCGTGCAGACAGTTGTCCATCTCATGCTGCGATGCGCTTGCATGGAGCCCTGCCGCGATATGACAAATTGACGATTGACTTTACGTCAATTGATCCTCTCGACATTTCGGCCACACATGACGCTAGGGAACAAAGCTCGGCGAAAAATTTAACTTGCGCGGGGCCATCGCCCTGCTACCTCTGATGGTAATTGCGTCAGGGCAATCATACATGCTGGGTGGCTCGGAAACGGGCGGACGACCGGATTCCGGCTTGTCCGCGCTGGTACTGATGTTGCGCTTTCACGGGGTCGCCGTGGAAGTCGGGCAGCTGAGGCACCAATTGAGCGTCGCCAGCGTCGGCCCGGTCGAGATGCTTCGGGCGGCCCGCGCGTTCGGATTGAAGTCCCGCATCGTTGCCTCCTCCTGGCCGAAGCTCGCAAAAGCTCCTCTTCCCGCCATCGCCGAGCAGGCCGACGGCACCTTCGTGGTGATCGGCAAGATCATCGCGGACAAGGCGCTCATCCAGGATCCGGTGTCGGGTCGGCCGGCGCAGGTGGACCGGGCGGCGTTCGAGAAGGAGTGGACCGGCCGCCTGCTGCTGATGGCGCGGCGGGCGCGGTTCGCGGACCTCTCGCGCACCTTCGACATCGCCTGGTTCGTGCGCGCCATGCACAAGTATCGCAGCCTGCTCGGCGAGGTGCTGGCGGCCTCCTTGTTCCTGCAGGTGCTGGCGCTCATCACGCCGTTGTTCTTCCAGGTGATCATCGACAAGGTGCTGGTCCATCGCGGGCTCACCACCCTCGACGTGCTGGTGCTCGGCCTGGTCACGGTGTCGGTGTTCGAGTCTCTCCTCGGCGCGCTGCGCACCCATGTGTTCGCGCACACCACCAACCGCATCGACGTGGAGCTGGGCGCGCGGCTCTACAAGCACCTGCTCGGGCTGCCCATCGCCTATTTCGAGGCGCGCCGGGCGGGGGATTCCGTCGCCCGGGTGCGGGAGCTGGAAAACATCCGCAGCTTTCTCACCGGATCGGCGCTGACCCTCGTGGTCGACCTCGTCTTCGCCCTCGTCTTCATCGCCGTCATGTTCATGTATTCACCCCTGCTGACATGGGTGGTGCTCGCCTCCTTCCCCTTCTACATCGCCATCTCGGCCGGGGTGACGCCGCTGTTTCGGCGCAAGCTCGAGGACAAGTTCAACAAGGGGGCGGAGAACCAGGCCTTCCTGGTGGAGAGCGTCACCGGCGTTGAGACGCTGAAGGCCATGGCGGTGGAGCCGCAGATGCAACGGCGCTGGGAAGAGCAGCTCGCGGCCTATGTCGCCTCCAGCTTCGAGGTGCTCAGCCTCGGCAACTGGGCAAGCCAGGGGGTCCAGCTGGTCAGCAAGGTAGTGACGGCGGCGACCCTCTATCTCGGTGCGCGCCTCGTCATCGACGGGACGCTCACGGTGGGCGAGCTGGTGGCCTTCAACATGCTGGCCTCGCGAGTGTCGCAACCGGTGCTGCGGCTGGCCCAGGTGTGGCAGGATTTTCATCAGGCTCGCATCTCCATCGACCGCCTCGGCGACATCCTCAACACCACGCCCGAGCCCGCCTATACGCCAGGCCGGGCCTCGCTTCCGATGCTGCGCGGCGCCATCCGCTTCGACCACGTGGTGTTCCGCTATCGCGTGGGCGGCCCCGTGGTCCTGCATGACC
The DNA here is from genome assembly GCF_016807805.1 of Xanthobacter dioxanivorans. Lineage (NCBI taxonomy): Bacteria > Pseudomonadati > Pseudomonadota > Alphaproteobacteria > Hyphomicrobiales > Xanthobacteraceae > Xanthobacter > Xanthobacter dioxanivorans. The sequence goes on along the minus strand of NZ_CP063362.1, from coordinate 2,293,457 downwards.
TGAGCTTCGACCTTCCGGCCGGGCAGGTGGTGGGCATCGTCGGCCCCTCCGGCTCGGGGAAGTCGACTGTGACCAAGCTGGTCCAGCGTCTCTACGTCCCGGAGGCCGGACGGGTGCTGATCGACGGCGTCGACCTCGCCATGGTGGATGTGGCCTGGCTCCGGCGGCAGATCGGCGTGGTCCTGCAGGAGAACGTGCTGTTCAATCGCTCGGTGCGGGAGAACATCGCGCTGACCGATCCGGCCATGTCCATGGAACGGGTGGTCGCCGCGGCGCAACTGGCTGGGGCACACGACTTCATCCTGGAGCTGCCCCAGGGCTACGACACGGTGGTGGGCGAACGGGGCAACGGCCTGTCCGGCGGACAGCGCCAGCGCATCGCCATTGCCCGAGCCTTGGTGACCAATCCGCGCATCCTCATCTTCGACGAAGCCACCAGCGCCCTCGACTATGAGAGCGAGCGGGCGGTGCAGCAGAACATGGAGCGCATCGCCAAGGGGCGCACCGTCATCATCATCGCCCATCGCCTGTCCACCGTGCGCCGGGCCGACCGCATCCTGACGCTGGAGCGCGGGCGGCTGGTGGAGGACGGCAGCCATGACCAGCTGATCTCATCCGGCGGGCGCTATGCCAGCCTCCACCAGCTGCAGGCGGGGGTGCTCGATGTCGGCTGACGCGCGCATCATCCCGCTGCACATTGCCGGCTCGAAGCGCCGGCGGGCCGAGCTGGAGTTCCTGCCGGCGGCGCTGGAGATCGTGGAGACGCCGCCGTCCCCGGTAGGCCGGGCGATCGCCGGGAGCATCATCGCCTTCTTCCTCCTGGCCTTGGCCTGGAGCTGGTTCGGCACCATCGACATCATCGCCACGGCCTCGGGCCGCTTCGTGCCCACGGGCCGCACCAAGGTGATCCAGCCGTTCGAGACCGGCGTCGTTCGCGCAATCCATGTGAAGGACGGCATGGCGGTGAAGGCCGGCGACGTGCTCATCGAGATCGACCCCACGGCCAGCGAGGCGGACGAAAAGCGGCTGCTGCGCACGCTGGCGCAGGACCGGCTCGACATGGCGCGCATCACCGCTCTGCTGCTGGACGACACCTCCACCTTCCTCGCCCCGACCGGGGTGGATGCGGGCCTTGTCGCCACCGAGCGGCGGCAGATGGAGGAGCAGCGGGCGGAGCACGTGGCCAAGCTTGCCGCCATCGAGGGCCAGATCGCCCAGAAGCAGGCAGAGCGCCGCTCGGTGCAGGCCACTCTCGCCAAGGGCGAGGCGACGCTGCCCATGCTGCGCGGCCAGTTCGAGATCCGCGAAAGCTTGATGAAGAAGGGCTTCGGCACCAAGGTCCTCTATCTCCAGGCGCAGCAGCTTCTGGTGGAGCAGGAGCAGCAGTTGATCGTCGACGGGCACAAGGAGGAAGAGGTGACGGCGGCTCTGGGCGCCCTGGACCGCCAGAAGGCGGAGGTGGAGTCCGAGTATCGCAAGTCCCTGTTCGCCGAGCTGGCCAAGGTGCAGGTCGCGGCCTCCGAGCACGAGCAGGAAGCGGTGAAGGCGACGCAGCGGCGCGCCTGGCAGACGCTGACCGCTCCGGTGGACGGCACCGTGCAGCAGCTTTCCATCCACACCATCGGCGGGGTGGTGACACCGGCGCAGCAAGTGCTGATGATCGTACCGAAGGACAGCCGGCTTGAGATCGAGGCGAACCTCGCCAACCGGGACGTGGGCTTCGTGCAGCCGGGCCAGGCGGCGGAGGTGAAGGTGGAGGCCTTCACCTTCACCCGCTACGGGCTTCTGCACGGGACGGTGGACAGCGTGAGCCGGGATGCGGTGATGTCGGACACAAAGCTCGACCGGGCCAAGGAGGCGGACGCGCCGGCGGACGAGGCCGAGCGCCAGGCCCGCCAGCCGGCCTATGTGGCGCGCATATCGGTGCGCGAGGGCGGGATGGATACCGAGCAAGGCTTCAAGGCGATCGAGCCGGGGATGGCGGTGACGGCGGAGATCCGGACCGGGCAAAGGCGGATCATCGAGTATCTGCTGTCGCCGCTGCTCCGATACAGGCATGATGCGGGGAGGGAGAGGTGAGGCGCACCGCTGCCACGTGTCCCTCATGTTTAGCTGGAAAGGATGGGAAAATGGAATCAGCGTACCTCGTCCAGCTTCCTTTCAACGAGGAGCAATATATTGCCCCGAATTTTAGCGGTGGTGGTGAGCAGATTAAACGCGATTTGGAAGTCAATGGCCGGCTCTGGCGTGGAATGACGTTAGACGGATGCCTCCAGTTTCGCATCTGGGCTCCTGACGAACTGGCAGCGTCAGCGCCCTCGACAATCACGACAAAACGCGCGGCGCGACCGCTTCCCGATTTTGGGATTGGCCCGTGGGGTGGATTTAAGCTAGTTTCCGGTGATTTTGTAGAAATTGTTAATTCTCTTGATCCAGATAAACATCAGTTTATTAGGATTAAAAATGTAATTGATCAAAATGGAAAATCTATTAACAAATCATATTACATTATGAATATCGTGATAACCGCAAGGGCGTTGTTTTTTGATAGATCAAATATAACAATCAGAGATACTAAATTAGATAACACTATAGATGGATCGACATCAATTCTTCGAACAGTTAAAATAGGAAATCCATTCAAACTTACATTCCATAAAAATATGATCCCTCAATCAAATATTTGGCATGGGACAATCGATGACGTAAACGAGCTGTTTTTCTCGGAAGCCCTAATCGCGCGCGTGAGGCAGGCAGGACTTAGCCCTCTGAACATTCGTAGCGTAAAAATCCTCTGACCTGAGCCGACCATCTAAATATAGGGGTGCATCATGGGCAACCTTGACTTCAGCAATCGCCCCCGCGATCCGTTCGGGATTATGCAGGCCCACCATATAATTATGAAAAGCACGATTCAGAAAGTCGAAGTTCTATCATTTCTATTTGAAAACAATATTCTCAACACAAGTAATTTCTTTTCTGGAAATGGCATTTTACTTCCGAGCGACCGAACTGTTGCGGATGGCCTCAATCTCGCATTGCATTTAGGCAGCCACTATCAGAATCGCCAAACTCAAATTGAACTGGCGAACCGAATAGATATTAATGAAATTTTTACACACCAAACAAATTTGTACATGTCAATGGGAATGGATCTTTTCGAGGCAAAAACGCTTGCCGGAAATGACGTAAAGGGTTTGGCTCAGTCATATCAGGATTTTCTGCGATACGGTGTTTCTCCAAATTTTGATTCATTTGGACGTATAATGGATAAAAGCGGAAATCCAATATCTATACTTCAAGCTCAAGCTGGGGGGAGATTCACTCCTCTGTCGCCTCAAGATGCCATTCTTTCTCGTTGGGGCTTTTCTGGCAGCTTGGCCGACTACCATTCAGCTATCGATTTTGACGCGGCAGCCTCTGAGATTCGAGATAACGCGAAAAATGATTATAATTCAAATTTTATGACACAAATTGACAGTTCATTATCTGGATGGGCTGAACAATACCATGGTATTGATGGGGCGTTTTCGTATTCTGGCGCGATTGGCGGTGGATACTCCTCGGAAGTCCTTCCTACGAGCATTCTGATCACCCTACCTACGGGATTAGATTTTCCGCAGGAAAGCCTCCCGATCCAGGCCTTGGGAGGGTTTCGCGAAACGTACGACGAAGCACCGTCTCAGCCAACAATACTTAGCTCTGATTCTGCCGCAGATAGCTGGTCGATCAGCGCCGTATTGTCGAGTGTCTCTTGGCAGCAATGGGCCTTGATCGGTGTTGGCGCGGTCGCCGCTGTTGCGTTTGCACCTGAATTAGCTGTCGGAGCGGCTGCAATGGGCAGCGCAGCTCTGGAGTCCGGGGCGGTGACTGCTGTATTGGGAATGATCGGCGGCGCTGTGATTGGCGCAGAAGCTGCTAGCGCGCAAGATTCCACATACTCTGACGCCGATCAGTCCACCTCCTATATTTCGTCAGACAACATGAATTTCGGGATAAATGATATATATTATTATAATAACATAGATTATTCATCTGAATTATATTCATTTGAGTCATATTCTTCAAGTATATATATAAATTCAGACTATGTTTTCAGCTCAAATTCATATTATACATCGAATTATTATTATTCACAGAATAGTTATTCTGGATATAGTTACAACGGCTACTTTGATTCGTCTGTCGGCTACTATAGCGCCGGCGTTAGTTTCTCGTTCCCCGTCCTTCTCGACCTGAACGGCGACGGCATCAGCATCACCGAGCGCACCTCGTCCAACACCTACATGGACGCCAATGGCGACGGGACCGAGCACCGCACCGCCTGGGCGGGGGCCGGTGATGGCGTCCTCGTCTACGACTATACCGGCACCGGGGATGTCGATTCCCCGCGGGCGTTCCAGTTCACCTCCTGGGACCCGACCGCCACCAGCGACATGCAGGCGCTGGCGGACGTGTTCGACACCAACCACAACGGCAAGCTGGACTCGGGCGATGCCCAATGGGCGAGCTTCAAGGTGCTGGTCACCAACACCGACGGTACCACCACGCTCAAGACCCTCGCCCAGCTCGGCATCACCTCCATAAACTTGAAGCCCGACAACACCCAGGCTGTTCTTGCCGACGGATCCCAGATCCTCGGCTCCACCACCTTCACCAAGTCCGATGGGTCGACCGGCACCGCCGCCGACGTTATGCTGGCCTATGACAACGATGGCTACCTCGTCCAGCGCACCACCACCGTCAACGGCGACGGCTCCACTTCCATCGACGTGAAGGCCTACGATGCCGACGGAAGCCTCGCCAAGGAGACGGTGAGCACCACCAGCGCCAACGGCCTGACCCGCACCCTGAAGCAGGACCTGGACGGCGACGGCATCATCGACACGACCCAGACCCAGGCCATCGTCGTCAATGCCGACGGCAGCCGCACCACCACCGTTTCCGACACCAATGTGGTCGGCGCCCTGGTCGATCGCACGAGCACGGTCCGCAGCGCCGACGGCAAGACGATCACCATCACCTATGACCTCGACGGCAACGGCATCGCCGACCAGACCGAAAGCCGAGTGACCAACGCCAGCGGCACCACCGTCACCCTGACCGATCTCGCCCCCAACGGGACAGCCATTGACTCGGGCGTGGTGACGACTACGGCGGACGGACTGTCGAAAACGGTGAAGCAATACTTGGGCAGCAGCAGCGGCACGCTGGTCGCGACCCAGACCGATACTACAATCGTTCAGGCGAACGGCAGCCGGGTTGAGACGGTCCTCAATTATGCGGGACAAGACGCCGTCGCGGGGCAAGCCGCACCGCACACGCTTGTCAGTCGAGACATCGTCACGACCAGCGCCGACGGGCGCACCAAGACCACCGAGAGCGACCTCGACGGCAACGGATCCATTGACGTTACCCGTGCCACATACATGGTCGTCAACGCCAATGGCAGCTCCGCGACTTTCGACAACCTGACGGTCGGCGATGCCGCCCACACCGCCACCAATCCGGTCATCAGCTCCACTATCACCGACCTTAGTGCGGATGGTCTCGCGAAGATCGTCCAGACGGATACGGACGGCGATGGCATCTATGAGCTCTACAACACAGATACTACGACCTTGAATGCAGATGGTTCGACCGCGCGAACCGTCGTCATCAACGGAACGCAGATGTATTGGGCCCAAGAAATCTGGAGCGCGGACGGGCGCACGCGCACCATCTACACCGATGCAAACGGCGACGGCCATGTTGACAGCACCGAGACCATTGTCGTCAACGGCGGCGGCAGCAAGGTCGACACCCTCTCGGTGACCAACGCTGACGGGACGCTCGCGGGGCGTACGGTCACCACCACGAGCGCTGACGGCAAGACCTCGACCGTCACCACTTCGCTGCACGCCAACGGCGCCGTCGACCTCACCCAGACGACGGGCACCGTCACCAATGGCGACGGCAGCGTAACCACCACCTTCACAGAGACAAACGCCAACGGCTCGCTGCGGGACAAGACCGTGGTGACCACTCTCGCCGGCGGCCTGTCCACCACCACCCAATGGGACATCGACGGCAACGGCTCCTTCGATCGCAGCGAAACGGACGTTGCGGTGCTCGGAGGCGACGGCAGCCAGACGGAGACGGTGAGCGACTTCAATACCGACGGCACGCTCCGGGCCAAGGCGACGACGACGGTGAGCGCCAACCACCTCGTGACTACCGAGACCGACGACCTTAACGGCGATGGCCATGACGACCGGATTTCCAAGGTCGAGGTCCAGGCCGATGGCAAGACGGTGACCACTGTATCGAACTACAACTTCGATCAGCCGGCAGGTGTCCTTGGGTCCCTGAAGGACCAAACGGTCGTCAGCACTACCGCCGATGGACTCTCGACGACGACGAAATGGAACATCAACGGCGATGCACTTTTCGATGCCCAGAAAACCGACATCACGACGCTGAACGCAGACGGCAGCACAACGCGGACCATCACTGTCCTCGCCGGCGACGGCAACACGATCAAGGACCAGACCGTTGTCACCACCTCGGGCAACGGACGGACGACGAAGACGCAAGTGAACCGCGACGGCAATGGCTCCTTCGATGCGGTGGTCATGGATGTCACAGTCGTCAACTCTGACGGGTCAACGACCAAGACGGTTTCGAACTTCAACGGAGCCGGCACCATCCTGAAGGGCAAGAGTGCGCTCACCACCAGCGGCAACGGCCTTTCCATCACCACCCAGGTGGATGTGAACGGCGACGGGAACTATGACGCCAAGCGCTTTGATGTCACTGTCCACAACGCCGACGGCTCGACCAGCCGCACCATCAGCGATCTCAGCAGCAACGGGGCGCTCATCGCACAGGAGCTCACGACGACGAGCAACCATGGCAATGTCTCCATTCTCCGAGATATTGACGGCGATGGCCATACTGACCAAAGCATAGCGTCTCAGATCGCGCAGGACGGCAGCGCCGTCACGACGAGCGTCGACTACACCGTGAACGGCACCGTGAACGGCGTGCTGAAGGACAAGGACAAGGCGGTGACGACCACCTCCGCCAACGGACTCTCAAAGACCACGCAGTGGGACGCCAATGGCGACGGAACATTCGACGCCCAGCAGACCGACGTCACCGTGCTGGCCACAGACGGGAGCACGACGCGGACCGTCACCAACCTGGCCGGCGACGGAATCACGGTGAAAGACAGGACCGCGGTCACCACATCCGCCAGCGGTTTGTCGACCACCACGACGTGGGACACGAACGGGGACGGTACGACCGATCTCACCGAGACCGACGTCAAGGTGCTCGCGGCGGACGGCAGCCAGAGCGAGACCCTCAGCGACTTTACGGGCACCATCAGCGGCCCGCTGAAATCGAAGCGGACCACGACGGTGAGCGCAGACCAGCTCACCACCACGGTCACGGAGGACATCAACGGCGACGGTCATAATGACAAGAGCACGGTGATTGCCATCCAGGCCAACGGCAATGTCGTAACCACCTCCACGGATCTCAACGCCGACGGTTCGACGAAGGACAAGGCCGTGCTTACGAAGAGCGCGAGCGGCCTCTCCACCACCATCCAGTGGTACGCCGGCAGCAGCAGCACCGCCTACCAGACGCGATCGGACGTCACGGTCCTGAACACAAACGGCACGACGGTCGAGACCATTCAGAACACCAATGCAACACACACTGACACCACAACCATCACCACGACCGCGAACGGCCTCTCGAAGACGACGGCTTGGACCCTAGACGGCGCGAACAAGGGCTCGCAGACCGACGTGACGACGCTCAACGCCAACGGCTCGACGACCGAGGTCGTTTCCTATCTCGGCTCGGCCGGCGGCCTGAAGACGCGATACACCGAGACGGCAAGCGCCAACGGGCTCTCCGTGACCAAGTGGTGGGACACGGACGGCGACGGGACCAATGATCAGTCGGTCAGCGACGTCACAGTCGTCAATGCCGATGGCAGCCGCACCAAGACCATCAAGGCGAAGACCTTGAACGCCGCGCAAACGGCGTTCGTGGCCCTGTCCTCCTCGACCACCGTCACGAGCGCCTCGGGGCTCACCTCCACCACGTCGACGGACACCGATGGCGATGGCAAGACCGACCGCATACGGACGGTCTCGACGCTTCAGAATGCGGACGGCAGCAGCCAAGAGACGATGAGCAACACGACAGCGGCCGGCGGCCTCATCGATCGCCAGATCACCACCATCAGCGCCGACGGGCGCACGCAGTCCATCTCCCGCGATGCCGACGGCGACGGCCATGACGACCAGACCGTCGTTAACGTGAAGGGAATCGACGGCAGCTCCGTCTCCACCACTTCCGACTACAGCCGGACCGGCCTCTTGCTCGACCGGGCGACGCGGGCGGTGAGTGCCGACGGCCTCACCGTGACGGTGACCTGGGACCTCGACGGCAACGGCACCACGGATCGGACGCGTTCCGACGTGACCGTTGAGAACATCGACGGCAGCCGGACCGAGACCATCATCGACACCAATGTCGACGGTTCGGTACACCAGCAGGGTATCATGACCCTCAGCGCCGATGGGCGCACGACCACGCTGCAAAAAGACACCGACGGCGACAACTACTACGACCACGTCGAGGCGACGACAGTTTCCGCTGACGGCGGTTCCACGACGGTCGTCAGCAACAAGACGGCCACGGGGACGCCCATCGACTCCTCCACCATTACAACGAGCACCGACGGTCGCAGCCGGTCTACGGTCTCCGATACGGACGGCAACGGCACCAACGACTACACGGAAACGACACAGATTAATATTGACGGCAGCCAGGCGACCACGGGGCATCACCTCAACAGCAATGGAAGCAACAAGGACAAGATCGTCACCACGATCAGCGCCGACGGTCTGACCAAGACCGTTCAGCAGGATAGCGACCTCAACGGGAAGTATGAGGCCGTTGAAACGACAGTGATACATATCGACGGCAGCTCGACGACGACCCACACCGACTACAACGGCAACACGGTGACCGGCAGCTTCGTCATCGAGGTGAGCGCGAACGGCGAGTCCAAGACGACCACGGTCGACATCAATAATTCCGAGCGGACCTTTATCAATGGCGACGGTAACTCGGTCGCCCTGGATGACGGTGAAACCAACGCCTATGTCTTGGGCGAAACGAATCGGGTCTGGCTCGAAAACGGCAGCCTTACTGTTGCCTCAGGCGCCTCCGTCACGGTCTACGGATCCAACGACACCATTATAGCTGCGACCGATGCCAACGTGACCACGGTCGGAAGCAACGATCAGATCATCCGCACGCAGGCGAATGTATCCTATACGCGCGGACTGCTCGTACAAAATACTTATTCTGTAAAGATTTCGCAACCAGATCCTTACGGTTTTTCTTACATCACGTCGAGTGGGCAGCAGAATGTCTATTACGAAGCAGACAGTATACCTGCGAAAGCGCAAACCGTGGTGACCCTGCTTGGCAATAACGGAAATACCCGGACACCAGTACTCGCAGCGACCCACATTCTTCTTAATGGCTCCCAGAGCCAATACACGATCGGCGGCGCCAACCGCAATCATGTTGCAGTTGCAGTCAACAGCCCGGCAACGACCCAAATGCCATGGCTGCCGAGCCTCCAGCTCCTCAGCCAACCAAAAACCGATAGCCAGCCCGGCTACACCGTAACCGGATACATCGGCACCGATAGTGCTGTCGGAAATTGGGTAACCGCATTCGGAAGCACACCGGTGTATATCTCGGGCTCGCAGTCTGGACACGGCGTCGATTACCTTCAGGGCGGAGATGGAGCCGACGTGATCGATGGCGGCTTGGGCAACACGGATACCCTGTTGGGTGGCCTCGGTGACGACACGATCTTCTTTGACCAGAGCAGCTACGGCAGGGCCGGCGGCTTTACCGGGGGGATTATCTAGGGTTAGGGACCGTAGGCGGGGTACCCCAGGCCATCGATGGGGGCGCCGGCTACGACACCGGCATTCTTACCAACACGACAAACGCCACCATCAACATGGCAACCGGCAATCTGGAAGCTCTTATCGCCAACGCCGGCAACGACACCATCACCGGCAACTCGGCCGCCAACGGCTATATCGACGGCGGCGCAGGCAACGACACCATCACCGGGGGGGCGCTCGACGACATCCTCATCGGGGGCGACGGCGCCGACACCATCCACGGCGGCACCGGCGCTGACTACATCCAAGGCGGCAACGACGCCGACACACTGTACGGCGACGATGCGGCCGACACCCTCAAGGGCAATGACGGGGACGACATCCTCGTGGGTGGCACCGGCGCCGATATCCTCGATGGCGGCGCTGGGAGCGATACGGCCTCCTACACCACCGACAGCGCCGGCGTGACGGTCAACCTCCTGACCGGCGTTGCAACGGGAGGAGAAGCCGCCGGCGACCAGCTCAGCAACATCGAGGTGGTCGTCGGTGGGTCCGGGAACGACACCCTGACCGGCAATGCCAGCGCGAATACCCTCAACGGCGCCGCAGGCGCAGACACCCTCAACGGCGGCGACGGTGACGATGTGATCATCGGCGGCGCGGGTGCCGACACCATGGATGGCGGGGCCGGCATCGACACCCTGAGCTACGATGGCTCGACCACTGCCATAAAGGTGGCTCTGGGTGAGGCCGGCATCCAGGCAACGTCCACCGACACAGTCACCACCGCCGACGATTATGGGGACAAGTTCACGAACTTCGAGAACATCATCGGCGGCACCAAGGCCGACACCTTCACCGGCAACAGCCTCGACAACGTGCTGAGCGGCGGCGCCGGGGCAGACACCCTCAACGGCGGTGGCGGGAACGACACGATCATCGGTGGCGCGGGAGCCGACACCATGGATGGCGGCGCGGGCATCGACACCCTCAGCTACGAAGGCTCCACCACTGCGATCAAGGTGGCGCTGGGTGAAGCCGGGGTGCAGGCTACGTCCTCCAGCATCCTCTCCACGACCGACGACTATGGGGACAAGTTCGTCAACTTCGAGAACGTCATCGGGGGCACCAAGGCCGACACCATCACCGGCAATAGCCTCAATAACGTCCTCACCGGAGGTGCCGGCGCCGACACGATCTCGGGCGGGGTCGGCGATGATCTTATCATTGGCGGGGCCGATGGAGACACCATGGATGGCGGCGCCGGCATCGACACTCTCAGCTACGCGGCGTCGACACTAGCGGTCAGCATCACCCTCGGAGCCGCCGGTGCGCAAACCACAGCTTCAGGTGCCACCGGCAGCGATTCCGTCGGAGACAAGGTGAAGAACTTCGAGAATCTCGTCGGCAGCCAGGCTGATGATACACTGACGGGAAACACCTCAAACAACGTGCTCACCGGCGGCGGCGGCACCGACACGCTCACCGGAGGGGGCGGAACCGATACCTATATCTTCTCCGCTGCACAGCAGAGCGAAATCATCATCAACGGCCTGTCGTCGAACACGGGGCCTTCAGGCGAGCTCGACATCGCCGTCGACCATGACGACCTCTGGTTCATCCAGCAGGGCAACGACCTCGTCATCGACGTGCTCGGAACCTCGGAGCAAGTAACCATCAAGGACTGGTACAAAGACACGTCCACCACGAGCTGGGAGCAACTGTCGAAGATTGCTGCGCAGGACGGGCTACAGCTGACCTCGGCCCAGCAAGTGAACAGCCTGGTCCAGGCCATGGCCACGTTCTCGGACAACTACAACTCGGCCTACGGCTCTGCCTTCGATCCGACCGCGCCCGAAAGTGCCACCATCACCGACGCCGCAGTCATCGCCGCCCAGGGAAGCGCCTGGCACGCATAACCCTCGCCAAGCCCGGCGGCTCAACGGAGCCGCCGGGCTTGATCGGGACGATCCACGGCAGATCAAAGATTGAGACATAAAATGAGCACTACCGATACCTCATCCGCCCACGTGAAGACGCTCGAAGCCATCGTCAACGCAGAAGAGAAGCGCATCGCTAAGCTACTCGATGCGCTTCCCGAAAAGACTGAGGCGGCCTTGACCAGCGCCTGGGACAAGTTCCTTAGCACTATCGACGCGCACCTGCCGTCAGGCAATGCGTCGGAATTCGTCGATGGGGTAAAAGCGGTTGTCGGAGATCTCGTCACGCGGAAGTTCGACGACGCCCAAACTTCGCTCGACAGCCTGATCAAAACCGAGGCCGATCACGTCTCGGCACATCTTGGAAACCTGATACAGGCCATGGCGGAGTTCACGAGCACGAGCAATGGCGTTCTATCTTCGCTGCTTCAGACCGCGGAAGCGAGTGGATTGCTCAGCGCGCCTGCGCACCTTGCGGCGTCCATCGGGAATCGACACGATTAATCGCCTCGATCCAAAGACACTGCGACTCAAAAATCAAAACATTTGAGACGCGCGACGGCCTGCACAAAATCAATGACTTGCATGTCTCGAATTATAGTCTCATAATGCACGCATGATCATCGGCTATGCGCGCGTATCTACTGACGGACAGACGCTAGACAGCCAGATCGAGCACCTCAAGACCTCAGGCTGCAAGAAAGTCTTTGCTGAGACGGCCAGCGGCGCCAAGACCGACAGGCGCGAGTTGCGCCGCTGCATCGCCTCGCTCTCAGCCGGCGATGTGCTCGTTGTCGCGCGGCTCGATCGCCTCGCACGGTCCACGCGAGATCTGCTCAACGTGCTTGCCGAAGTCAGCGAACGGAAGGCGGCGTTTCGCTCCCTCTCGGATGCTTGGGCGGATACGACCACGCCGCACGGCCGTCTCATGCTGACGGTGCTCGGCGGCCTGGCTGAGTTCGAGCGCGAACTGATCAAGACCCGCACAGGCGAAGGACGCATTCGCGCCAAGGCGCGAGGAGTCAAGTTCGGCCGCAAGAGCGTGCTGACGGCCGATCAGCGAGCTTATGTTGCCAAACTTCGTGCCGAAGGCGAAAGCGTGCGGCACATCGCCAGGGTCATGGGTGTCAGCACGGCCACCATCGGGCGCATTGCGCCCACTCCCTAGGATTGGCTTGGGCGCACCAGGAGGACACTTCAGCGGTTCACCCGATGCGAAATACATCCCATGCCCTGCACAGGAATGCGGGGTCTTCCGCCGCTACTGCCACATGCTTCGCAGACGCGCGCCCACATCGATCCTGACATTCCGGACGGCGCCGGTCCTGACATCCTCGGGACCGGCCTTTGGCCACGACACATGATCAAAGTGCGGAAGAACGGACTTCGGGATGAAGCGCGTTCGCGCGGCATAGACGTGCCGGTCCCCTTTGACAGGCTGGCCGTGGACGAAAAAGCGCTGCGGTGTGACGAGATGCAGGGCATCCCTCGCCCGGGTCATGGCCACATAGAGCAGGCGTCGCTCTTCCTCCAGTTCCTCGGTCTGGCCTGCACCGAGATCGCTTGGAATGCAGCCATCGACCACGTTCATGACGAAGACGGACTTCCACTCCTGCCCCTTCGCCGAATGGATGGTGGAGAGGATGAGATAGTCCTCATCCAACAGCGGCACACCCGCCTGATCGCTTGTGGCATCCGGCGGATCGAGCGTCAGCTCCGTCAGAAACCTCTCGCGTGAGCCATATCCCGCCGCGATCTGCTCCAGTTGCGTCAGATCCGCCGCCCGCAGGCCGGCATCCTCGTGGATGCGCTCAAGATGCGGCTCGTACCAGAGCCGCGCCAGTTCGATCTGCGCGGGCCAGGTCGCCTGGGAAATCCCCTGAAGCATCGCGACCAGCTGGCTCCACGCATCGCCCACCTTTGCGGGGGCCTGCACGTCCGACAGCGCGGCAATAGGATCCGGCAGATCAGCAACCCGATCCAGTATCTTCTGCGCAGAGGCCGGGCCGAGGCCGGGCAGCAGTTGCAGGAGGCGGAAGCCGGCGATGCGGTCGCGGCCGTTCTGGGCAAAGCGCAGGACCGCCAGCAGATCCTTCACATGAGCCGCATCGAGGAACTTCAGCCCGCCGAATTTCACGAACGGAATGTTGCGACGGGTGAGCTCCACCTCCAGCGGCCCGGCGTGACTGGAGGTCCGGAACAGCACCGCCTGCTGCTTCAGGGCAGTGCCCACTTCCCGGTTTTCCAGAACGCGGTCGGCGATGAAGCGTGCCTGCTCCATCTCGTCGCGCACGCTCACCAGTTCCGGCTTCTCGGCGGAAGCGCGATCTGTCCAGAGGTTCTTGGTGAAACGCTCGCTGGCAAGACCGATGACGGCATTTGCGGCTTCGAGAATCGGCTGGCAGGAGCGATAGTTTCGCTCCAGCGTGACCACCTCTGCGCGCGGGCGGAAATGGTCCGGAAAGTCCAGGATGTTGCGCACCGTCGCCGCACGGAAGGCATAGATGGACTGGGCGTCGTCGCCGACCACCGTAAGCCCGTAGCCATCCGGCTTGAGGCCGAGCAAGACGGACGCCTGCAGGCTGTTCGTGTCCTGATACTCGTCCACCATCACATGGTCGAAGCGTGCGCCCATGTCCCGTGCGATCGCTGGCTCGGTGACGAGCTGCGCCCAATAAAGCAGAAGATCATCGTAATCGAGCACGTTCTGCGCCTGCTTGGCCTCGACATAGGCGCCGAAGAGCTGCTTCAGCTCGTCATGCCAGCCGACGCACCACGGAAAGGCCCGGGCCAGAACTTCCGCCAGAGGCCGGGTGGAATTCACAGCGCGGGAATAAATGGCAAGGCAGGTGCCCTTGGCGGGAAAACGGGACTGGGTCTTGGAAAATCCGAGCTCGTGCCGGACCAGGCTCATGAGATCGGCGGCATCCACCCGATCGTGGATCGTGAAGGCGGGATCGATCCCCATCTGCTCGGCATAATCGCGCAGCAACCGGGCGCCGATGCCGTGGAACGTGCCCGCCCAGGTCAGGGCATTCGTCAGACCCCGGTCAGCCAGCACCTTGTTGCAGATGCGCTCCACGCGCTTCGTCATCTCGGTGGCGGCGCGCCGGGAGAATGTCATCAGCAGGATGCGGCCCGGATCGGCGCCGCCCACGATCAAGTGGGCAACCCGGTGGGCAAGGGTGTTGGTCTTGCCCGACCCCGCACCGGCGATGATAAGAAGGGGCGGTCCGGGCCGCCCCGCGCCCTCGGCCACGCCGTGTTCGACCGCGCGCCTCTGCTCGGCATTGAGACCGTCGAGATACGCCGCCGCTGCCCCCACCGATCCCAATCCCATGGCTCAAGGTAGGCGATCAGATTCGCAGATTCTCGATTTGTTCGCAATGCGGGCGTGCCCATCGGCCGTAGTGCGAACCTGAACAGTGCGGCCTACCAGCGCCAGGAGCCGAAGTTCGCTGCTGCGACTACGAACGACCGTTTTGGGGCCGGGAGCGGACTGGCCGGTTTTGGCTGCCGCTATGCAGATAGCCGCCGTTCTGCATGCGACCCCTTTGCGGACGTTGGCCAGGTCTCCTCTCGGGGAAAGAAGTGTGCGATCAGCGCCACAAGTTAGGTGCCGTAGCGCTCAGGCGCTGCCCTCCAAAAACGCACTGTGACACTGGCGGCTCCTAAGGGGCTTCGATAGGCATTACCCAAAATCTAGGGAAGAAGGCGTCCAGGAATCTAGGGGCGGTTCACGCCAACATCTTCGTAGGCCATAACTGGCCACCCTGCTACGTCGCGCTCGGTTACGTTACGGGAATCGAATTCGTGCAGCAGCAGGAAGCAGATCAAGAGCCGCTGACCTTGCCCCACGGACCAACACCCTCAACGATGTCATGATCAAGGAACTTCTTGTCGCGCTTCTCAAGGCGCTTTTCCATCGCGCGTTTCAGATTTTGCCAATTCAGCTGCACGTGCGCGCGCTTGAGCTCCGAGAATTCGTCTCGGTCATTCTGCGTATCCATGTCGTCGTTCATCCAGGCCGAGGCCCTTGCATCCGCAGATCGCAAAAACAAAACCCACGCCGCATAAGCCGTCGCTGGGTCCTGCGCGGCCAGATAGGCTCGCCACCAGTGACGCGCACAGGCTTCACGCCAGCGCAGGCGAGCGGACTTTCGCCGAAGGTCGGCGGTGTCTGAGGGGATTTGGCCATCGGGCCATGCTTCGACGATCGGAAGCGCATCCGTGGCGCTGAGCCCGTGCAACAGGACACCGCGTCTTTGCCGCCATATCAACGGGGACGCGCTGTCTTCTGCAGCCACGGCCGAGACCCATGTTGCTTGGCCGTTACACAAAGCGGCTGTCACCACATCGAACAGATGCCGATCTGTGTGACAGAGCGGTAGGCTGATGAGTTCCTGACGCAGCAGAAGCAGAGGTTCTGAATCAGGAACGCGAAACACCATATGCAGCAGTTCGTCGATGCCGGCCGCGCCAATGTAGCGTGTCGACACCGCTACGCGAAGAGATCGCCATAGTGCGGCGCCTCGCGCAGCGTCGTGATTGAGCAGAGCTTCACACAGCGCAAGGAAGGCGGTCTCGGCGAGACGAACCCGCCGCTTAAAATCGGCAGTGATCTCCTCCGATCCCTCAAGCCAACGATCCAGTATGTCCGGGGCATGGCGGACCACCGACATCATATCAGGGGCATCAATATTCGTTAGATAGAGGCTTGCTCCGGAGCGGCGCGCTTCCTCGATACGAGCCTTTGCTGTCTCGATTGCACGTTCCTGGGCTTTCGCCCTCGCATCCGCATCGAGCGCTCCGCGCAACGAGGCCACGGAATCGCTCCGTTCTTCAGCACTGGGCTTTGGCCGGAAGGAAAGTACGCCTACGGTCTAAACCGCCTTTCGAACTGACCGGCGCGGTAAGAGACTGCGCGTATGGACGTCCATAAGCACAGTGCCTTCGAGCGTTTGGAGATCGTGGAGACGGGTCGTCGTCGCCGTTGGAGCGAAGACGAGAAGCTCCGGATCGTGATGGAGAGCCAGTCGGCACCGCGTCTGGTGTCGGCGACGGCGCGGCGTCACGGGATTTCGCGCTCCCAGTTGGGGACGTGGCTGCGCAGCTTTCGCACCGAGCAGCCTGCCACAAAGCCGGAGCCGGCCTTCGTTCCGGTTCTGATGGCCCCTGGGGCTATGTCCGACCCCTTTGCGGCCGCCGATGACACGGCGATCGTAGTGGACCTGCCGGGTGGCAGTCGGCTGCGGATTGCCGCCTCGACGCCGCCGGCGCTGGCGGCTGCGGTCCTGAGGGCGCTGCGATGATCCCGTCGCGGGCGCGGGTCTGGATCGCGATGGGTCACACCGACATGAGGCGGGGCATGCAGGGTCTGTCGCTCCTCGTCCAGGAGGGGTTGAAGCGCGATCCGAACGGTGGCGATCTCTTCGTCTTTCGGGGCCGCAGCGGATCGCTGGTGAAGATCCTCTGGCATGACGGGGTTGGGCTGTCGCTTTACGCCAAGAGGCTGGAGCGCGGACGCTTCGTCTGGCCCTCGGCCAAGGACGGCGTCGTGGCTCTGACCCACACGGATCTCGCCTGCCTGCTCGACGGGATCGACTGGAGGAACCCGCAGAGGACGTGGCGTCCGGAAGCGGTGGGATAGCGCACAAAAGTCTTTGCATTGCAGGGCTTGCGTGACAGAATCTGTCTGTCGCGAACGAGACTTTCGAGCGCTGTGCATGGCCGATCTGCCGGAAGACATCACCGCCCTGAAGGCCGCGCTGGCGGCATCGGAACGGCGTGCCGACTTGGCCGAGATCGAGCGGGACGAGGCTCTCGCGGATGCGGCCAATGCGAAGGCGAAGGCCTCCGGCATCGAAGCCCTCGTCGCCCATCTGACGCTGCGGATCGAGAAGCTGAAGCGCGAGCTCTACGGCACGCGCTCCGAGCGCACGGCCCGACTTCTCGATCAGTTGGAGATGCAGCTTGAGGACGCCGAGGCGGCTCTGAGCGAAGACGAACTCGCCGCAGAGCATGCCGCGGTGAAGACGACGACGGTGGCCTCCTTCGAGCGCCGTCGCCGCGGCGGCCGCAAGCCGTTCCCCGAGCATCTGCCGCGCGAGCGCGTCGTGGTACCCGGTCCCTCCGCATGCTCCTGCTGCGGCTCGGATCGCCTGCGCAAGCTTGGCGAGGACGTCACTGAGACGCTGGAGGCGATCCCCCGCCGGTGGAAGGTGATCCAGACGGTACGCGAGAAGTTCACCTGCCGGGACTGCGAACGGATCAGCCAGGCGCCGGCACCGTTCCACCCGACCCCGCGAGGGTTCCTCGGCCCCAACCTCCTGGCGATGATCCTGTTCGACAAGTTCGGACAACACCAGCCGCTGAACCGGCAGTCGGAGCGCTATGCCCGTGAGGGGATCGAGCTGTCGCTGTCGACGCTGGCCGACCAGGTAGGCGCCTGCGCTCATGTCCTTCAGCCGCTGCACGACCTCATTGCCGCCCACGTCCTCGCCGCCGAGCGCCTGCATGGCGACGATACGACGGTGCCGATCCTGGCCAAGGGGAAGACCGTGACGGGCCGGATCTGGACCTATGTGCGCGACGATCGTCCCTTCGACGGCCAGGGCCCGCCGGCGGCCCTATACTATGCCTCCCCGGACCGCACGGCCGAGCAACCCCAAGAGCATCTGGCGGGATGGACTGGCATTCTCCAGGCCGATGCCTACTCGGGCTATGGTCGCCTCTATGCTGAGGATCGAAGTCCCAGACCGCTCATCCAGGCGCTTTGCTGGAGCCATGCCAAACGGAAGTTCTTCGAGCTCGCCGACATCGCGAAGAATGCCCGGCGCGGAAAGAACGCGGCGTCGATCTCGCCGATGGCGCTGGAGGCGGTCAAGCGCATCGATGCACTGTTCGCAATCGAGCGCGAGGCGAACGGTCTGCATGCCGCCGAGCGTCTGGCGATCCGCCGCGAACGCTCCCTGCCGCTCCTCGCCGACTTCGAGAACTGGATGCGCACCGAACGGGCGCGCCTGTCGCGCCACGCCGACGTCGCCAAGGCGATGGACTACATGCTGACCAAGTGGGACGCCTTTGCCCGCTTCACGACCGACGGGCGCATCTGCCTGTCGAACAACGCTGCGGAGCGAGCCCTGCGCGGCATCGCCCTTGGCCGCCGCTCGTGGACCTTCGCCGGTTCGAAGCGCGGCGCCGATCGCTGTGCCTTCATGCTGACGATGATCGCCACCGCCAAGCTCAATGATGTCGATCCGCAGGCCTGGCTCGCCGACGTCCTCGCCCGCATTGCCGACATGCCCCAAAGCCGGCTGCCTGAACTCCTGCCATGGAATTGGGCCGCGGCACCCCATCAGGATCAAGCCGTAGCTGCCTGACTGCGGCCTACGCCGGATGCGTACGAAGGAAATCACGAAAGGCGTGAACCGCTTTTCTGCGCGGTCCACTGTGAGGGCCGACCCAGGGTCCGGTTCGGTGATTTTTTCGCCAGCCAGGATTTGGCCAAGGAGTTCGGCAGCAAGGCGCACCTCGCTTGGGTCCTCGCCGCGAACACGCGCCGCTTCGAGCAATAGCCAAGGCGCCAGTCGCGGCGCCAGCTGATCGAACGGCAAAGCCGTTTCAGATCGGATGAGCGCTTCGCTGCCGTAATGATTGACCCACATGTGGGCCGATGGCTTCCACTCCCAGGCCTGTGCGGCGAGCATCTGCCCGAAACGCACTGCGTCGGTCAATGTCAGCATGCGGAACAGAACGCCGTGTAGATCATGATCGTCTTGGCCAACCAGATCCAAGAGCCATGACCAGGCGCTCTCGTTAAAATCAATCGGATGGACCGACAGAAGAACGACGAGGTCGCGTCTCTGCTTCACGGTCCCGCCGCCGTGGCGATCGATGAGAGCGTCAACGTCCTCTTTCGACGGCGGTCGCATGACTGCTGCAAGATCGGCGGGGATGAATGTCAGATCAGCGGCGATCAAGGTCTCGAGCTGACTTCGAGCGTCGGCTAAAGACTGCAACTCGATCTTGAGCAACTGGTTTGCGGCAAACGCTTCCTGATTTTTGTCCGGATCATGCGTGCTAACGCGCAGAGTTTGCGCCGACGATGCTTCTGCCGCGCCGGCCAGAATGAAGGCGTCGGTTGCATGAATAGCGCTCCAATAACGCGATTCAGATGGGCATGACGCCAGGCTTTCGAATTTGCGACGGTGCAGCTCGGCCAGAGCATCAGGTGCGCACCGAGCGAGCGCCGGCTCAAGCTCCTCAAACTGGTATTCTTGGTGCGTATACCCCATCTGCCGATGAAGCGTCGTGATATCGAAGTTGGCCGCCGCGGCGCGCAGTTCCTCAACGAACTCCGGTGGCGGCTCAAAGGTCGGATCAAGCCACAATTCGCTGGTTCGCTGCAGGCGACTGTGCAGGTTTCGCTCCTGGTCTATAAGAGACATCGTGGCGTGACGGCGTTCGAGCGCGAAGATGCTGCGGCTTGGATTCGCGAGATAGTCCGTTTCATAGGAAACGTGCCGATCGATGCCGGGATCGATGGCTGTGGCCCTCGCCTCATCTACTTCGTGCCCGCTCAACCAGAGGAGGAGCGCCGCTGCGCGCGCCGGAAGTTCCGGATGAATTCCGGGCTCTGCGGTCCGCGCACCTATCTCGGCGGACAATGATCGCAGTCCCGAGGCGGTCGGTTCAGGATCAACCTCATTCAGATAGCATAGCCATTTCAAGCCTCGCCAGGCATCTGCGTGCCCGCGAACGGCACAGCAAACCGCGATTGCCTCAAAGCAAGGTAACGTCGCGGCGAGCGGGAAACCTTCAAGTATTGAAGGCGCTGCCGCCTGCAATCGACCATCGTCGTGATCCACCAACTGGAGCGGGACGCCGAGCACGGTGCATGGCCCGGACGTGTCGACTCCGATCCGCCGGATGTAACGCTCCGCGCGCCGGCTTTCGAACTCCGCGTTCGCATCCGGCCTGCTGTCAACCTCGCGAGACACGGTCGAGAACCAGGAACGAACCCGTGCCACGATTGTCGATAATGTCGGGCCTTCGAGGCGCGGGATGGCGCGCAGGGCATTGACGGCCCAAAGCCGGGCGGAGTTTTGCGCATACGCGCTCGACTGCTCGACGGCATCGAGCAGCGCATCGGGGATAGAGGGCGCTAGACTGGCGAGCTCCAGCCGATGGCTGTCGGTGACATTCTGGGTCTGCAACCATGCCGTGACCAGCACGCCTCCAACAGGCGTTGCCGATGGCGCTCCCCGTTCAACAAGGATCGACACGGCCGCGCGAAGAATCTCTGCGCGCTGATCGAGACCGGAAATCGGGTCCAGCCACTGTGCGACATTCGACTCAAGCTCGGCAAACGTCGCGTCGCTGATGGCATCGAGATGCGCCAATAATCCTGCCCCAAGCGCGTGCGCAACCACGGTTGGGCTCAGCTGCACGCGCCCCGCTGGTCCGGATAACGCGAACCGTCCGTCGATGATGTCGCTGAGACGTGCATAGACCTCACGCTCGGAGAGGTCGGGCCGGCTGGTTGTTTCGCCAAGGCTCTTGAGCGAGAACTCCTGAATTCCGCTTCGATAGCGATTAGCGATTTCAGCGAGCCATGCCCGCCATTCGTCTTCGCTGAAGGATTTACCGGCGCGCTCGCCGAAACTATCCCGGCCATATTCCCACAGCAGGCGATGTATTGTGACCTGCCCTGCCTCCACCATACGATCGCGAAAGCGGATCACGAGTTTGAACAGGCGCGGCGTGCGTGCAAGCTCCACAAGGTCGGGATGCAGATCGGCCTGCGTGAGGCCTTCGAAGGCGAGCATTTGGTCGAGCTCGCCGCCGGCAGAGGCATCATAGACATCGACGATGGCCGTCACTGCGGGAACGACGAGCCCACGAAGACCGGACAGCCTATCGTTGAAGTGATATTGGCGGGTGCTCACCATGACGCGCACCCGCCCCTCGAAGGTCGAGCTTTGCATGACCTTGAGGAGCTGCAGCCAGGGGATCGAAGGTTCCTGATTCAGACCATCGAGCAGGATCGTGAGAACCGGCCCCTCCTCCTTGGGCCGCCTGAGCAGATAATCGAGCCGACAAAGCCAGTGCTCGGGATCACGAATGCCGGTCAGATCACAGATGCGCTCAGACAAGAACCGCTTGAGGGCTGCTTCCGAGACCCCAGTCAAACCGGCAAGCGCGGAAGATGGAACTATCAGCACGATCGGCTGCTCGGCCATGCTTGCTATCAGCCAGCCGAGTGCAGCCCAGGTTTTGCCGACACCGTCCCAACCGATGATGGCGACGGGAGCATCATTGCGCGCAGCGCCGCGCCACCAATCATCCAGCGCGCTATGGACGGCGTGCCGCCGTACTTTCTTCGGTTGTGCTCCTCCTGCCGCATCCTGGCCCAATGCCGCATTTGATGTTCGCTGTGACGTCCAGATCTCCTCAAGTTTGCGATGCGATTGCGATCGCAAACTCTCGAAGCCGAGGCACCAGACCTGTAAATTTCGACGCAGCGCACCTATCGCGTCTCCCGCCGCGGGTTGGAGCGCACGCGCCTCATCCGCTGCCGCCTTCGAGAATTCGGCCTCGACGCGATCGGGATCCGACGCGCACAGCGCGGCGAGTGGCGCCAGCTCGTGATCCTTCCAGTCGATGATGAGGACGGGAACACCGAGCCGTTCGCCTTTCTGGACGAGATCTTGCACGAGTTGTTCCGGCACGCTGCGGGTCGCGATCAATATCCACGCCTCCAGCGCCTCGTCCCGTGCCAGCGCATGATCGATTTCGCCAAGCAGCTCTCGGTCGCTCAGCCGGGTATCGTCGCTGTATTTCTTGCACTCCAACCGGAGCCGGCGCCCCTGCTGCCCGGCACTCCCCGCATCACCTCCATGTTGAAATCCCGACTTCGCCACGGCTATCGAAATGCCCAGTAGCCGTCCCAAAAGCGCGGCTGCGAGGTCTTCAAGCTTGCGCGCGCTCGTTTCCGCCTGCAGCGCGGACTTCAACCTCACCTGATAGGACAGCTCCATGGAGGTCAGCGGCATTCCGGCGTATCTCTCTCGCTTGCTATGCCGCGCTATGCAGCAGCTTTGGACTCGCGATCGTCTTGCACCCGATCAAAGGCGTTGCGGATTGCAAGCGAGAGATTGACCCGCACCAGGGTCACAGCGTCCATGCGTCCACTGATATATTCCTGTTCGAGGCGCCGCATTTTTCCTGCCGACTTCGGATCGATCTTAAAATCGAGGCTGTCGACCTCCTGGTGGATCGGGACAATCTGCGCGGAGGCGCCCCGGCCCACGATCCGATAGTCGGGATTTGCAGGCAGTCCCTCGCGCGAAACCGGCGAAAAGATCTTGATTTTCTCGAGCCCGAGGGTCGTCGTCAGCACAAAGGCATGGTCCGCAATCTCGATGATGCAATCGCCCCGAATGGCGATCCCCCGCCTGTAGACCTCCGATCGATTACGCAGCAGATGGTGCAGCCAATAATCCTGTTCGAAATCGATCGTGAGATCTTTCGGTATTTCACCCCAGGGCAGGCCCTTGTTGGGATTCATCTCGCCACGAACGAAAGCGTTCAGGTTGGACGGCAATCTGCCGTAGCTTGCGCCGTAATCACACGCAAAGGCCGCCGCCAGTCGGGCCGAGACCAACAGTTCAAATCCGGCCAGATGCAAGGCCCCGATCAGCGCGGCGTGCGCCAGGCCTGCGCTGTCATAGGTGCGATGACCGGCCTTCCCCAACCCATCGTTGGATGGCCCGGGCGCCAGGTTCTGGTCAGCCAGCAAAGCGAAATTGCGCGCGGTAAGGTCGCCCGCAATGGCGACCTCCCTTGATGTGAAGACATCGGCGGCAGAACGTCCCGGACGCGCCATGACTAGAAACTCCCAGAAAGTGAAAGTTAATAACTGCCATTGATTGTAAGTTTCGTCAACCGAGAACCCCTACCGCTCGATCAGCGTGATGGCCGCGCGGCTTCCCCTGGGCCGGGAAGCCGCGCGGCCGGTCTTCGTTACCGCCATACAGATAGCCGCCGTTCTGCTGCCGACCCCATTTCAGTCGTGCGCTCCCGAAAATCCTTTATCCCGATCCTGTCACTGGGCGAATGCTGCTCGTAGTGGGTTCCAGGCCAGAAAAGCACGCCTTTCTATAGTTCCGGCCGCCCTGGTGCTTTCATGACTTGCGGTCCTAGTCGGCGGCTTCATTGTGTCCAAGGCTAACTCGAGAGGATGGCCCTGTCTGGCCAAACCGGAAGCGCTTCTTTTGAAGGATGGCGAACATTTGCGCGGCCCCACTTGCGGAGATCCTTCTCCGCTGCTTCGTAGACGCTTCGGCGCTTTTTAGTGCGCCAGGCGTTTGGCCGAGCAGGGAAGTAAGTGCCAGCGCCATGCTTTTCCCAAAAAAGCGGATCTTTATATGCTCTATTGGCCAAGTCAAAGCACATGACCAAGTCAGATCTTTTCCCATCCCACTTACAGTAATGATAATGCCTCAGCGGCGGGTCGTGCTGTTCTGCAATTATTTTGTCGCGATCACCTTGGATATCCAGCACCATAAACGCTAGAGCACTTTGTGTAGGTGGCACCCAAGGCACTACCCTGAAGTGCTCCAGATACCCTCCGTGGATCGCTGTCACATCAAACAGCACCTCAACGTGAATGGCCGGTCCTGCGCGGATGCTTCCTTGCGCTAACAAATCGCGCAAAGTGGGGGAGTTAATTGCACTCAAGATGCCACCGCGATCACGCAATGATGAGATCGCAAAATCGTCAGGATCACGATGCTTTTTCGCGTTATTCCTGAGTAGACGGCTTAAGAGGGCGACAGTTGCCATATTCTCGTTTTGGATTTGAGATTCGCGCAGATAGTTTATGGGAAGCTCGGGAGTTTTTGCCCCGGCATCCAGTTCTCCATTGGTCATCCCTGTCGCAACCTTGTAAACGATGAGCGCGCTGGCAGCACGTCGGTGCCTCATATAATGGTAATTCGCTGTAGTCGAATGTGGCCACCGATATTTTCAACGCGTCAACAGTGGGACAAGGCGGTGCATAAGGGAAGAGCCCGCATCGCCTCGCCAATCGGGCGGCGTCTGCAGTTCGCTATCGGCTGAAACTAGGCGGACCGTCTGGAAACCACTCCAAGACCGACAGGCAGGCAACATATCCTGCGCGTCAAAGCGGCCATCCGCGCCTCCGCGGATGGCCGCCCAGCTTCAGATTTCCGCCCGCTCTGCCAGCAGCAGAGCGTCCTCCACGTCGACACCAAGATATCGGACCGTGTTCTCAATCTTGGAGTGATCGAGCAAGATCTGGATGGCGCGGATGTTGCCCGTCGCCTTATAGATCATGGACGCCTTCGTGCGACGGAGCGAGTGAGTGCCATATTCCTCTTGGCGTAGGCCGACCGCGGTGCCCCACTCGTCGACCAGGCGAGCATACTGCCTTGTGCTCATGTGGTGCGCGTGATCGATGCGGCTCGGAAAGGCATAATCCTCAACGGTGCCGCTGCGCCGTTCCAGCCAGGCCAGCAGGCTCGCTCGTACGTCGCTGGTGATCTCGAACTGGACCGGCCGCCCCGTCTTCTGCTGCACGACAATCGCGCGCGTCCTGATCTCCGGGCCGGCGACCACGTCACGAATCTTGATCTTGACCAGGTCGCAGCCGCGCAGCTTGCTGTCGATGGCCAGAACGAACAGCGCCCGGTCACGAATGCGTCTTTCGCGATCAAGGAAAAATCGAATTGCCCAGATCTGTTTCTGGGTGAGCGGACGCTTGGTGCCGACATGCTTTCCGGCATTCCAAACTGCACGCTCGCGGCTGGCATCGTCAAATTGAGAATGGCCCATGTGAGTTCTCCTTGGCCTTGATTGGCCTATGGAGAAACGTCGTGGGCCCCAAGCGCGCAGGGGCCGCTAACGGTCTGTCGGCTTTTGGCGCTGATGCGGAAATAGCAGATGTCGAACGATTGGCAGGCTCGAAGTCGTTGATACCGATGGGCAGTCAACTCGACTTAGCTGCCGAATGAAGATTATTTGAAAGCGCGAAAGTTCAGACAACCGAGGTCGCTGGGGAACGTCGATGACGGAAAGCGAAGAAGACGCGCCGATGGCCATCGATCTTGAAGTGATCGCCTATCATGAGGCCGGACATGCTGTCATGGCGATCATCTGCCGGTTCATCGTCACCGAAATCGTGGTCCGCGACTCAGAGCATGGACACGGGCACGTCGCGTGGCAGATCCCGGACAATCCGACAGCCGACGACTTTCAGCTCGCGGCACTCGTCACCGCGTCGGGGCTGGCGGCCGACGCGCTCCTCTACAAGATCAAACCAAGGCCCGGCACCGAGTTTTCTGGGCATTTCAACGATCAGCTGCAAGTCAATGAGTTCATTCGAAATTCCGGCCGCCCCGGGAATTTTAACGGCTATTTGACGCTAGCGATGAAGATCCTGGGCGATAACTGGTCGTTCGTCGAGCACGTCGCTCAATGCTCGATCCAGTTTAACCAGTTCCGTGCGACCGCACTGGACCCCGGTAGCTTCCCGGTCCTGCCAGCGGACTGGAAGCGTATGTTAGATTTTCTGACCGTCGACGGAGAGTAGCCAATGGCGCTGCTTGAATACCAGCCTCGCCAGCCCCTTTATCATTTTACCAGCCTCGCTGGCTTCGAAGGCATCTTGAAATCGAAGGAGCTCTGGTTCAGCGACCTGACGCAGATGAACGACCCTCGGGAGTTGGAACTAGGATTCGAACACTTCATTGAAGCGCTCAAGGCGGTACGCCATAACGAATACGAAGGCCATCGCGGCTTCTTCCTGTCGATCTTGGCCGGCAGGCTGACGGCATTGCGACACAGCCACCAAGCGTTCTGCTGTTGCTTTTCTCTGGTCGGGGACGACCTCCCATTGTGGAGCGAGTACACGGGATACGTCGGGCTATCGGTAGGGTTCAAGCCGACCGCGATCAATGACATACAAGCCCGGTTGCAGCAGGCAAACTACCTCTCTGACAACGCACCAGAAGCGTTCCGGTCGAAGGTTCTCAAGATTGCGGCTACTCACGATCCCGAGGGGTGCGTCGCGAATGAGCAGTTCTGGACGCAGGCCTCCGTGGACGCTTTTACCGCCATCACTGCGCTCAAGCATCACACCTGGGCCTATGAACGCGAGATCCGCATGATACACTTGCAGACCAACGACGAGCCGGATCCGGCGGACGGCGCCCTGGTGTCCGATGACGGCGAGGTCAATGAGTGGATCACCCCGTCAACCCGCACCGGGGCCGGTGGCGAGGTGAGTTACCTACCGTTCCGGTTCGGCCGGTACCGGGACGGCGACGACAAGCATCGTCGCGCGATCGCGCGGGTAATCATCGGTCCGAAGTGCACACTTTCGATAGATGACGTCGCCGCAATGCTGGCTACAAACGGCTATAACGGCGTCGAGATCGTTCGTTCCGAGTGCCGCATCCGGTAGTCCGTCACGACTGCAGCAACCTGATCGTTCTATAAAAGTCGTTCTCCGCGGCTTGGTATGGAATGCCAGCACCAACTCGTCGGCGTCGGACTGATAGATCGCGAACCGAAAACTCGGTAGCAGCCATCTCAGCCGCTTCGAAGAGCCTGATCTTCGGTTCGCGGGCGGTTCAGCCCTCAGCGTAGACAGAATCTGCCGAAACAGACGCCGCTTTTGGGGGCAGTTTCTCCTCTGGAAGCTATCAGGAGATGGCAGCGGTAAGCCGTCTTTCGTTCGGTAAGCCGTCAAGACCCGAAAGACCCAGAACACAGCGCTGCTTCACAATCCCAACTTCAGACGGTGCGGCGACGCGTACTTTCTGCTGAGACTTCTTATCGCCTATGCGCAGTTCGGCTGCGCCGAACTGCCGGTGCACCAGCATTTAGCGGCCCTGGACGCGCGAGCTGACCAGGTCGCAGCCGGCCGGGCCGGCCACGAACAGTGGCAGCATTTCGTCCTGCGCGATTCCCCCGGAAACTCGATGAACACCTATCGGCCGGCCGCAAGCTTCGCTATAAGAAATGGTTGCCAGCCTATGGGGAGGTCTACGCTGCAACCCTTTGACATCATTGAAGGCGCGCAGTCTCCGGTCCATCCCAAGGTGTTTGTCATTGGCGCCTTCGACAGCCGGATCACCTTCT
This sequence comes from Xanthobacter dioxanivorans, assembly GCF_016807805.1. Taxonomy (NCBI): domain Bacteria; kingdom Pseudomonadati; phylum Pseudomonadota; class Alphaproteobacteria; order Hyphomicrobiales; family Xanthobacteraceae; genus Xanthobacter; species Xanthobacter dioxanivorans. The sequence continues at coordinate 2,265,412 of NZ_CP063362.1, read as the reverse complement.
ATTCGCAGCAGGTGCGCGCCCTCGCGCTCGTTCACGCGCTTCAAAACCAAGGATTTCTGCGCGACGGGATGCGCATCGGCGTTGTCGGCGGCGGCGCGGCCGGACTGACGGCCGCCGCCGCGGTGGCTCTGATCTCGGACGCGACCGTCGATCTGTACGAGCGCGCCGACGAAGTTCTTCCCTTGCAGCGCGCCACGCAGAGGCGGCGGCTTGACCCCCATATCTATGGTTGGCCCGATGTCGGGAGCGACGATCCGACCGCGGATTTGCCGTTGCTCGATTGGACCGCTGGTTCGGCGCAGGATGTGCGGCGTGACGTCAAGCAGGAATTCGAAGCGGTCGTCGAAGCCGTTGCGCCACGGCTGCGGGTCAACCTGCGCCATGGAGTGACCGCCGCGCGCGTTGCCGGAGCTGCGCTGCAACTCGACTTCCGCCGCGACCCGCGACCTGGCGAGGCGCCGGCGGCGGACGCCCAAGTTCCCGGCCAGGCGACCTTCGACCTGCTCTTGCTGGCGTTTGGCTTCGGCCTGGAGTCGGCGCAACAGGTCAGTGGGGTGCCGACGGCGAGCTATTGGAGCGACGCCGGCGTCCCGGTCGCGGAATTCGAAGGTCGGGCCACACCTCGCTTTCTGATCAGCGGCAACGGCGACGGGGGTCTGATCGACCTCGTAGCGGCCGCAAGCGCCCACTTCGATCACGCCGGCATGATCCGGGAAATCGTGCGGCAGCCGAACATCCAGGTGATCTTCGAGCGGCTCGAGGCGATCGATGCGCGGGCGCGCGCGGCCTTCGTCCTGGGCGACGGCTTCGATTTCCTGGGCGTTTATGAGGGCGAGATCCTCGCCGACCTGCAGGCGATGGGTCTCGTCGACCTGGTCGCGAGCAGGCTCCGCCCCGGCGTCCGGCTGACCTTGCAGACGTTGAGGCCGGAAGCGTTCTCGATCGAGACGGCGACGCTCAATCGGGTCGCCGCCTATCTCATCATCTGGGCTTGCCAGGCCGGGGGGCAGACGGAATTCATGCATCTGCACGGCGACGATCTGGCGCCTGTGGCTGCACCCGCCGCGCCGCCCTACGCGGCCCCTTTGTGGTTCACCTGCTCCGATCAGACGTTCGGCGTAGACGCCGCGATCGTTCGGCGCGGGCCGGGCCGGTCGGCGGCCCGGCAGCCCTTTTCGGATGTATTGGGGGATTTCGACGCGGCCCATAAGGGTTGGCTCCGCCTTCACGGCGACGGCACCATTGTGCCGGAACTGTCCGGCACCGCGCGGGACGTCTTTACCGCCGCTGCGCGAGGGATCGGCCTGCCGCCGGCTGCGCACGTGCAACGCTCCTTGATCGCTCGGCAGCCAAAGCTCGTCCGCGTGCAGCCCGCGGGCGCCAACCTGCGCTGGTCGGGCGATCTCGCGCCAGATGCGATCGGCGCGATTTGGGACACGGGCGCCAACGCCGCGGATATTTATGTCCCGGCTGTCCCAGCTGAGCTCGGGCCGGTCGCGGCAGCGCTCGTGCGCCTCGCCCTCCACGCCAGTCACGCGACGCTGGTCGCGGATGTGGGCGACTGGCGAGGGTTTGCCGACGCGCTCACCAGCGCCTCAGCGCACGCCGAGCATCTCACGCCGCTGACGATCCAGGCAGCCGCAATGGGCGGAGCGGCCCGAAATCCGCAGAACAGCGGGGACGTGGCGCTCGCCCAGACGCTGCACCGGGCGTTGGATCGCTGGATGCTGGACGCCATTCACCGCGCCCTGAGCGCATACATTGTTGCGGCCCGGGATCAGGGAAACTTGGTCGGCTTTCGCGCCGCGGCCGATCTGCGCGCCCGAATGGGCCAGCTCTGGGACGGCTGGCGGGCCAAGTTCCATGCGGAGCCGGCACTGCTCGATCGCTTCCTGCGCCTTCTGGTCTGCGCCGAGGATGATGACGACCGCATCGACGAAGCGCGCGTCGTCGTCGGCCCACGAAAGCTGTTGATGGTGGTCCGGGCTACCGCTGCGGCGCTCGCGGTGGCGGCGGCCTGGCAGGACACAGCGCCGCGAGGCGAGCGCCCGGGCAATCTCCTGCGCCCGATGGCGGCCGGGAACCCCTGGCATGGCCACGCCTGCGCTGCCGAACTTATCCGGCGAGAGCCAATGGCAATCGCTGCTGCCAGCTTTATCTGGCGAACGCATTTCGTCGTGCTCTCGCAGTTGAGCACGCCGCTGATCATTGAAACGCGAGCCGCAGCGGGATTGGCCGATGTTGATGTTGGCCAACCGAGCCTTGCGGAGATGGATGGGGCTCAGCGCATCATTCTGACACTCGATGCCGAATTCCGCTCAGCGGCTGAGAGCAGCTTGCCAGCCCTCACCGCGCTGCTAGCCTCGGTCGAGGCCGACCACTTTATGCGATTGCGAGCTGCGGTGGAGGAGGAGGACGCCTGAGCATGGATCCCCAGACACCCAGCCCGGCTGAGACGACGCTTAGCGATCTGCATGCGCGATTGGTGGCGGCTGCACAGACCCTTGGCTTGCCGGCAGCGGAGGCTCCGCACCTGACGAGCAACGTGTTCCTGGGCGGCGAAGGCAGCGAAGCAGCGCGGCTCAAGGTCGGCGACCTTCCGCATCCGACCCGAGCGCTGCAGCTCGGGCGTTATAATGTTCTCCTAACGATGTTGCCGGAACAGCCCAGCCTGGAGGCGGTTAATGAAGCGCTGCGGCGTTTCCGTAACCAGTGCGTCGTCGCCCGTTCGTATCTTTCCACATACGAAGCCCTCGACCTGCAGGGCATCCTAGTTGGGCCTCGGGGCAGCGAGCCCATGGACGACTGGCGACCGCTCGCCCTTCTGCTGGAGCGGGACGATCGTGTGGCGCGCAAGTTCGTATGGCTGCGTCCGGCCAACCAGGCCGCGGACGACGCGAGCTTCGCCGATCTGATCAAGCGAACCTTCCTTGCGCGACCGTGGGTCAACGACGCGACCTTCACGATGGCGGCGCTCGACAATCTCAACCGTGCCGCTGCGATGTGGGACACATCGGTGCCGCGCGACACAGTGGACGAATGGGTGAAGCTCAGCCTTGCGCCGCGCGAGGATGCCGACACGCTCGTCCAAGGCCTCGTCGACACCTGGGCGCGGAGGGGGCAGTCGTGAGCGATCTGTTTCTGAGATCGGTGCGCTTCACGGACTTCCGGACGTTTGGGAAGTTCGAGGCCGAGCTGGCGCCCGCGCCCGGATTGACGCTGCTGGTGGGCACCAACGGTTTGGGGAAGAGCAGCTTCTTCGATGCGCTCGAGTGGGGCCTGACGGGAGAGGTCAGGCGGTTCAAGAGCTACATGGGCGCCGCCAACCAGGGCAAGTATCTGACCCGCCGTGGCGCGGCCACTGGGACCCACGAGGTCCATCTCGGCTTCAGCGACGACACGGCCATTTCGCGAGCTCCGGGCGTCGACCTGACATCCGCTGCGGTCATCGAACTCCTGAAGCGAGAGGTGTGGACTGCTCAGATCCAGGACATCGGCACCTATCTGGCGTTCACCCACTTCCTCGGCCAGGCTGCCCAGCAGCGGTTCACCAGCCGCGACTCGGCCGAACAGTGGGAATCCCTGAAGGGACCAAGCGGCATCGACCGTCTTGACGAAGTGCGGCGCGGCCTGCGTGGACGGGCGACCGAAATGGCGTTCAACCGTCGCGTCAAGCGCGAGAACGAGGCGATCGAAGAAATTAACAGGCAGCTGACCGAATGGCGCGGTTGGCGGGTGCGCCTAAATCGTCTGAGGGAGTCGGCCGACGCCTCGGGGGCGCTGCCGGCGCCCGAATTCGACAAACGCCTCGACGAATTGACCGCCGCGGTCGCCAAATTAGACCCGACCTTGGCGGTCCGGCCCGATGTGACCCAGAGCGACCGGCTCGCCAGCCTCAAGGCGGCGCTCGACGCCCTGCGGCAAGACACGGTGCCGCGTCGCGCCGTCATGGACGCCCTGGCGGACGTTCCCGAGCGATATTCCGCCCATGCGGAGGCGGCCAATCCGGAGGCGGAGCCCCTCGTCTCCGCTGGCAAGGCAAAGGCTCAGGCGGAAGACGCCCTCACCGAGGCGGAGGCGGCGGCCAGCGAAGCGCGCGAACTCGGATCGACCGCAGCGGCGACGGTCGCAGACCGGGATGCAGACCTCCGTGCTCTGGAGACGGCGCGCGCCGACATCGAGCTAGCGGCGCGCGCGGAGGCCGATGCGGTTCGGCTTGAGGACGAGCGGCAAAGCCTCGACACCGAACTGACCCGACTACAGGCGGAGCTTCAGGCCTTGGACGTCGAGCTGACCGCGATCCGGCAACGCGCGGCCGCCCTGGCAGGATTGGAAGCCGCCGCTAAGGCGGCTGCCGCTATTGCAACCTTGGCCCGCCAGCTTCCCAGCCTCCGCGACCAAGCCGCGGCCAGCGCGGACGCCCGCGCCGAAGCCGACCGCAACGCCGAGGGAGCGCGCGCGAACCTGACGACGCTAACGGTGGATCGGGATCGCCTGGCGCCGGAATTGGAGAGTGCGCGATCCGCCCTTACATCGGCGCGGGAGCGGGCCTCGGTCGTGGCCGCGGCGGTAGCCCAGATCGCCAGCCATCTGCACGACGACGACGTCGAATGCCCGGTCTGCCGCTCTGCCTTCGAACCTGGCGGATTGCGCCTGGTCGCGCAGGAGGCCTCGCGTGCGCAAGACGCCCTGCTGGCGGCAGCAGAGGCGCGGCACGCCGGATTGGCGCAGCAACTTGAGGACGCCAACCAAGGCATCGTCTCGGCGGAGGCGGTCCTACGGGTGGCGGAAGAGGCGCGTACGCGCGCTGAAGCCGATTCATTGGCGGTGGCGGCGTTGGAGGCGCGGATTCGCGCGGCGCTGCCGGACTCGGGGGATTTGATCGCCGGCGCAGCCCATGCGGAGCAGCGCACCACAGCGAGCTTGGCGGGCGGCCGTGCTGTCGCCGCCGACGACGCGGCGCGACAAGCGACCGCGGTGGCGCGGCGGGACGATCTTCGCCGGGACATTCCATTGCTCAGCCAGCGGGTGGCGGCCCACCGTGATCAGATCGCCGCGCGACGCGCCGCCGCGCGAAGCGCCGGCGAGCGTCTCAGCGCGGCGGGCTATTCGGGCGTAGGTTTCGAGGAAATCGACCGACGCCTTGTCGCGGCTCGCGTTGCCCAGGCCACGGCGGAGACAGCCCACCTGCAGGCGGAGACCAAGGCGCGCGAGGCGGCCGAGGCGGAGGCGCTGACGCGAACGCGCCGGGACGCCGCGCAGGATGCGCTTCGCCGTCTGGTCGCTGCGCGAGAAGCAGCGGCGCAGACGCTGAACGCACTTGCGATCCGCTGGCAGCGGGCGGGTCTCCCTGATGCCCCGAACGCCACGGCCCTCGAATCCGCGCTATCGGCGCTCGCGGAGACAATGCGCGACATAGACCGCCTCGAAGGCGAGCGCGCGTTGCTCGTCGCGGCCTATGAGGTGACCGTGCGCGATCAAGAGATCGAGACGCTGGTTGCGGACATGGAGAAACTCGGCGGGCCGGGTACGGCAGACGCGCCCGGTGGTCATGAAACATCGTTGGGAAGTCAGTTGAAGGCAGCGCAAGACGCCCTCACCCTGACACAATCGACGCACACCGCGGTGACGGCGTTCGCCGACAAGCTACGCGACGAAGCCACCAGCTTCTCTACGAAATTCCTGACGCCGCTTAACGGCCTCATCGACGACTTCAACGAGGCGCTGCTGAGCACGCCGGGCGAGTCCGTCCGCCTCAACGCCGCCTACCACAAGGATCGCACCCAATTCGACATGGGCCTGCACTATCGGGATCCGCTGGACGATGCGATCTACGACACGGGCCTGCCGCCGCAAGTCGTCCTAAGCGAAGGCCAGTTGGCGGCGAATGGGTTCAGCATCCTCTGCGCCGCGAGCACGGCATACCCCTGGTCGCGGTGGCGCGCCCTGCTTCTGGACGATCCGTTGCAGCACAACGACATCATTCACGCGGCCGCCTTCGTTGATCTCATGCGAAACTTGGTGGAGCTGCAAAACTATCAGCTCATCATGTCGAGCCATGATCGGGGGGAAGCGGAGTTCATCCGTCGCAAGTTCGATGCGGCCGGTCTTCCCTGTTCTGTGATTGCGCTCACAGCCCCTTCGAAATCCGGCGTGCGCTACCTACCGCCCCATCATAATAGCGCGGCCCGAGATGTTTTGGCGGATTCTCTTGCACGCTCCGCCTAGCCATGAAATGCCGGCGAACAAATCGACGAACTGTGACGCACGACTTCGCCCAGAGGATTTTGGCTTTTGACGAGGCGGAGGCGGCCTATCGCGGGAGCGTAGAGCCCGCGGCCGTCTAAGAGGCCCGCCATCCCCAGCTTTTGGCCGATTGCGCCGACTTAGAAACCGGCCTAAACGCATTTTCAAGTCGGTGCGATTTCTAGCAGAGCCAGCAAGTCACCAAATTTTCGGAGAGAAAATTGCGCGCCCGGAAAGATTCTAACAGCCGACCGTCAGATTCGTAGTCTGGTGGCCGCCACGTTGACGCTTCGTCCGACATAAGGAAGTCGGCAGACAATCTGTGGGGAAGTTAACCAGCAGTATTGGATAGCGAAAGCGGGCGGTGACCGAAGGCAATTCAAACTATGGAGCCGCTCCGAAGCGGACAGGCCGATATCCACCATCAGCGTTGATTCGAGCCATATGAACCAGTGTCAGCTATCGGGATTGGCATCAGAGCGACTGAATGACCGATATGGGGGCGCAGAGCGGACGTCGCTGAAAGGGCAGTCGAGGGACAGGTATGGGTCAACTCCGGCGGTGCTGCGTTCGGGCTGGGATCGATCGAACAGACCGGATGGCCCCCCGCTCGGCGCCCGCACGCCAATCCACTCGGCCGGCATCAGCTGCGCGTGCACAGAGCGGCCACTGGCGGCCATGACGAGCATGAGCGCGCCAACGGCGGCCGTTCGCATCTTTCGGCCTCTGGCGCGTTCTGAGCGGCCGCAAACGGCATGCCTCTCGCGCCGTACTCGCGCGCCGTAATGAGGGTAGGTCGTCAGGCCCGCGGGAGGGGCTCCACCGCGAAGGCCTCGGGCGGCAGGCCGGCCCTGAAGCGCTGCGCCATGATCTCGTAGGCGCGCTCCATGTGCCGGGTGTAGCGGCCGATGTCGTAGAGGGGCGAATGCGGCAGGGCCCGTTGCAGCCGCGCGCGCACGGCGGCGAGGGCTGCGCGATCGCGGGCAAGGCCGATGGCCTTGGCCTCGAAGGCGGTCACGTCGGTGGTGACGAGGTCGGCCAGGTCCACCTGCCGCAGCAGGCTGCCCGCAACCCGCGAGGCGAACGCGGCGCCCGAGCGGGTCACCACCGGCACGCCGCGCCGCAGGGCGTCGCTGCAAGTCGTGTGGGCCGTATAGGGGAAGGTGTCGAGGAAGAGGTCCGCGAGCCCCACACGGGCCAGGTGCGCCTGCGGCGCGACGATGGGCGCGAACACCAGGCGGGAGGGATCAAGCCCGCGGGCCGCGGCCTCGCGTTGGAGGTTCTCCCGGCGGCCGGCGAGCCCCTCCAGGATCCACAGCACCGAGCCGGGCACGGCGGACACGATCCGCGCGAAGGCGGAAAAGGTGTCGGGATCAAGCTTCTCCGGGACGTTGAAACAACAGAAGACGAAGGCCTCCGGCGGCAGGCCGCAGGCGGCTCGGTCGGCCGCCGCGCTCACCGGCAGGCCGGGATCGTTGGGCTGGTAGCACTCCGGCAACTGCACGATCTTCTCGCTGAAGCAGCCGGCCAGGGAAAAGGGCAGCACCACCGGATCACCGATGATGTAGTCGAAGAAAGGCGCGCCGCTGGTGCCGGGATAGCCCAGGTAGTTCACCTGCACCGGCGCCGGCCGGTTGGCGAAGGTCCGCATCCGCTCGCCGCGACTATGTCCCATGAGGTCGACGAAGATGTCGATGCCGAGGGCGGACACCTCCTCGGCGATAGCCTCACAAGAGGCCTTCTCGCGGTCGAGGAAGCGGTCCACCGCGCCCACGATGCCCGCGCGCTGGGGCGAGCCGTCGTCCGGACCGATGGAAATGGCGGTGACCTCGAAGCGCGTGCGGTCGTGCCGGGCGAAGAGCTGGGTGATGAGGTGGGTGGTGGCATGGGTGCGGAAGTCGGCCGACAGGTAGGCGAGGCGGATCGGTCCGGTGGCCATGCGCCTTGCCGTATGATCAAAATCCCGCTTGGGAACCGCCGGTCGATCGGCCGCGACGAAGCGCCGGGCCGCGGCGAACTGAAGGCCCGGATCATCCACATGGAGCATCAGGAACGGCATGACGGGCGCGCTCTCCCCGACGGCCCCCCGCCGGGCGTTCGCCCAGAGCGCCGCATGGCCGCGCCAGTCCCACCGCTCCCGGAAGGCCGGGATGAGCACATTGGCGGCCAACGGCAGATGGGGGTCGCGGACGAACGCCTCCGTCATCGCCGTCACGGCCTGCGCCTGGTCGCCGAGGGCGCCATAAGCCAAGGCCAGATTGTACCAGGCCTTGGCATCGTCAGGCCGGCGCTCCAGAGCCCTGAGATAGAGCGCGATGGCCTCGCGCTCACGGCCTTGCCGCGCACGCACGATGCCCAGCAGTTGGAGCACGTCGGCATTGTCCGGCGTCGCTTGGAGGATCTTCCGATAGGCCCGGGCGGCTTGCGGGTATTGGGCGCGCAGTTGGTGCTGGTAAGCGTCGTAGAGCAGCGTCGCGAGGTGGGCGGGCAAAGGCGCGGCCGTGCCCTTCGGCGGAGCGGGCGGCATCTTCAGCCGCGGCGCACCGATCGCATAGCGGGGGCCGGCGGTGGAGTTTTGGCGGAGCGCACGAGATAGCAGCGGACGGCAGTTTTCATGGCGCTTGTGTCCATATTGGATAATTATTAAACTACATTTTGTTCGTAGACGGCACAAGGGGTGTCATGAACATTTTGTTCTCATGGATCTCTTTGCAGCCAATCTTCGAGCCCGTGCCGCGGCGCTCCATCTGTCCAACGCCGAAGCCGCCCGCCGGGCCGGCCTGAACGAGCGTCGCTACTTCCATTATGTGAGCGGGGCGAGGGAGCCGGACTTGGCGACGCTGGTGAAGATATCGAAGGCGCTGGGCACGACGCCGGATGCGCTGCTCGGCGTGAAGCGCGAGCCTGAAGACCTGCCCGAGCCGACGGAGCGCTCGAAGCTGATCGACCGCATGGTGTCGGCCGTGAACAATTTGGACGACTACGAGCTGGCCATCGCGGTTCAGCAGGTCGAAGTCATCCTGCGCCTGCAGGGCGAGAAGGCGGCTGCGGCGAAAGCTGAAAAAGGGTAGGGGAGGGGGGCTTTAGGCCCCTTGCGTTCTCGTGCGCGCGAAAGCAAATTTTCGCAAGATTATTTCAAAAGAGGCATCGAACCCCTTCTGCAACCTGTCGTGTAGGCATATTCGTAGGCGTCGATATTATCCACACTAAAATTTACGAAATAATATCAATACGATAGTGAATTAATTTGAGTCCTCTCCTGGCACCATCCCTTTCCCAAACATATGAAAACATTGATGTTTTCGCGCATCCTTTCCCGCCGGAGACGGTGGGATGGGACAAGAGGGAAAGATTTGTTCGCCGTTTGGCAGGCACCGTCAGGTGCATGGGGGCGCCGGTGAGGCGCTTGTGGTTGGCCTTCTGATGTATACGGCCGCCTGCTTCGGGCTTTCCCACCCATAGATCGCCATTAGCTGATGCTCCGTCGCGCCGTTCTCGGCGGCGATAGTGGCGCCGACCTTGCGCCGCGTGGGAGCGGCGGGCCTTGCTGAAGGCCCCGGCCCGGTTCCGCGCCCGACCAGACCACTCATCCAGGGCACTCACCTCGCATCGACGTCCAACATCAGCGCGGCACCCTTCGCGGGATGCGTGGACCTATGCGCGCGCAGCCCCTTTCCGGCGGGAGGCCGGCGTCTTGGCGGCGGCGGAGATGGGGCGGGCCGATGCATTCATGAAGGCGGAGACGTGGCGCTTTCCCTGCTCCGGGTCGTAGGACACCGAGAGAACGCGCGCGTCTTCCTGTGTCACCGACACGTAGAGGTGGGCCATCGAGCTGTCGAAATAGGCGCTTTCTCCCGCCTCCAGCCGGAACGGCGCGTAGAACTCCGTGTGCACCTCGATCGCCCCGGACAGCACGTAGACGAACTCCTCGCCGTTGTGCTGGCTCCAATGGTCGAATTCCTCTACGGAGCGCGCGCGCACCAGCATCTCCAGCGGCACCATTCCCTTGCGGGACAGTTCCGTCGCATGCGCCCGATAGTCATACTGCCCGCTGGTGAAATGCGCGCCTTCGCCGCCCCGTGTGGTCGTCTTCCGGCCGAGAACCTGCGGCTGATCCTGCGGGCCCCCGGCGCCACCAGATCCTCGATCGGCAGGCCGAGGCCGTCGCAGATGCGCTTGATAATGTCGAACGACGGCGAGACGAGGCCATTCTCTATCTTGGAGAGGGCAGAGGCGGAAACGCCTGTCATCTGTCCCACCGCCGTCAGCGTCAGCTTCCGGGCCTTGCGCGTCCGCTTGAGGTGCGGACCGATTTGCTCGTGGCCGTCGCCATATTCCTGCGTCACCAAACTTCTCCCGCTGCCCCGGCGCCAGAACCGCCAGTGCAAGCCTCGCGATCGGCCGCGACGAGCTTATATTTTCCGCATTTTGCTTAAAAGGCATGCGTGAGAAAAAATCCTGCAATTTTTCCTTGCGGAAAATTATTTCCTGACTTTTCCTGTAGGCCACAAGCGAGAGCGGAAGAGCCCGTCATGAAGATTACCGGTGTCGAAGCCATTCCGTTCAAACTTCCGGTCCGCCGCGAATTCCGTTGGAACGGCCTGCACAAGGGGCTTGGGCATTTCGTGCTGGTGCGCGTCACCACCGATGTCGGCGTCGTGGGCCATGGCGAGGCGGTGCCGCTGCCGGATTGGGGCGGCGATTTCGGCCGGCGCGCCGGCGAGACGCGGGAAACGGTCTGCACCATTGTGGAGGCCCAGCTCGCCCCCGTGCTCCTGGGCCGCGACCCGTGCAACATCGCCGAGGCGGCGGCGGCGATGGAGCGCGTGGTGGTCGGACATACCTACGCCAAATGCGCGGTGGAAATGGCGCTGCACGACATCTGGGGCAAGATGGTGGGCCAACCCGTGTACCGGCTGCTCGGCGGGCAGGTGCGCGACACGGTCCAGGTGGCCCACATGGTCGGCCTGATGCCGCACGATGACGCCATGGCAGAAGCCCAGGGCGCAGTGGCGGACGGCATCCGGGCCCTGCAGATCAAGGGCGGCGAGGATGCCGAGCGAGACATCGCCCTGGTGCGTGCGTTGCGCGCATGCCTCGGGCCGGATGTGATGCTGCGGCTCGACGCGAACCAGGGCTACGCCACTTCCAAGACCGCTCTCGCGGTCCTTTCGCGCTTTGCCGTCGGGGAACTCTCCTATGTGGAGCAGCCGGCCCGCGGTCTCGCCCACATGGCGGCGGTGACGCGGGGCACGCCGATCCCGGTGGTGGCCGACGAGAGCTGCTGGACGCCCCGGGACGCGCTCGACCTCGTGCAGGCTGGCGCAGCCGACTGCATCTCCATCTATCTTGCAAAGGCCGGAGGACTGCGCGCCGCCGCGGCCGTGGCCGCCATCGCCGAGGCGGCGGGCCTGCCGTGCGATGTGAACGGCTCCATCGAGTCCGGGGTCGGCAACGCGGCAAATGTGCATTTCGCGCTGTCGTGTCCCGCCGTCACGCTACCGGCCGTGATCCCTGTCTCGGCCCCCGCGGGCAAGCATCCATGCCAGGTCGGCGGGGCATATTTCGAGGACGACATCATCGTCGAGGCATTTCCCTACAAGGCGGGGGGATTCGCCCGCCGGAGGGGCCCGGCCTCGGCATCACCATAGACGAGCACAAGCTCGCGACCTTCCGGCAATAGCGCCCGCTTCCGGGGCGAACCAGAAAGGGGACTGACATGTTGGTCGAGACATTGCCCGGCGCGCGCCGCGGCCAAACGCTGGCGGCGGCGCTGTGTGCCTTCGCCCTCGGAACGCTGCCGGCGGCAGCGCAGACGGTGAAGTGGGACATGTCCATGGAGGACCGCGCCAACTCGCTGCCCGGCGAAGGCGCCATCGCGTTCGCCGAGGACGTCGCCAAGGCCACCAACGGGCAGGTGGTCATCACCGTCCACCACGGCGGCGCGCTCGGCTTCAAGAACAAGGACCACCTCAACGCCGTGCGCGACGGCGTGCTGCCGCTGGCCCAGAGCCTCGCCGGCGCCTTCTCGGGCCAGGAACCCGTTTTCCTGCTGTCCTCGCTCCCCTTCGTCGCCCGCAATCTCGACGAGGCCAAGCTGCTCTACGACGTGGCGCGCCCGGCCTACGAGGAGGCTCTGGCACGGAACGGGCAGAAGCTGCTGTATTCCTCTCCGTTCCCGCCCACGGGCATCTGGGCCAAGAAGCCGCTGCGCACCGTTGATGACCTGAAGGGCCTGAAGATCCGCACCTATGACGTGAACGGCACGATCACGTTCAAGAACCTCGGCGCGGCGCCGCTGCAGGTCAGCTTCAGCGACGTGGTGCCCCAGCTCGGCACCGGCAACCTCGCCGCCGTGCTGACCTCCGCCGATGGCGGGCGGTCCCTGAAGCTCTGGGAATTCACCCCCGTCTTCAACGACCTCGGCTACGCCTTCCCTCTCAACATCACGGCCGTGAACGCCGATGCGTTCGGCAAGCTCTCGCCGGCCCAGCAAAAGGCGGTGATGGACGCAGGTTCCGCCGCCGAGGCCCGGGACTGGACTGCCGTGCGCACCTGGGAAGCGAAGAATTACGACGTTCTGCGCGAGAACAAGACCGAGATCGTCAAAGACGCGCCGCCCGCCTTCCTTGACGCGCTCGCCAAGGCACGCGAGCCGGCCATCAAGGACTGGCTGGACAAGACCCGCGCCAACGGCAAGTCGATCCTCGACACCTTCGCGCAGAAGGTCGGTCATCAATGAAGTCCGCAGCCCGCATGCTTGACCGGATGGCCGGGCTGCTCGGCACCGTGGCGATGGCGGCGGCAGCCGTGATACTGGCCATCGCCACGGGCCACATCCTGCTGGAGATATTCCTGCGCAACGTCTTCGCCACCTCCACCTACGCCGTGGACGAGGTGGTGGGATACGGGGTCGGCTCCATGACGGTGCTCGCCATGGCGGGCACCTTGCGGCGGGGCGAGATGATCCGGGTGCAACTGGTGCTCGCGCGTCTCTCGCCGTCGGCCCGCCGCGTTGCAGAAATCATGTGCGCGCTGGTGACGCTGCTCCCGGTGTTCCTGCTGACGCGGACCTTCGTTCTGTCGACCATGCGCAGCTTCAGGGAGCACACGGTCAGCACGGGGCTGCTGGAAGTCCCGCTCTGGATACCGGAAGCGATCTTCGCATTCGGTCTCGGCCTTCTTGCCTTGCAACTCGCGGCCTACGCGCTGCGGCTCGCCGTCGATCCCGACGCGCCGATCGCCGTGGCGGACGTCGCGACCGAATAATCCCGCTGGCAGAAGCCAGGGAGTAACCTCATGGGCGCATATAGCCTCAGCCTCTCCGTGTCCCTGCTGGTCTTCGCCTTTCTCGGAGCCGGTGTCTGGATCTTCGCCGGGGTGCTGCTTGTCAGCGTAAGCAGTCTCCTGATCCTTCTCGATTTCCCCATCGACCGCATCGCGGTGCTGGCCAAGACCGCGATGTTCCGCAGTTCCACCGGCTGGGAGCTGTCGGCCCTGCCGCTGTTCATATGGATGGGCGAGATCGTCTTCCGCACGGATGTGGCGGAGCGCCTCTTCCGGGGACTTTCGCCGCTCGCCAACTGCGTGCCGGGACGCCTGCTGCACACCAACGTGTCCGGCTGCACGCTGTTCGGCGCCGTGTGCGGATCGAGCGCGGCCACCGCCGCGACAGTGGGCAAGATCACCACCAAGGCGCTCGCGCAACGCGGCTACGACGTCGATCTCACCATCGGGTCGCTCGCGGCCGCCGGCAGCCTTGGCCTGCTCATTCCGCCGTCCATCGTGATGATCGTCTATGGCGTCATCGCCGAGGTCTCCATCGCGAAGCTGTTCATCGCCGGCTTCGTTCCCGGCTTCATCATCGCGGGCGTTTTCTCCTGTTTCATCGCGGTGCGGTGCTGGCTGAAGCCAAGCCTCTCCCCCGCGGAGGAGATCAGCCTCGGCGTCGGCGAAGCGGCGCGGGCGATGCTCGGGCTATGGCCTGTCCTTCTGCTCATCATCGTCGTCATGGGGTCCATCTATACGGGCATCGCAACCCCCACGGAGGCAGCGGCTGTTGGCGTCGGCGCGACCTTCGCCATCGCGGCCCTGACCCGGCAGTTGTCCTGGGGGCTGGCACAGGAGTCGGCGCTGGCGGCGGTCCGCAGTTCCTGCATGATCCTGTCCATCATGATCTCGGCGTCGCTGCTCTCCACGACGCTGGCGTATCTGCACATCCCCAACGACCTCGCCCACGTGGTTCAGCAGAGCGGGCTGGGGCCGTACCAGCTCATCATCGCCATCGGCGTGCTCTACCTCGTGCTCGGATGCTTCCTGGACGGCGTATCCATCACCGTGATGACCATGCCGGTGGTTCTGCCGCTGATTACCGCGGCGGGCTTCGATCCCTTATGGTTCGGCGTGTTCCTGGTCATCATGGTGGAGCTGGGGCAGATCACCCCGCCGGTGGGATTCAACCTGTTCGTGTTGCAGGGGCTCACCGGCCAACCCCTGTCCCGGGTGGCGAAGGCTTCGGCTCCGTTCGGCATTCTCATGCTGGCTTGCCTCGCGGTGCTGACCATCTGGCCCGGCATCGTCATGTGGCTGCCGAACCTGCTGCAGCCGTGACGCAACCAACCTCCCCTTTGCAGAGCATTCCATGACCGGCTTTCGACTGGCCGCCGATATCGGCGGAACCTTCACCGACGTCGCGCTGCTGTCGGAGGCGGGGGCCCTCGCCACCGCCAAGGTGCCGTCGACGCCACAGGATTACGCGCTCGGCATCCTCGACGGCTGCCGTCAGATCCTGGAGCGCGCCGCTCTCCCACCCGCCGCAATCGTGGAGTTCCTGCACGCTTCCACGGTGGCGACGAATGCCATCCTCGAAGGCAAGGGCGCGCGCACCGCGCTGGTGACCACCGAGGGCTTCCGGGACGTGCTGGAGCTGCGGCGCATCCGGGTGCCCCGCCTGTATGAGCCGCTCTATCGCAAGCCGGAGCCGCTTGTTCCGCGGCGCCACCGCTTCGAGGTCCGGGAGCGCGTCGCCGCCGATGGCAGCGTGGTGACGCCGCTCGACGAGGGGGCATTCGAAGCCATCGCGGAGGCCATGATTGCTGCGGACATCGAGGCCGTTTGCGTCTGCTTCCTGAACTCCTTCGCCAATCCGGCGCACGAGCGGCGGGCCGGTGAACTGCTGCGCGCCTTGCTGCCGGGACGCTTCCTGACCCTGTCGGTGGACGTCCTGCCCGAGGTGCGGGAATACGAACGCACCAGCACCACCGTCATCAACGCCTATGTGGGGCCGACGGTGGAGGCCTATCTCGGCTCGCTGACGCAGCAGCTCCAGGCCGCCGGCATTGCTGCGCCACTGCGCATGATGCAATCGAGCGGCGGTCTGCTGGACATCGCCTCGGTCATCGCCAAGCCCGCCCAGGTGGTGGAAAGCGGTCCGGCGGCGGGGGTGATCGGGGCCGCCCGGCTGGGCGCGCTGTCCGGATATGACGACATCATAACGCTCGACATGGGCGGCACCACCGCCAAGGCGGCGGTGATCGAGAAGGGGCGGCACATCTCCACCGACGAGTATGAGGTGGGCGGGGCATCTCGCTTTCGAGCCGCCTCGTCAAGGGCGGCGGCTATGCCCTGAAGCTGCCGGTGATCGATGTGTCCGAAGTGGGAGCAGGCGGCGGGTCGCTGATCTGGCGCGACGGCGCGGGCCACCTGAAGGTCGGCCCGCACAGCGCCGGAGCCCGGCCCGGGCCGGCCTGCTACGGCCGTGGCGGCACGGCGCCGACCGTCACCGACGCCAACGTGGTTCTGGGCTATCTGAGCCCGGAAGCCATTGCCGGAGGCACGGTACCCATCGATGCCGATGCCGCCCGTCGCGCCCTCGCCTCGGTGTCCGATGGCCGCGACCTCGAAGATCTGGCCTACGGTGTGGTGCAGCTTGCGGCGACCACCATGATGCGAGCGGTCAAGGCGGTGACGACGTTTCGCGGCCGCGATCCACGCGACTTCACCCTGTTCGCCTTCGGCGGGGGCGGCGGCCTCTATGCCGCCGACCTCGCCCGCGCGCTCGGCATCCGGCGCGTGGTGGTGCCGCCCGCCGCCGGCGTGTTCAGCGCCGTCGGGCTGCTGTTCGCGGACCTGGAACTCGCGCTCTCGCGCGGGTTCCTCTGCCGCCTCGCGGCGGCCCCCGCCGCGGAGGTGACGGACATGTTCGAGGAACTGGAGGCGGCGGCGGTCGCGGAACTGAAGGTCGAGCGTCGACGCGTGGAGATGGAACGGCGGATCGATGTGCGCTACGCCGGGCAGGCCTTCGAGCTTTCCGTCGCGGTGACGCAGAAGTCCGGCGCGCCGGACTTCGCCGAGGTTGGGCGACGCTTCGATGCCGAGCATGAAGCCACGTATGGCCACCGTCTGCCTCCGGAGCATCCGAAGGAAATCGTCGCCTTGCGCCTTGCTGCCCGCGTGCCGCCCGAGCGTCCGCCGACGCTCGACGCCGAAAAGCTGCTGGCCGCCGCGCGCCGCGCGCCGGAAAGCCGCCGCCAGGTCTATTTCGGTGGGCTTGGCCGGCACGATACGGCGGTGATCGGACGCGCCGATCTATCCGCGGAACCGCGCCAGGGGCCGCTGGTGATCGAGGAATACGAGGGCACGTCCGTCGTGCCGCCGGATTGCACCGCTCGCCTCGACGGGTACGGCAATGTGGTCATCGAGATCGGATGAGGCCGCCATGAACGAGAGCATCGACTCCCTTCTCCTTGAAATCATCCGCAACGGCTTCAGCACCGTGGCGGATGAGATGGCGCTCATTCTGATGCGCTCTGCCCATTCCATGATCGTGCGCGACTCGATGGACTATTCGACGGCGATCTGCGACGCCGAGGGCCGGATCGTCGGTCAGGGGTTGACGACGCCCATGCATCTCGGCAGCTTTTACGACGCCATGCGCCATCTGATCGGCCAGTTCGAGGGGCGGATCCGGGAAGGCGACCTGTATATCGCGAACGATCCCTATCTGGCCTCCGGCCAGCATCTGCCGGATATCTACATCATTGCCCCCATCTTCCATGACGGCGCGCTGGAGGGCTTTGCCACCACCATCGCCCATCATGCCGACGTGGGCGGGATCGTTGCGGGCAGCAATTCCATCGGCGCCACCGAGATCTTCCAGGAGGGCCTGCGCCTTCCGTTCCTGAAGCTCTGGGACGGCGGCGTCGAGAACACCGCCATCCTGGAGATCGTCAGCGCGAATGTCCGGGTGCCGGACAAGGTGATCGGCGACCTGAAGGCGCAGATCGCCGCTTGCCGCGCCGGGATGCGCGGCTACGGCGAACTGTTCGCGCGCTACGGCTCCGCCACCATGCGGCACTATATCGAGGCGCTGCACGATCATGCGGAGGCGATAGCGCGACTGCAGATCGCGCAGATGCCGGACGGGGTCTATCGCTTCGAGGACAGGATCGACGGCCTCGGGGAGCATCCCACGCCCATCGTGCTCAAGGTGACGGTCACCATTTCCGGCAGCGACGTGACCACGGACTGGACCGGCACGGCCGAGCAGGTGAAGGGCGGCATCAATGCGCCGCTCTCCTTTCTCAAGTCGAACGTATATGCGGCGCTGCGCTCGGTCATGAGCGAGGACGTGCCCAACTGCCACGGCTTCACCCGCGCCATACATGTCATCGCGCCGGCGGGCACGTTGGTCAATGCTGTCCATCCCGCGCCGTGCGGCGCGCGCGGCATCACCGGATATCGCATCGCCGACTGCCTGTTCGGCGCACTGGCCCAGGTGGTGCCGGAACGGGTGACGGCGGACGGGGCGGGCGGGTCCACCCTGCCCACCATCGCCGGATGGCGCGGCAGCGAGCCTTTTGTGTTCTCGGAATGCGTCATGGGCACATGGGGCGCAACGGCAGCCCATGACGGCCAGTCGGGCGTACCGCACATGTGCTCCAACCAGTCCAATGTGCCCATCGAGATGATCGAGGCCGAATATCCCATTCGCATCGAGCGTTATGGCTACGTGCCCGACACGGCCGGCTCCGGCCGCCTGCGCGGCGGCCTCGGCCTCGTGCGTGAATATCGCGCGCTGTCCGATGACCTCTCCCTTTCGGTCCGGGCGGACAAGCAGGATTTCCCGCCCCACGGCCTGGCGGGCGGCGGAGAAGGGGCGCCCTGCCGGAGTGTGCTGTACTCCAACGGCACCGTGCGGGCGCTGCCCATGCTGTTCACGGCACCGGTTCCGCTGGATAAGGGCGACCTGTTCCGCCACGTCATGGCAGGCGGCGGCGGCTTCGGCCCGGCGTTCGAGCGGGAGCCCGCGGCAGTGCTCGCCGATGTGCTCGACGGGCTGGTGACGCCGGCGGGTGCGCGGCGCGATTACGGGGTTGTCATCGCCGGCGCCCCGCCTGCCGTCGATATGGCCGCGACCGTTGCCCTGCGGTCGGCGCCCGCCGCGTGATCGCACAGGAACCCGCCATGACCGTCCTGCTTCCGGATTCCTATTCCTCCCGCATCCGTCCGGCACTCAGGGGCACGACGGCGGCGGTCTCCGCGGCCCATCCGCTGGCCACCTCGGCGGCTCAGGAGGTGCTGGCGCAGCGCGGCAACGCAGCGGATGCGGCCATTGCCGCCCAGGCCGTCATCGCGGTTCTGATGCCCGAGGCCGCCGGGCTCGGCGGCGACGGCTTCTTTCTGGTGCGCGCACCGGACGGCCGCGTGACGGCGGTGAACGCCGCCGGCGCGTCATCGGCCTCCTTTTCAGGTCAGGTCGCCGACGACGGCAGCGCCGTGACCGTACCCGGGCTCGTCATGGGATGGACGGAGCTGGCGCGCCGCTTTGGCCGACTTCCTCTCGGGCGGTCGCTGGTCCCGGCCATGCGCCTTGCCGCCACCGGCGTGCCCGTCCGGCCAGAGACCGCACGGGCGGTGGCGGCGCAGAAAGCGCGCCTCGCCCGCGGCGGGGCGGAACATTGGCCCTTCTTCGATGCGCAGGCGGACACGCTTCTGCTTCAGCCGGTCCTTGCGGAGACACTCCGGGCGATCGGAGAGCACGGCGCCGCCTGGTTCTATGAGGGACTTCCTGCCGACGCCATGAGCGCCGCCGTGCAGGCCAGAGGGGGCACGCTCCATGCCCGGGACATCGCGGCTCATAAGAGCGTGGTGGCGCAGCCGCTATCCCTGGAATGGAACGGCGTGCGCATTCACGTTCAGCCGCCCATGTCCCAGGGCGTGCTGCTGCTGATGGCCTTAAACGCCTATGCCGGGCTCGCGCCCCCGGCCCGAGCGAGACAGCACGCGCTGATCGAGCTGACCCAGGCCTCGTTCGCGTTTCGCGATCGGGCCGCGCAGGGAATGGCCCTGCTGGCCGAGCCGCTGTCCGTCGATCTCGCGCGCGCCAGCCTGCGCGGCGGGCCCCGCAGCTACCTTCACACCGCGGGTGTCGCCACCGCCGACGCCGAGGGCATGGTGGTGTCGTCGCTTGTCTCGGTCTTCGACGACTTCGGCTCGGCCATCTACGTTCCGGAGGGTGGTTTCGTGCTGAACAACCGCGCGGCCGGCTTTACCGAAGGGCCGAACGCGGCGCGGCCGGATGCGATTCCGGTCCACACGCTCGCCCCGATCCTGGTGGAGAGCGGCAATGCCTGTTTCGGCCTCGCGACCCCTGGGGCTGACGGTCAGGTACAGACGCTGCTGCAAATCCTCACCGGCCTGTTCGAGGACGGCCTCGACCTGCCCGCCGCCCTCGATCGCATGCGCTGGCGGAGCGAGGACGGGCGCCTTCTGGTGGAGGGCGATCATGTCGCCGCGGCGGATCTGGAGAGGCTCGGCCACAAGGTCATCCGGACACCTGCGGGAGACACACGTTTCGGGGCGGTCGTGTGCGCGGGGTTATCACAGGCCTTCCCCTTCGCTGTCGCCGACTGGCGGCGCGATACCTGGAGCGCCGCGCTGTAGAAGACGCGGCCGACAAGGCAAGGCGGGCTCACCCGCTTCGGGGACCGTGCGCGGAGTAAGCGAACCTGGCCGGCTCCCCGCGCACGGTTGAATGCTGGCCTCCCGCGCACGCGAGGCGTTGCAGATCAGCCGGGCTTTTCGGCACGGAGCATGGAAAGCGGACGTCCGGGCGGACCACCTTGGGTCGAGGCCGCCGGCGCGCGCCTTTCACCGAGGCGAGAGAGGGACCGGGCTCGCCTCCAGGGCGCAGCGTCAACCGGGACGGCGCCCGCGGGCCGGGCCGATGACGGGGGCGGACGGAACGCAAAACGCCGCCACCGGGGGCCACACCCCTCCTGCACCGTGCGACGGCGGGCATTGCGGCTCCGACGCACATAAATCAGGCAGAAGCGGCCTCCGAACTGCTTCCCAAACGCGCCCGGTGAAAGTAGACGGCAGGTGCGGGGCTGACCAACTCTGCATTACCGCCGGCCGTCGCTATGGATTGTTCGCATGTCCCTGCTTGAATTTCCTCTCGCTCGCCTGAAGGCCATGTTGGAGGAGTTTCCACCGACCGCCCGACGGATCGCGACCTTCATGGTCGAGAAGCCCAGTCGCGTCCTTGAGATGTCGGCGAGCGAGATCGCGGCGGCGGTGCAGGCCAGCGAGGGCTCGGTGATCGGCCTCTGCCAGCAGATCGGCGCCCGGGGATTTGCCGAACTGAAGATCGCCGTCGCCCAGGAAATCGCGATCTCACGCGCGCTCCTGCATGAGGCGATCACGCCAGGGGACAGCACCTCCGATGTGGTGGCGAAGTTTACCGCCAGCCATGCGGTGGCCCTGGAAGACACTGCCAAGGTTCTGGATACGGCGGAGATTGACCGGGCGGCGACGTACCTCGCGGCGGCCGAGCGCATCGAATTCTACGGCATCGGCACATCCGCGCCCATTGCCGAGGATGCGGCCTATCGCTTTCTGAGGCTCGGCCTTTCGACCAAGGCGGTCACCGACTCGCACGGCCAGGCCGTCAGCGCCGCATTCACCGGCCCGCGTGTGGCGACGGTGACGATCTCGCATTCGGGCCGCACGCACGAGACCCTCGAAGCCACCCGCCTCGCGAAGGAGGCAGGCGCTCATACCATCTGCATCACCAACTACGGCAAATCACCGCTCCAGCAGCACTGCGACGTGGTGCTGTACACGGCCGCGCAGGAAACGAAGTATCGCATGGAGGCGCTTTCGAGCCGGATCGCGGAATTGTTCGTGATCGACGTGCTCTATGCACGCCTCGCGCTCGCGCGCTGGGAAACCTCCCTTGCCGCGATCCAGAAATCGTATGACGTGCTCGCCACCAAGCGAACGCGCCCCTCGGCGGAGAAATAGGTGCCGCGCCTCTGGCGGGCTCATGCGACGAGCGCGCGAAGCGGGAGTTCTTCGCTCAGGAGAATATGGGGAATGCCCAGCCGGCTTGCCCCCGCGCCGTCGGTGGTGGGATTGTCTCCCACCATGACCACCTGATCGGGAGCGAGGCCGAGACGCGCCAGCGCCGCGTGGAAAAGCTCAGGCTGCGGCTTGCCGAAGACATAGGTCGGCTCGTGTCCCGACGCCGCGGCGATGGCAGCGGCGAGCGCCCCGGTCTCGGGGACGAGACGCCCGGCGGCGCCGGGGTGGCGCAAATCCGGGTTGGCCACGATGAAGGCCGCGCCGGAGCGAACCGCGTTGGCCGCTCGCGTCAGCATCTCGTAGTCGAACGCGGTCGTCCGGGCGACAAGGACGACATCGGGCGCATCGTCGGTGACGGTCAGGCACAGGGTGCGCGCCAGGGCGACCATCTTGTCGCTCGCGAGCATCATCGCGCGCGCGCGCGGCCAACGCGATGCGGTGATGCGCACGGTTTCCACGCCCGCCAGCACAATGCGCCTGGAGGCGACCTCAAGCCCCGATCGCGCCAGCCGCTCCGACAGCGCCTCCTCGGTCTCCGAGGAATTGTTCGACAAGATCATGGCGCGATCACCGAAGGCGGACAGGATGTCCCGGGCACCGTCAATCACTTCGTCGGTTCGGATGAGGGTGCCATCCAGGTCGAAAAGCACCGCGCGCGCGGCATGTAGCGTGGCGCGCGCGCTCGCGACATCCGCAAGCCGGCCGCGCGCGGCGGTTGAAATCAGGTTCTGCATCGGCACCTCGTATCTGGTCGGCTCAATAGCAGGACCCGGAAATTGATTAAAGCTCAATTCACCGGCAAAATCACTGAACAATGCATACTCTTTGAGCTTGTCTCACCGCAATCTGAATGTCACTGAATATTGATAAATCCACGCTGCTCCAGACGCTGGCGGCAACCCATACGATGTCGTCTGCTCACGAAGGAAGTGACCCATGATTCACCGCCGATCAGTACTCCTCGGTGCCGCGGGAGCCGTTTTCGCACCGGCGATCCTGCGCGCCCAGACGCGCAAGACCATCAAGGTCGCCCTCGCGCCGTCCCAGCCGACACAGGCGGAGACGCGGAAGGTGTGGGAGCCGCTGTATCGCATGGTGTGCGATCGCATCGGCGCCGACCTGCACCTGACGGTGGCCAATGACTGGGCCGGCGTGTCGGTGGCGATCGGCAGCGAGCAGGCGGACCTCGCCCAGCTCGGGCCCTGGGGCTATGTGCTGGCGCGCAACAGCTCGGGCACGCGCGTCATCAATGTGATGCTGGTCGAGGGCAAGCCGACCTATCACGGGCTCATCGTTGCGCGTCCCGATCTGAAGCTCGAAAAATTCCCGGAGGACGCCAAGGGCATGTCCATGCAGATGCTGGACACCGGCTCGACCACCGGATGGATGGTGCCGACCCATTACTTCCGCTCCCTCGGCATCGAGCCGAAGACATTCTTCGGCAAATATGCCGAAGGCGCATCAGCCGCCGCCGCGGAGATGGCCACCATCAATGGTCAGGTCGATCTCGCCACCGGATGGGATATTCACCGCAACACCATGATCAAGAACGGGCTGATGAAGCCCGATTCCAACAAGATCGTGTGGCAGTCCGTTCCCCTGCCCAACGAGCCTATCGTCGTGCGCAAGAGCATGGACGAGGAGACGGCGCTCCAGCTCCAGGCGGCGTTCAACAGCCTCACGGCGGAGGAGTTGCGCATATTGCCCTATCCGTACACCGGCTATCGCTCGACCACCCATGAACCTTACGAGATCCTCGAGAAGATGGGCCGCGACCTCGGTGTTCTGAGAAGCTGAGGTGGAATTGTAGTTGGAGCGGGATGTTCCGCTCCAACTACAGGCATGGCTAGATTGGATATCCCATGTGGCAACTTGAACGAACCCCGCCCATTCGTGGCGATGCGGGACTGTATATCGAACCACGCATTTCCCTGACCTCGCCCGTGGCTCTGCTGCGCTTTGCGCTGGCGGCGGTGATTGTCGTTCTCTTCGGCATCTGCCTGAAACTCGCCGAGGTCGACCCCGCGGCGCTTGTGGCCGGGCTACCCAGACTGGCCACATGGGCCGCGAAATCCTGGCCACCCTACCTCAACGACCTCGATGTCTACTGGTATCGAGCCGCCGAAACCGTCGCCATCGCGACGGTTGCGACGGTCTTCGCCACCGTGTTCGCCTTCCCACTCTCCATCTTCATCGCGCGCAACATCACGCCGTCGCCGATCCTGTCGGTGCCGGTGCGGATGCTCGTGAACTGCTTCCGCGGCGTGGACACGATCGTGTTCGCCCTGCTCTTCGTCGCGGCGGTCGGGCTTGGGCCATTCGCCGGCGTGCTCGGCATGATCGTGCATTCGCTCGGCGTGATCGCCAAGCTGAACAGCGAGGTCATCGAGACCATGCCAAAGGCGCCGCTGGAGGCCGCGGCCATGACGGGGGCGAACCGCACCAAGATCGTCTCCTATGCACTGCTCCCATCGGTCTTGCCGAACCTCACGTCGGTCTCGCTCTACGTCTGGGAGGCAAACGTGCGCACCTCGACGATCCTCGGCATCGTCGGCGCCGGCGGCATCGGCATCGAGATCAAGGCCGCCATCGATCTGCTCGACTTCCCGAAGCTGCTCACCGTCACGATCATCATGCTCATCATGGTCACAATCATCGATCAGTTCAGCGCCTGGCTGCGTCGGAGGCTGGCATGACCGTGATGCCCCTTCTGAAAGCGATGAAAGCCGAGAGCACCCCGGCGACGCGGCCTGTCCTGCGGCTCAGCGGCGTGACCAAGGCCTTCAATTCCGTCATCGCGCTGGATAATGTCAGCTTCTCGATCAACCCCGGCGAGGTCGTCGCTCTGCTCGGCCCGAGCGGTGCGGGCAAGTCGACCATCTTCCGCTGCATCTCGCGTCTGGCGGAGGTGGATGCCGGCCATGTCACGGTGCTTGGCCAGGACGTGGGGAGCCTGGATCGGCGCGCGTTGCGGGAGCAGCGGCGCGCCATCGGGCTGATCTTCCAGCAGTTCAACCTGATCCCCCGCCTGACCGCGCTCGACAACACGCTGTCCGGGCGCCTCGGACATGTGTCGACCTGGCGCGTGCTTCTGCGGCAGTTCTCCATGGCCGATCGCCAGATCGCGCTGGCGGCGCTGGACCGCGTCGGCCTGCTCGACAAGGCTTATCAGCGGGCCGATTCGCTCTCGGGCGGTCAGCAGCAGCGTGTTGCGATTGCGCGCGTCCTGACCCAGCAAAGCCGCCTTGTTCTCGCCGATGAGCCGGTGGCGAGCCTTGACCCGGCTTCTGCCTCCAACGTGCTGAGGGTTCTTCACGAGATTGCCCGTGAGCGCGGCATCGGCGTGCTGTGCAGCCTGCATCAGACCGACCTCGCCCTGCATTATGCCGACCGCATCGTCGCCATGCGCAAGGGCAAGCTCGTTCTCGATGACAGGACCGAGAATATCAGCGCCGAGCAGATCAACGGCATTTACGGTGAACCGGCGTAGCGAAATGAATGTCGCATGTTGATCGCCCAGCTGTCCGACCTGCATTTCTCGCTCACACCGCTGTTCGGCGGCCGTGTCGATACGGCGCATATGGCGCGGCGCGCGATCGATGCGGTCCTGCGCCTGGAACCATCGCCCGATGCGGTGATCATCACCGGCGACCTCACGGAGCATGGCCTGCCGGAAGAGTATGCGGCGCTTGAGCGCGAGCTCGCCCGGTTGCCCATGCCGCTCTACGCCGTTCCCGGCAACCATGACAGGCGGGACGCGTTCCGGCAGGTCTGGTCTCGCCGGCAGTCGCTGCCGGAAGCCGGGCCCCTGCATGTCGCCGCCGACCTGGGCGGCGTGCGCTTGATTGGCCTCGACACCCTCGTCGAGGATCAGCCCCACGGACGGCTCGACCCGGAGGGCTTGGGCTTTCTCGCCCAGGCCCTCGACGCCGGCACCGGCGACTGCGCCCTGCTTTTCATGCATCACCCGCCGCTGGATTGCGGCATTGCGAAGATGGACAGCATTCGTCTCCAGCAAGGCGCGGCGGAGCTGGAACGAATGCTGCTCGATCATCCCGAGGTGGAGCGTGTTCTGTGTGGTCACGTGCACCGGAACATCCAGGCGCGCTTCGCCAACACCATATGCAATATCGCCCCCTCGGTGGCGCACCAGATCGTTCCAGATTTCAACCGCACGGACGTGATCCGCGCGCTGTTGGATCCCCCTGCATTTCTGCTGCACCGCGTGAAGCGCGGGCATGCCATCTCTCACCTGATCTACGTCGATCCCTCGACGGCGGTGGCTTCTGAATGAAACGACGAGGTGCCAGGGCGTATCCGCCGCCCGCAACGGCGCGCCGCACATACCCCCATTCTCCGCGCGCCTGCGTGCCATCCGCGCAAAGAGAAACTCACGGTGAGTGAAGCACTGTAACCGTCGAGGCAGGATAACGTGAACAGTCTTGTCATTGATCTTGCCGGCGCCGTCTGCCTTCTTCTCTGGGGCCTGCGCACGGTGCGCAGGGGCGTGAGCGATGCCTTCGGCCCGAGGCTCAAGCATTGGATCGCAGCCGGCACGCGCAATCGCGGCATCGCCTTCGGTGTGGGCCTGATCACGACCATCGCCCTGCAAAGCAGCACGACGACGGCCCTGATGACGGCGTCGTTTGCCGAACGCATGCTGATCAGCATCGCCATGGCCCAGGCCGTCATGCTCGGCGCCAACGTGGGCACGGGGCTGGCGGCGTGGCTCTTCGTGCTCGGCGCGCCATGGCTGGCACCTGCCACGGTGATGACCGGCTTCGTCGTGTTCACCGTCGGCCGCAGCACGCGAGCGGTCGCGACCGGCCGCGCCATCCTCGGGCTCGGCCTTGTGCTGCTCGCGCTGCACATGCTGGCCCAGGCCACCGCGCCGATGCGTGGTTCTCCGGCTTTTCAGATGCTTCTGACAACGCTGGCCGACGCCCCCCTGCTGATGATGCTCACCGGCGCCGGGCTGGCGGCGCTTACGTCCTCCAGCCTCGCGATCGTCCTGCTGGTGGCATCGCTGAACCTTGGCGGCGTGCTGGCGCCCGCGCCCTCGATCGCGATCGTGCTCGGCGCCAATCTCGGCGGGGCGGTCGGCCCGGTGATTGCGACGCTGGGGGACGGGCCACTGTCGAGAAGGGTTCCGCTCGGCAATCTGGGCGTGCGGGCGATCGGCTGCTGTGCCGTGCTTCCCTTCGCCGATCACGTCGCTCAGGGGCTGCTTGCCGTCGGAGTTGGCGCGGCGGCGCTCGCCGTCGACGCCCACATCCTGTTCAACCTGCTGCTGGCAGGGATATTTCTGCCGCTCATCGGGCCTCTGGCCTCCGCCATGGGCCGGCTCCTTCCGGAGCCTCCTGTGAAGGAGGACGGGCCGCGCTATCTTGATGCTTCGACGCTGGACACGCCCGGTGTCGCGCTTGCCTGCGCCGCCCGGGAGACCCTGCGCATCGGCGACCGGATCATCTCCATGCTGGATTGCAGCCTCGAAGCCTTGCGGACCGACGACATTCAGCGCTGCGCCCGCCTGTCCAGCCTCGAAGACGAGGTCGACAAGCTGCAATCTGCCGTCAAGCTCTTCCTGGCCGAACTGGATCGACGCCCCCTGAGCGATGAGCAGACGCGCCGATCATCCGAAATCATGGCCTACGCGATCAATCTCGAACATATCGGTGACATTCTGGAAAAGAGTGTGCGCGAACTCGCCGAAAAGAAAATCAAGTATCAGCTCAGCTTCTCGCCGGCCGGGCTCGCCGAGATCAGCGCCTTCTACGTCAGCACCATCGAGAACCTGCAATTGGCGCAGAGCCTTTTTCTGTCGCGCGAACCCAGTCTCGCCCGCCGCCTGTTCGAGCTGAAGGTCGACGTGCGGCGCATGGAGGAGCGGTCGATGGAAAGCCACTTCGCGCGCCTGCGCGAAAAGCAGCCCGAAAGCATGCAGACGAGCGCCCTGCATCTCGACCTGCTGCGCGACCTGAAGCGCATCAACGCGCATATCGCATCCATCGCCAGTCCCATCCTCAAGCGGTCGGGCGACCTTCTGGACAGCAGATTGGTCGGGTGACGGTGAGGTTGCCCCTGGCCGCCTTCTCCGATCGTAGGCTTTCGCCTTCCACCCCGGGCCTCCGGCCCCGGTGGGCGCAGGCAGCCTCGGCCGAGGTTCATCGACCGCGCAGGTCACCCCAAGGTCAGATCGACATATTTTCCATGCTGGACCCGGATCGCGCGCAATGCCCCGCCGAGCGTGATGGGCACGGAAAGGCTCGCATCATGGATCCAGTCCGCGTCGGACTGGATGAAGCGGCCCGATGTGATCTCGCGCAGCCGGGCTGAGGTTTTCGGCGCCGGAAAGTCCTTCCAGCCCACCTTGCCGGCGAGGGACTCGTCCGTCGGGCTGAAGGCGACCAAGGCTGAATGGTCCATCATTTCCAATGCCGCCGCGCGCGTCGCGTTGCGGCTGCCATGGTGGCCCACTTTGTAGAACACGGTGCGCCGCAGCAGGTCGTCGGCGGTTTGCGCGGGCCGCCCGCTCGTTGCCGGGAAGGTCACTTGCGACCAGCTCAGCCAATTGCCCACCTGCGCATCGGCGGCGAACAGCAGCACGCGCCCGGTTTCGACGATTTCGAGGGCCAGCACGAGGCTGGTGTTGTTGGTGCGGGCGTCGAGCTGAAGCGCGAGGTCCACGGAACTCACGAGCCAGTCCGTGTCGATGCGGCGCCAGGCCTGGTCCCGCTCGGCTGCGCCCGTCGCCTCCGGCCCGAAGTAATGGCTCCAGAAGAAAGCCGCCGTCGCCGCGTCCTCGGGCCATTTTCCGCGCGCCAGGTCGGCGAGGGGCAGGCCCATGGTGCCATCGAAGGGGGCGGAGGGGTCGTCGTCGATGCGCAGGGTCGCCGCATTGAGGTCGAAGGCATTGGCCAGCGGCGCCGCGGAAGCCGATCGTCCGCCGAGGGCGTAGGTTTCCGACAGGATGTCCTCGATGCCCAGCAGCCGGGGGTCCCGCGGCGGACCGAGCACATAGACACGCACCGCCGGCACGCTGTCGAGCGGCGCGAGGGTGCCCGGCTCCAGGTGGCGCACGACCGGCGCGAGGCGGCGCAGCCGCTCGCGTGCATCACGCACCTTCTCGCCCTTGGCGCCGAAGACGAAGCCGAGCAGCGCGTCGATGCCTTTCGCCGTTTCCTCAAGTTCCTCCACGCCGGCCATCCGGAACGAGGCGGCGGCCAGCGCGGATGCGGCATCGGCCTTGTATTTGTCCAGCTTGCGCGCATCCGGATCCGCGGAATTCTCCGCCCAGCTGAACCATACCTCGCCGACCGTGAGGCTGGCGAACGCCTCCGCCGCCTGGATGAAGCCGGAGAGGTGGTCCCAGTGCTCGTGCGTGCCGACGATGACGTCGATATGCCCGCCTGTCCGCTCGGCAATGTCGGCGACGATCTCGCGGATCTTGTCGGCGCCGCCGCGCGCGGCGCTGTGGATGCCGCAATCGATGAGCATCCAGAAGGCGGATCCATCGGCCCTGGGCAGGGACAGCAGCATGCAATCGCCCAGCCCATGGCAATAGCAACGGATGTCCACGCTCACCCCGGTCATGACCCGTTCCTCGATGCATGCAGGATGGCGAAAGGCTCGCTCGCGGCGAAGTCGTCCTTGCCGAAATACATGGCGCGCAACGCGCCATCACCCTCGCCCCGCCGGTAGGCACGCTCGCGGGCGAGGCGGGTGGGGCTGGTGATGGCCTTGAGGATCACATAGCGGATGCGCGGGGCGCCTTCGCCCAATAGGTCGATGATCAGCGTTGCGCCGCCGAGGAACCAGAAGTCCTTCCCCGCTCGCGCCGAGGCCGCCTCCATCAGCGTCTCCGGCCGCCGCTGCCGGACAACCACCATGAGCTGGGCCACCAGCTCGCCATCCTCGCGCACGCGCTTGGCGACGCGTACATTGTCCACCATGAAGGTGGTGCCGCTCTGGTAGCCCTTCGCGTCGAGCGCGCTGAAATAGGCCAGCCCCTGCTGAAGGCCGAGTTCCGCATAGGCTTCTGGCGTGGTCAGCCCCTCCAGAAGCGCCTCCCGCAGCTTCTGGCGGTTCGCCTCGCTGGTGTCGAAGATCTCCTCGCGGCTCAGGTGGGCGGTGAGATCGAGATCGAGCGCCGCAATCGCCGGCTCCAGCCATGCCGGCGATGGGCCCTCCCAGGAATGCCAGCGCAAGGTCTCCACCGACACCGTGCGCAGGTTGCGGGGCAGGATCTGGAAGGTGCGGAAGGCTTCGAGGAAGGCCACGCGGTAGCCGTGGGTGTCCTCGGGTACTTCCTCCATGTCCGCAGTGATGAGCGCCTGCAGGTATTCGCCGAAGGTGATGTCGACCGGCGGGCAATAGTCGATGGCGCGGATGCACATGCGCAGCACATGCTGCGCCGCCTTGCAGGTCTCCTCGGCGAGGCGGGCGCCGAGGTCGGGGTGGATGGCGCCGTCCGGCAGCCTCCCGCTTCCTCCGGTCGCCAGCCGGATGAGATCGGCCGTGCGGCGCTCCACGATGGCGAGGAAGGCCCGGTAGACCGCCGACACCAGCAGGGAGCCGCGCTCATGGGGCGTGAGCGTGGTCTCGTAGCTGAGTTCCACATCCGGCTGCGTGTAGCGCCGCAGCGGGCCGGAGCGTCCGGTCCCCTCCCCGAACTGGCGGGCCAGGCCACCCAGGAAGCGCGCCGCCGACAGGTCCCCCCGGGCACGGGCGATCTCCCGCTTCACCAGATCGCGGTAGGTGAACTGCTGGAACAGGGCGACGATGTCCGCGAACGCCTCGTGAAAGGCCCGCACATCCGGGTTGGAAGCCTCGCGCAGGCTGCGCGCCTGGCCGTCGAGCAGGGCATGGGTGGTTTCGTGGGCGACGATGTCGGCCGACAGGCAGCTGAACACCATGGTGCCCGGCGGCGTCAGATCCGATACGTGCGAGTTCGCGGGGAAATAGCCGAACAGCAGAGCGGTGTGCGCGGGGCTGTAATAGGCATTGTCCTGCCTCAGCGCGTGCGGATAGACGCGCAGCCGCCTCACGAATGTGTTGCGCGCACCCGTCCGCCCCGTCCAGCGCGGTGCCCACAGGGCCTTGCGGCCGAGCGCCGCCTCGAAATGCTCGATGGTGCGCATCGCCACCGCATAGACCATCTGCTGGTGGAAAGCGGGGCTGCCTTCCGAGGGCGGCGCGCCGTCCTGGAGGAGCAGGTTGGGATTGTTGAGGTCCACCGGCGGATAGGCGCGATTTGAGGCCGGATCGATGTCCACCACTTCCAGATATTCGCCGACCGGCCCGGGGGCGAGGTTCGGTTCATTACGCACGTCCACGGTCGCGATCTGGTCTTCGTAGGAATTGAGCGAACCACCGAGGCTCGGGTCCAGCGCGAAGATCCGCAGGCGGCGGCGGGCCGGCGGCTTGACCGGATTCGGCGTGGCCTCCTGCGCCGTGGAGGGCGCGAGGGCGCGCGGCGGCGGGATGCGCTGGCCGCGGCCGGAAAGGTTGGCTGCGATGGCGGCCTTCAAAGGCCGCGACGCAAGGGGGGAAGCTTCCGCCGCCTCGAGGAAGCGCCGGCGCTTGGGCGCGGTCACCTGGTCGACATCAGGATCGTCCATGGCGGCCGCCACCGCCGGATCGCGCTGGGCAAGCTGCATGAGTTCCAGCCCCAGCAGCCGGTCGGCTGCGGCAGCGTTGGCAAGGGTGAAGCCGAGCCCCTCGCCCGTGAGCAGCTTCAGCCAGGCAAAGCCGGCGCTGGCCGGCGCCTCCGGCGTCAGCGCCCCCGCCGGAAGAGGAGCCTGCTGCAGCAGGGCCTCGGCCTGCAGCGCGCCCCAGCCGAGCTTGCTATCCGGCCTGGTCCGGCCGCCGAAGGCAGCGCTGGCGAACAGGGCCCGGCGCGTCGCCTCCCCGCGCATCCAGGGCTCGGGCAACCGGCTCAGGGCCTGCGCATGATGGGCCAGCCACAACGCCGCCGCGGCGGCGATCTGCGGTGTGGCCGAGGACGTGCCTTGACCGTCCTCGTCGATCACGTTCGGACAGCCGATCTCCGGCCAGGGAATGTTCGGCGTGAAGCCGGACAAGGCGGTGAGCATCTTGCTCGCCGGCCCGTAGCATCCCTCCATGGTGCCGGGCTCGAGGCCCGAATAGGACTTGAAGTTCGCCATCACGCCGCAGGCGGCGACGACGCGGCGCATGCGGGCGGGATAGACGATGGAACGCACCGGGAAGCCATTGAAATTGTTGCCCGCGGCCGCCACCATCACGAGGCCGCCCGCGTAGCATTTGTTGACCGCATCGGCGAGGATGGCCGAGGCGAGGCCGCCCATGCTCAGCGTCAGCACCTGGGCGCCCCGGGCCAGCGCATAGTCGAAGCCCTGCGCCATGGTGCCGGTCCGGAACCGCACGACGGAGTCCGCGATGCGGATGGGCAGGACGCGCGCCCCCGGCGCGCCGCCAATGGTGGGCCCCGCCAGAATGCCGATGGTGCCGGTGCCGTGACCGTAATTGGTCAGGGAGCTCGGGGGAGCGAGATCCGTGGCACTGTCGGGATCTGGGTCGCCGGACACGAAGCTGTGCTCCGCGGCGTCGAGATATTTGGGCTTGAAGCGGTGGCCCGGGTCGTAGCCGGTATCCACATGGGCGATGAGCACCTGGCGCAGCGCCGCCGCGCTGACCTTGCCGCGCGCCAGACCAAGGCCGCTGAACTCGGCGTCCAGATGCCACCGGTCGTGCGGTCCCACCGTCTTGCCGCCCGAGCCGTCCTGTGGTTCCGCAACGCATTGCGCATTTCCGGCGATGCTCGGCCATTGCTGCTCGAAATCCGGCTCCGCCGCGAGAACGTCTCCGCCGCCCGCCGCGAAGCCCGAACCCATCATGGCATGCGCCTGCTCCCAGGGATCGTCTGCCGCGCTGACCCGCACCCATTGCGCCGGCGGGGCCTCGGCCAACCCCATGAGTCCATCCCCCGCGGCGATTTCGAGAAGCACCTCCCCGCCCTCGATGAGCCGCCGCGCCGCGACTGACATGCCGGCGTCCGCGTTGCCGCGCAGCTTGAGGAGCAAGGCGGCAGGCGCCGGTGGAGCAATATGTCGATCACTTGCCACCTGATGCCCCAATGCCAAGCTGCGATGCCTGCACGCGATAGTTGCGCAGGCCTCTTGAGCATGCAAGCCAATCCTGACGTGCACTCGTTCGGCGCGACGCTCGAGCCCATCCACCGGAGCAACGGGCATTCGCAGGGCATCCGGGTGGACCAGGGCTCCGACGGAGTGTCCGAACGCCCACTGGTTCATGAGGCTTGGCGCAGGTCCCGCCACGGGGTTCGCGCGCACCGCGCGATCGGCAGCATGCCCCCGATCGCGCTCATGAACGGCGCGCCAGCACGTCCGCCGGCATCATCCATGGCCCCGGAATTCTCCAGCTGCCACCGACCCCAATGCGGGGCCCACCTCAAGTCGGAGCGAAGCTTACGGGACGGCGGAGCTCAATCCGCCAGCGCATCGTCCAGCACCTTGATCAAACGCGGATCGTCGGCGGTGACATCGGGGAAAAGCGGGCGATGACCTTGCCGTCGCGGCCGATGACGAACTTCTCGAAATTCCACAGCACGTCCGTGTCGGAGGCCGGCTTGACTCCATAGCCGGAGAGGCGCGCCCGCATCGTCTCGGCCCCCTCGGCGTGGGGGCAGGCCGCGACCAGGGCATCGTAAAGGGGATGGCGATCTTCGCCGGCCACCGAAATCTTCTGGAACAAGGGGAACGTGACTCCGTAATTGGTGCTGCAGAAGGTCGAGATCTCCGCCTCCGTTCCCGGCTCCTGAGCGCCGAAATTATTGGCCGGAAACCCGAGGATCTCGAGCCCCTGCGCCTGCTTCTGCGCATAGAGCTTCTGCAGGCCCTCATACTGGGGCGTGAGGCCGCATTTCGAGGCGACATTGACGATGAGGAGGACCTTGCCCCCGTGGTCGGCGAGGCGCGCCGGCGTGCCGTCGATGCGGGTCAGCGGAATGTCAGAGAGGGATGCGGGCACGAGAAGCTCCTGTCGGTTGGACGCGAGGGTATCAAGTTGCTGTCGGGTCCGCATCCCTCGGGCCCATTGCGGCCGGCGGCGCGGTTGTCGACCTCTTTACATACAAAACGTATTGTATGTATAAGCGGCCCAAGATGGAGATCGCGGCTGTCTCGTCCACCCCGCGCGATGGCTGGCACCGTGTTCCGGCATGAACGGATGCATATCGTGAAGCTCACCAAGACGTTGACGGGATTTATGATTCTGGCGTCCACCGCAGGCTGGCCGGCGTGGGCGGACAGCCCTCCGCAGATGCCCCCGAGCCCCGTCGGGGTGGTCACGGTGCAGCCGGAGGTGATCCCGATCACCAATGAATTGCCGGGCCGCATCGCCCCCACCCGGATTGCCGAGGTACTCCCCCGCGTTTCCGGCATCCTCCTGGAGCGGGTATTCGAGCAGGGCAGCGTGGTGAAACGCGGCGACGTGCTCTATCGCATCGACCCGGCCCCCTTCCAGGTACAGGTCGACAGCGCGGCGGCCACCCTGCAACGGGCCAAGGCCACGCAATTGCAGGCCCGCCAGCAGTCCGACCGGCAGGACCAGTTGCGCGAGCGCGGCGTGGCCAGCGCGCAGCAGCAGGAAAACGCGGTCGCCGCCCTGGCGCAGTCCAATGCCGACGTGGCCGCAGCCGAGGCGGGCCTCGCCGCGGCGCAGCTCAACCTGAAATATGCCGAGATCACCGCCCCCATCGCCGGGCGCATCGGGCGGGCCACCATCACCGAGGGTGCGCTGGTGGGACAGTCCTCCGGCAGCCTGGCAACGATCCAGCAGCTTGATCCCGTCTACGCCGACTTCACCCAGTCGGCGAGCGATCTCATCCAGCTTCGGCGTGCCCTCAAGCAGGGCCGGCTCCAGGAGGCCGGGCCGGACGAGACGAAGGTCCACCTGATCCTCGACGACGGCACGCGCTATCCCCTCGCCGGCCGCCTGCTCTTCTCCGAGGCCATGGTGGATGCGACGACGGGCCAGATTACGCTGCGCGGCGAATTCCCCAACCCCGACGGGGATCTGCTTCCCGGCCTCTATGTCCGCGTGGCGATCGAGCAGGGCCTGCAGAAGGACGCGCTCGCGGTGCCGCAGCAGGCGGTGCAGCGCGACACGGCCGGCCGGGCGCAGCTCTATGTCGTCAAGCCGGACGACACCCTGGAACTGCGCAGCGTCACCACCGGCCGCACCTACGGCGACCGCTGGGTGATCGAGGCCGGCCTGAAAGCGGGCGAGCGCGTCGTCGTGGACGGTTTCCAGAAGGTGATGCCCGGCGCCAGGGTCGCCCCTCAGGACTGGCGTCGGCCCGACGCACCGCCCTCCTTATCCGGGGGGCCCGCCGATCCTTCGAGCGGAAAGTAGGACACGCTGATGCCGAGCTTTTTCATCGACCGGCCGGTCTTCGCCTGGGTGGTGGCGATCGCCATCATGCTGGCGGGCGTCATCGCGCTGCCGCTGCTGCCCATCTCCCAATATCCCAATGTCGCGCCGCCGCAGATCACGGTGTCGACCGTCTATCCGGGCGCGTCCCCGGAGGCGATCTACCAGAGCGTGACCCGGCTCATCGAGGAAGAGCTGAACGGCGCCAAGGGTATGCTCTATTTCGAATCCACCTCCGACACCTCGGGCCGGGTCGAGATCAACGTCACCTTCGCCCCGGGCACCGAGTCCCAGCAAGCCGCGGTGGACGTGCAGAACCGCATCCGGCGGGTGGAATCGCGCCTGCCGCAATCGGTCATCCAGCAGGGCGTGCAGGTGGAGGAGGCGGGCGCCGGCTTCCTGATGGTGGCCGCCCTTACCTCCACCGACGGCGCCGTGGACGCAGTGGGCCTCGGCGACTATGCCAGCCGAAACGTGCTCAGCGAGATCCGGCGCATTCCGGGCGTCGGCCGCGCGCAATTGTTCTCCACCGAGCGCTCCATGCGCATCTGGATCGACCCCGACAAGATGGTGGGGCTGAACCTCACCACCGCCGACATCACGAATGCCATCGCCGCCCAGAACGCCCAGGTGGCTGCGGGGCGGATCGGCGCGCAGCCCAACCCGATCACCCAGCAGATCTCCGCCACGGTGCTCGTCAAGGGCCAGCTCACCTCGCCGGAGGAGTTCGCCGCCATCGTCCTGCGGGCCAACCCGGACGGCTCCTCGGTGCGGCTGCGCGACGTGGCGCGGGTCGAGGTGGGTGGGCAGGACTATAATTTCTCCACCCGCCTCAATGGCAAGCCTGCAGCCGCCATCGGCGTCCAACTCACCCCCACCGGCAACGCGCTGGCGACCTCCCGGGCGGTGCGGGCGCGCATGGACGAACTCGCCCGCTTCTTCCCGCCCGGGATCGCCTACAGCGTGCCCTACGACACCACGCCGTTCGTCGAAATCTCCATCGAGAAGGTGATGCACACGCTGCTGGAGGCGGTCGCCCTGGTCTTCGTGGTGATGTTCCTCTTCCTGCAGAACATCCGCTACACCCTCATCCCGACCATCGTCGTGCCGGTGGCGCTGCTCGGCACCTGTGCCGTCATGCTGGCGCTGGGCTTCTCCATCAACGTGCTCACCATGTTCGGCATGGTGCTGGCCATCGGCATTCTCGTGGACGACGCCATCGTGGTGGTGGAGAACGTGGAGCGCATCATGGCCGAGGAGGGCCTGCCGCCGAAGGAGGCCACCCGCAAGGCGATGGGACAGATCACCGGCGCGGTGATCGGCATCACGCTGGTGCTGACCGCCGTGTTCGTGCCCATGGCCTTCTTCCCCGGCGCGGTGGGCGTCATCTATCGCCAGTTCAGCCTGACCATGGTGGCCTCCATCCTGTTCTCCGCGCTGCTGGCGCTCTCTCTCACGCCGGCGCTGTGCGCCACCTTCCTCAAGCCCATCGCCAAGGGCCACCACGTCGTCCGCAAGGGCTTCTTCGGCTGGTTCAATCGGGTCTTCGACCGCACCTCCCACGCCTATAGCGGCGCGGTCGGCGGCCTTCTGAAGCGGGCGGGACGGGTCATGCTGGTCTATCTCGTCCTCGTCGCGGCGCTCGGCTACATGTTCGTGCGGCTGCCCTCGGCGTTCCTGCCGAACGAGGACCAGGGCTTCGTTCTGGTCAACATCCAGGCCCCCGCCGAGGCCAGCGCCAACCGCACCCTCGAGGTGATCGAGAAGATGGAGCAGACGTTCGCCGGCGAAGCGGCCGTGGACCGCATCGTCGCCATCAGCGGCTACAGCTTCAACGGCATCGGCGACAACGCGGCCCTGGCCTTCGTGACGTTGAAGGACTGGAGCGAGCGCGACGCGGACACTTCAGCAGCGGCCATCTCGCTGCGGGCCACCATGGCGCTGTCCTCGGTCCGCGACGCCATCGTCTTCGCCCTGTCGCCGCCGCCCATCCAGGGACTCGGCAATTCCAACGGCTTCTCCTTCCGCCTGCAAGACCGCGGCGGGCTGGGCCCGGAGGCGCTGCGCAAGGCCCAGGCGCAGTTTCTCGCGGAGGCGGCGGCGAGCCCGATCCTCACCGGCGTGTATGTGGAGGGCATGCCGGACGCAGCCCAGCTCGATCTGATCATCGATCGCGAGAAGGCCAACACGTTCGGGGTGGCATTCTCCGACATCAACACCACCATCACCACGGCGCTCGGCTCCGCCTACATCAACGACTTCCCCAATGCCGGCCGCATGCAGCGCGTGACGGTTCAGGCGGGCGGCGGACAGCGCATGCAGGCGGGCGACCTCCTGAAGCTGAACGTGCGCAACACCCATGGCGGCATGGTCCCGCTGTCGGCCTTCGCCCGGATCGAATGGACGCGCGGCTCGTCCCAGGCGGTGGGCTACAATGGCTATCCTGCCGTGCGCGTCAGCGGGCAGGCCAAGCCCGGCTATTCATCGGGCGACGCCATCACGGAAGTGGAGCGCATCGCCAACACCCTGCCGGCCGGCTTCGGCTATGAATGGAGCGGCCAGTCGCTGCAGGAGATCCAGTCCGGCTCCCAGGTGCCGCTGCTGCTGACGCTGTCCTGCATCCTCGTGTTCCTCTGCCTCGCAGCCCTCTACGAGAGCTGGGCGATCCCGATCTCGGTGATGCTGGTGATTCCCTTGGGCGTCATCGGCTCGGTGGTCGCGGTGATGCTGCGTGACATGCCCAACGACGTTTATTTCAAGGTCGGGCTCATCACCATCATCGGGCTGTCGGCGAAGAACGCCATCCTCATCATCGAGTTCGCCAAGGACCTGCGGGCGCAGGGCAAGCCGCTGGTCGCGGCAGCCGTCGAGGCGGCGCACCTGCGCTTCCGGCCCATCATCATGACCTCGCTGGCCTTCACCCTCGGCGTGCTGCCGCTCGCCGTCGCCGCGGGTGCGAGCGCCGCGAGCCAGCAGGCCATCGGCACCGGCGTGATGGGCGGCATGATCTCCGCCACCGTGCTCGCGGTGTTCTTTGTGCCGGTCTTCTTCGTGTTCGCGATGGGGCTGCGCGACCGGCTCCGCGGCGGGCGCGCGACCGGGGACGGCGCCGTCTCCGCCCATGGCACCGTCCCCACCGAGGCCGGTGCCCCCAAGGCGAGCCCGGCGCCGGTTCCGTGAGCGGCCGCAGGGGACGGCGGGCGTGGCTCCGGGCGGGCCTGGCTCAGGCGGGCCTGGCTCAGGGTGGGCCTGGACGCCGCGAGCCGGGCCTGCAAAACATGCGGTGACACGCGGATGAGATCGGGCCGTTGATGCGCAAGCGCACTGGGATGCGGAAAACAAAGGCCGGAGCCGAAGAAACCCGGATGAAGCTGCTGGAGACAGCAGAACACCTCTTCTTCGAGCATGGGGCGGCCGCCGTCACCTTCGACAAGATCGCGCTGAGCGCCGGGATGACCCGGGGCGCGCTCTACTGGCATTTCGCCAACAAGGCGGACCTGCTGCGCGCGCTGCTCGACCTCGCCCCCTGCCCGCCGAGGAGGTGATGGAGCGCGCCCTCGAGGAGCGGCATGACGATCCGCTGACCCTGCTGCAGCAGGTGGTGATCGAATGCCTCGGCATCATCGCCAACGATCCGCGCCGCCAGCGGATCTACACCATCCTGTACCGTTGCGACTATCGAGGCGAGTTCCTGAGCGTGCTCGAGCGGGAGCGCGAGACCAATCTGCGCGAATACAGGCAGCTCGTCGCGCTGTTCGAACTCGCGCAGGAAAAAGCGCTCCTCAGCCCGCGCTGGACGGCTCAGGCGGCGGCGAAGACCCTCTACTGGCTGCTCGGCGGCATCCTGTCGGACTGGCTGAAGGATCGCAGCACCTTCGACCTCGTCAGCAACACGCAGGAGGTCCTGGAAAACCTCTTTCGCAGCTTCCGCGCCGCCCCCCCGGCTGACATGCCGCGCGCACCGTGACGATCGCGCGGGCGCAGGCCGCTCGCGAGAGGGGGACAGCATCGCCCGTCATTCACCGGCGTGCGCCCCGCCGGCCAGAATGAGGGCGCTCGCGGGCCACACCGGGCATCTCCTGCTCGAAGAGGGCGCCGAGATCCTTCACCAGCGCCGCCTGCAACACCGGATTCCGGCCCTCCTGGAGCATGCCCGCCACCGATCGCGACAGGCGGCGGAGTACCACGAGATGAGCCATCAGGCGCCCCAGGGCCGCAGCCGCGTGCTCCGATGGGGAAGGCCCGAGCACGCGGACCAGCTCGCGCATGAGGACGAAGGATGACAGAAACCGCTCCGGACCGCTGCGCTCGAAAGCCAGCTCGCTGACCACCTGGTTCCAACCATCGCCGAGCTGACCCAGAAGGGCGGAGCCGGGCAGGAAGACATCCTCGAAGGCCACCTCGTTGAAATGGTGCTCTCCCGCCAAGTCCAGGATCGGCCGGATGGTGATGCCGGGGGTCTTCAAATCCATCAGGAACCGGCTCGCCCCGCCGCGCCGTTCCTCCCGGCCGCCGGTGCGGCAGAACAAGATCATGACGGCCGCCCTACGAACCTTTTACCCCGCAGACGATTACCGACTGCCAACGGCTCGAGCACGACCTGGAGGACGCAGCGAAACGTGGCTACGTCCTCGCGCGCGACAAGCATTTCATCGGCCTTACCGCGATCGCAGCCAACATCCCCACATGGAACAACGGACAAGTTGGCTGCCTGGTCGTGACCGGACATTCGCGGGACATGGACGCGGACAGGATCGCCACCATCGGCGAGGAGCTGGTCCGTGTTGCCAAGCTGATGCCGTACGAACTCGGGAGCCTGCGCGCGGTCGCGCATACGCTCGAAAAATAGGGGCCGCAGCTTCAATCAAGAAGGTCGATTGGCCCCGGACACCCCCATGAAGCCGAACCAGGCTTTCCATTTGTATATGCTGGCGTCGCTCGCCCCGTGCTTGTGGCACAGGTCCGCGACCGGCACGCCGACCTCCCGCTCCTTCAGGATTCGATGATCTTCCGTCGCGAAAAAACGGCTACGCTTCATGTCCTGGACCTCAGGCGGACAAGAACGAACTTCGCAATGGATTAGAGCGTTTTCGAGCGAAGTGGCCTCCGGTTCGCGGAAGAAAACGCAAGGCTCCTGCGGCCGATCAAGGGGCGCCGACGACGACCGATTTGGCCCAAGCGCCCTCCGGCCACCACCAATGAACGCGGTCACCGCCTTGACCGAAAGTCGATGTCCATTAAGGATATGTGGGAACTGCCGTTAATAGAAGTTGTTGGACAACGGCGCTCCTGTGAGCGCTGCTCTCAAGAGCCGGACAGAGGCCCGAAACCATTGCGTTTCGATTCAGGTAAACAATGGGAGGAGACAACCCGTGTCAGCACCGCAACATAGGGGTCCCTGCCTTGCCCACAACGCGCGGCAAGACCACGTTGGCTGCACAAACGCGGCTACAGATCAAGGAATTAGCGCAGCCCCAATCTGGAGTACGGTGCTGAGTGGATTGAATGAAAATGAACTGAGAAGAATTTTGCAAACTCAGACGCGACGCCATTACCATCGCGGCGCATTGATCTATCATGAGAATGACCCGACTCCTCGCCACATCTCCATCATCGAACGCGGGCGCGTGCGCAGCTATATCGCCAGCCAAAACGGCAAAGAATTCACTCACCGAATCAACGCACCCGGATCCATATTAGGTTTATTTTCATTTTTTGCCGCCTCTCCCGTGTTTATGTCAATGGAGTGCCTGGACGATGTTGATGTATATCAAATAAGTAGCGAAAATCTTATGATGCTTATGGAAGATATTCCACGTCTATCATTGAACGTGACCCGCACGATCTCAAAGCTTTACATCGAAAGCGTGTCGCGCAGCAGCCAGGCATTCAAGCCAGCGACTATTCGGCTAGGTAGATTGCTGAGCGGCCTGTTGACTAGCCATCCGAACGATGCTCCGTCTGGCTCCGGCGATGTACGCGGATTAACCCAACAACACCTGACAACCCTTGCAGGGATTTCGCGCACCTGGGTCGCCATCACTCTGGCTCAGTTTGAAGCGGATGGCATGATCCGTCGCAGCCGTGGCCTGATCAAGGTTCCAGACAAGGCAGCCTTCGCTGCCTATATTACTCAGTTGGAAGCGCAGATCGGGTGAGCCAAACGTGGGTGACAGATCGCTCTAAAGACGAGTCCTGGGGAAGTGCCTGTTGAACCGGATCCGGGCGCAAGTCTCACAAGCGGCGCACGCCGAGCCGACCGGGCCTGGGCCAGGTCGTTGAGCTGCCAAAGCAGGCCGCCGCTCGCCGCCTGCAATGGCAAACACCATGATTGGGGGCTTGTCATCGACCCAGATATTCAGTGGGCGCCCCGAATTCGGGCGCTCATCGATTTTAATGTCGATGTCATGCGACAAGAGCCGCGTAGCCGCGCCGGCACCGGCGTCAGCCACGGCGTCGCGCCACGCGAGAGCCGGACCGAGCAACTGTGTTAAGTAGTTGGCAGACGGCTGGTCGACCGCCGCGCATACTCGGCGTCAAA
The DNA here is from genome assembly GCF_016807805.1 of Xanthobacter dioxanivorans. Lineage (NCBI taxonomy): Bacteria > Pseudomonadati > Pseudomonadota > Alphaproteobacteria > Hyphomicrobiales > Xanthobacteraceae > Xanthobacter > Xanthobacter dioxanivorans. The sequence goes on along the minus strand of NZ_CP063362.1, from coordinate 2,223,825 downwards.
TCCCAATCCAAGGGCCGCCAGACCTTAACATGAGCACTCAGAAACACGCCCACGTCGCAGGGATTTTTGAACACCCTACCCGCTTCGCACCGGACAAATCCGTTCCCCAACTGCATGCGGAATGTGCCGTCGGAGCGCTACGTGATGCCGGACTGAGCCTGTCGGACGTCGACGGCTATTTCTGCGCCGGAGATGCACCCGGCGGAGGGCCGCTATGGATGGCGGACTATCTCAATTTGAAGGTGAGATGGCTCGACGGCACTGAAGCCGGCGGATGTTCGTATCTGGCGCACATCCAGCACGCCGCAGTGGCGATCGCTGCGGGCCGGTGCTCGATCGCGCTCATCACCCTGGCGGGCAAACCGCGCAGCAGCGGGATGGCGACCGGCACGATGCCCCAGACTGCCGGTTCGGATCGGCCCGAAGCTCCCTGGACGTCGACTTACAGGTGGAGCATCGCCGGGATATATGGCATGTGCGCCCAACGCCATATGCACCAATACGGCACCACGCTCGAACAGATGGCCTGGGTCAAGGTCTCCGCGTCACACCACGCGCAATATAATACGCGCGCTTTATTGCGTAAACTTTTGACCATCGACGACGTGATGGATTCTCCCGTAATCTCGGATCCGATCCGACGACTGGATTGCTGCGTGATTACCGATGGGGGCGGCGCACTGGTGTTGACCACACCCGAAATCGCGCGAAGCCTCTCGCGTCCATTCGTTCGCGTGATCGGTGCAGGGCAGACCATTTACACGAATGATGGCGGTTACTGTGATTTGACCCGCACGGGCGCCGAACGCTCCGGTGCGGCCGCTTTTCGCGAAGCAGGCATCATGCCGTCCGATATCGATTACGCCTCGATCTACGACAATTTCACGATCGCAGTGATTATGCAGCTGGAAGACCTTGGCTTCTGCGAGAAAGGGCGAGGCGGTGCGTTCGTTGCGGATGGAAACCTGATTTCAGGTGTCGGCAAGCTGCCGTGGAACACCGATGGAGGCGGCCTGTGCAACAACCACCCTATGAACCGAGGCGGAATCACCAAGGCGATCGAAGCGGTGCGTCAATTGCGCGGCGAGGCGCATCCGGCAGTTCAGGTCAAAAACTGTCGTCTGGCATTGGCCTCCGGTCCCGGCTTGGTGACTGGCGGCGGCCACGCGCACGCCAGCGTGATTTTTGAACGAAATTGAATGGTAATTCGGAAAGCTCACACGGATGAATCCAGATAAATCAACTCTGACATTTGAACAGGACCCTTTGGCTATCGCTTATCCCGAAAGCCGTGAGTTCTGGGTAGCGGCTGAGATGGGTAATCTATTGCTGAAGACCTGCGACGAATGCGGGCGTGCACATTGGTACCCCCGCACGCTATGCCCCCTTTGCGGCAGCGAACGTACACAATGGAAGGTCGGCAGCGGCACAGGCACCATCTACGCTTTCAGTCGTTCGCGACGAATGGATCCACCATGCACACTCGCCTACGTGACCCTCAGTGAAGGTCCCATGCTGATGACCCACATCGTGGATGCACGGGCGGAAGATCTTAAGATTGGACAAGCAGTCAGCGTCCAGTTCCGGCCCACTGCCGAAGGGAGGGCGATGCCGTTCTTTTCGACCGTGTAAAAGTCTATAATAATTTATTCGACCTTTGACACTCCAATCCGTCAATCAAAATATATACGGGAAACGCCATGAAAATAACATCGTACATGGGGATTATGGTATTCGCCGCACTGTCTATTCTCGCCGCAGCGCCAGCGAGAGCTGATTTCCCGACCAGGCCAATCCGCCTGGTCGTGGTTTACGGCCCGGGAGGCGCCAATGACATCATCGCCCGGATGATCGGAGCGAAGATGGCCGAAATACTCGGTCAGCCTGTGGTCATAGAAAACAAGCCAGGCGCCAACGGGATGATCGGCGCGCAACATGTCGCCAAGAGCGCTCCCGACGGCTACACACTGCTGGTCGGAGGGGCCCCGCTGACGGTCGTAAAGGCACTTTTCAAAGCGCCGCTTATTGACGCGACAAAGGATTTCGCGCCGATCGGCAAGATGGTGGACATTCCAATCATGCTCGTGGCCAGTAAGGACCTCCCGATTGACACGTTTCCGCAGCTCCTGAAGGAATCCAAGGCTGAACCGGATCGGTTCAGCATGGCGGTGACATCTCCGGTCTATGGCCTCGATCTTGAACGGCTGAATGCCGAAACTGGAATGGCAATCCGCCGCGTGGATTACCGCGGCATCAGCGAAGCGATCACCGACGTGTCTCAAGGTCGGGTGGACCTGCTGTTGGACACCATCGGCGGCCAGATGCCCTATGTAAAGGCTCAAAGAACCAAGATCCTGGCTGTGCTGTCCGAGAGCCGTCAGCCCAACCTTCCGGATGTTCCCACGATGCAGGAGCTGGGCTTTAAAGGCTTCATCGATACTCCTTTCATCGGCTTGCTGGCTCCCGCCGGCACACCGGCCAATATAATTGCAAAACTGAGCAGTACCATGACACAAGCCGTCGAGAGCGACGAAGTCAAGCAGAAGCTGGCGGCGATGGAGGGTTTCGTGCCCGCTCCCAGCGGGGCGGCCGATTTCGGTGCATACTTGGAGGCCGGGATCGAACGCAACAACGAGATCGCGCGGCGGGCAAATATTCAGAAACAGTAATTTTCGACATAAGTTGCAGCTCCGCACTAAAAATTCGAAATCTTCACTTATATACAAAAATGTAACTCAACTCACCATCGCAGGTTGCGCCATATGGTCTATTGTCCAATCCAACGCCAACCTGTTTATAGAATATAAGGGGCGGATATATGGTCGGAAGTTTGTATGATTCGGGCGGAATCGGGCATTTGATCATTGATGCGACCTTGCGATTTTCGTCCAGAGTCGCATTTCGAGATGGAGGCCGGGATACAACATATTCCGAGTTTGAAGCCTTGTTATCACGCGCGTGTGCGACCTTCACGCATCTGGGGCTTCAACCCGGGGACTCCATTGTCCAGCTCGTCCAAAACAACGTGTCGGGATTCGCGCTGATCGCGGCATCATATATTTATGGTCTAAGATCCGTAACATTGCAGCCTCTTTCCGGGATAGAAGACAAGCTACATATTATTTTGGAGACGGACTGCCGTCTGTTTGTTTGCGACAGCGCGTACGCGCAGATGTCCGAGGCGCTGAGGAAAGGAGCGCCTCATATTCAGCACTGGCGTTGTCATATCCCCCATGCGGACTGGAAGTGCTTCTGGCAGGAGACTCTTGACCGTGACCCCCAGCCGCTTCGATGTGAGGTCGGCTCGGAAGACGTGATACGGATCGCGTATACAGGTGGCACGACTGGGCGCCCTAAAGGGATCGAACTCACATCTCGATCGATGCTCGCGTGTGCGATGCAGATCATGTGCGGCTGGAGCTGGCCCGAAAGCCCAAAATATCTTTGCTCCATGCCGATGACACATGGGGCGGGAGCGCTTATTATTCCAACATTGTGCAAGGGCGGCTGCGTAGTATTTCGTCAAAAATTCGACGCCCATGATTTTGTCGCTACACTTCGTGCGGAGGCGTGTAACGTTACATGGCTTGTGCCGACAGCAATCTATAAATTGCTCGACAACCCTGACCACCAGCGCGAGGACTGGGCCAACATGCACGCCCTCGTCTATAGCGGCGCCCCGATGGCACATCCCCGAATCAAGCAGGCATTTCGGGAATTTGGCCCTTGTCTGGTTCAGATGTATGGGCAGACTGAGGCGCCATCCGCAGTTCTCACGTTGACTCAATATGATCATCAACTTGAAGACGAGGAGATTTTGGGTTCGGCAGGCCGTCCCTTTCCAGGAGTGCGCGTCACGTTGCTTGGAGACACTGGCGCACCTGTCCCCCCGGGCCAGATTGGCGAGATATGCGTTCGCGGTCCCATTGTCATGAATGGCTATCTCGGCCAACCGGAGGCAACCCAAACGGCATTGTCCGGAGACTGGCTGCACACCGGCGACCTGGCAATGGAGACCAGCCGTGGGTATCTGGTAATTGTTGATAGAAAAAAGGACATGATAATTACAGGAGGTTTTAATGTGTACCCTAAAGAAGTCGAGGACGCACTTTCTCAGCATCCGGCCGTAACCGCAGTCGCTGTGGTGGGCGAACCGGACCCTCTGTGGGGAGAGATCGTGGTTGCTTATGCTGAGTTACGCCCCGGCGCAGATGTGCCCGGCGAGAGCGAGCTGATAGAGTTCGTGAAGCAGAGAAAAAGCTCCATCAATTGCCCCAAGAAGGTCAGATTTATAGAAGCCATGCCCTTGACGAATTTTGGCAAGATTGACAAGAAGGCCCTCCGAAAGGCCGACTGACTCATCACGCGTTTGAACCCCGGTTTTGAAGGTGCTGCCCTTTCCGCGGGATGGAGGGGTGTGCCACGGACCCGGTCCTAACGGGCGCGCCACGACGACAGTGGCGCTCCGTCGAACAGGACTTAAACAAGAGAGCCAGACGGCGTTGACGCCAGCGCTACCCAACTCGCGCGCGAGGCGGCCCACCGGCAGACTCGTATTCCAAGCCTGGAACTGCACCGCTCCGCGCCACACGTGGAGAAATGCGTACGCCGGACTGTTGAAAATTTGCCATGGACCGCACGTTGCATCCAATGATCTCTCGCTCGATGCGATGTAGCGTTCTGAGGTGAAGCCGCACGTGAAGCCTTCACCTGCAGCTGGATCTGCGCGAAATCCATCAGCTCGATGGCGCCTGCCCCCGTGCGAGGTCTTCCGGCGAAAGCTTGCCGGCCGGGCAGGTTTCCGCGAACCATAGCGCGATCGACCTGAAAGCCGTAAACGCGCGGCGAGCCGTGCAAGAGCTTCGTTTTGGTGTTCGAGGCGCTGGGCGTCGAGGTCGAGCCCCATGTGCGCTTCGCCAAGTTGGATACCGACGCAGAGCGGGAACGCGCCGAGTATTTCCGCATTAGCTCCATTCCTACGCCGAACTTCATCCATGCTCAGCATGAGGTGGCCCGCATTTCCGGCGCGATAGACAAGAACATCACGCTTCACGCCAACGCCACGAGCTCCCCCGAACGCCGGCCGCCATCATGGATCACGGCCGGGATTGGCGACAGGCGCCGCCGGCTTCAGATGCTGGCGCGGTCGAGGCGGCTCAGGGCCGCCGCATCGAGGGTGAGGCCGGGCGCCGCCATGATGTCGTCGAGTTGGGCGAGGCTGGTGGCGCTGACGATGGGCGCGGTGACGGCGGGCTGGGCGATGAGCCAGGCGAGGGCTACCTGCGGCAACGTCGCGCCGAGACGCGCGGCGATCTTGTCCATCTCGGCGAGCAGATCGAGGCCGCGCGGATCGAGATAATGCGCCACGGTGCCCGCCCGCGCCTTGCCGTCGAGGTCTTCCGGCCTGCGATATTTGCCGGTGAGGAAGCCCGCCGCGAGGGCGTAGTAGGGGATGACGCCGATCTGCTCCCTCAGGCAGAGCTGCTGCAGCTCGCCCTCGAACAAGGCGCGGTTGGCGAGATTGTAATGCGGCTGCAGCACGCTGAAGCGCGGATGGCCCTTCGCCTCGCTCGCCGCGAGGGCCTCGGCGAGGCGTGGCGCCGTATAGTTGGAGGCGCCCACCGCGCGCACCTTTCCGGCCTCCACGAGGCGGGCAAATGCCTCCATGGTTTCTTCCAGCGGCACGGTGCCGTCGTCGATGTGCGCCTGGTAGAGGTCGATGGTGTCAGTGCCCAGGTTGCGCAGCGACGCCTCCGCCGCGGCGACGATGTGGGCCTTGGAGAGGCCCTGGCCCGCCGCCTTCATGTTCATGCCCACCTTGGTGGCGATGTGGACCGCATCGCGCCGTCCGCCGCGCTTCAGCCAGGCGCCGATGACGCGCTCGGATTCCCCACCGGTATGTCCGGGCACCCAGATGGAATAGACGTCGGCGGTGTCGATCAGCGAGAAGCCGCGCCCCACGAAGGCGTCGATGATGGACAGGGAGGTCGCTTCGTCCACAGTCCAGCCGAAGACGTTGCCACCGAGGGCCAGGGGGGCGATGCTGATGCCGGACGTGCCGAGCGCGCGCTTGTCCACGCGGATATCCTCGAAAGTCGGAGCGCCGGGCGCGCCACCGTGAGGCGGCACCATAGCGGCCGGCGGCGGCGGATGGAATGCGCCTGCGGGCACCGGGGCCCCTGCGGCGTGCCGGGCGATCGGGGCAACCGGCGGGGTCGAGGGCAGCTTGCCAATCCGCATCCCGCTCTTCTAGCATGGGCTGGTTCCAGGGAGGTGGCCGCGAGGCCGGGCGGACAACCCACGATGTCGGACGCGTTGCGCATAGCCCATGGCGCATTCGGACGGGTGGCGCTCCTCGACATGGACCGCAGCCTGGTGCGCCATGCCCATCCCCATTGCCATGTCCTGCTGAAGGTGGGCGGCGACGACACCCAGTTCCTGGTCGGCGACCGGGTGGCCCCGCTCACCGATGAATGCGCCGTCCTGGTCAATGCCTGGGAGCCGCACGCCTACGTGCACAATCCGGCGCGGCAGAACGCCCTCATCCTGGCGCTCTACATCGAGCCCGACTGGCTGGTCTCGTTCCGGCCCAACTGGTCGGCGAGCGGGCGCTCCGGCTTCTTCGAGCATTCCGCCGGCGCCATCAGCCAGCGGATCCGCTGCGTCGCCCTCGACCTCGCGAGCGAGATGGTGCACGCGCCGGGGGCGGGCAACCGGCAGGAGGATCTGCTCTCCGACCTCATGGTCGCGGTCATCGAGCGCTTCACGCCATGGCGCACCATCGGCTCCTCCCTGCGCGAGATGGCCCGCTCCAACGCCGTCGACTGGCGGGTGCGCCGCGCCATCGCGCTGATGCGGCAGAACCCCACCGCTCCCCTCGGCATCGAGCGGCTGTGCCGCGAAGCCGGCATGTCGCGCTCCCACTTCTTCCGCGTGTTCGAGGAATCCACCGGGGTGACGCCCCATGTCTTCCTCAACGTGCTGAAAGTGGAGATGGCGGTCGGCGCGGTCATAGACAGTGACGATTCCTTCGCCGCCATCGGCGAGCGCCTCGGCTTCGGCGCGCCGAGCCATTTCACCCGCTTCTTCCGCGACCATTGCAGCGTCTCGCCCCGCGAATTCCGCATGGTGGCCCGCCTCGGACGCTGAGCGCCATCCCGCTTAATGGGACTTTTTGGTCATTGATGGGACCTATCACCATCGTCGTTCCCAGCCGCATCTGATCACATCCCGCCCCAAGGCGCCGACGAGCGCGCCACGGGGAGGACGAGCGTTTGCGCGCTGATCGCATCGCCTGGACAGGCCAGTCATTGCCACGCGTCGAGGATGCGGCGCTCCTGACGGGGCGTGGGCGCTTCATCGACGATCTCGGGGTGCGGCCCGGCACCCTGGAGGCGGCGATCCTGCGCGCGCCGCACGCCCATGCCGACATCCTCTCCGTCGACGTCACCGCCGCCAGCCGCCTGCCCGGCGTGGTGGCGGTGATCACCGGCGCGGACGTGGCTGCCCTCACCACGCCGATGGTCGCCGGACTGAAGGTAAAGGTGGAGAACTGGCCGATCGCCGTGGATCGGGTGCGCTATGTGGGCGAGCCGGTGGCGATCATCGTCGCCGAGGACCGCTACCGGGCCGAGGACGCGCTCGACGCCATCGCGGTGGACTATCGCCCGCTCGCCTGTGTCATCGACCCGGTCGACAGCCTGGACCCGCAGGCGCCGGCGCTCCATCCCGCGACCGGCGGCAATGTCGTCAGTGACCGCCGCTTCGCCTACGGCGATCCGCAAGGCGCCTTCGCCGCGGCGGACCACGGGTTCGAGATCACCATTCGCTATCCGCGCAATACCGGTGCGCCGATGGAGACCTTCGGCATCGTCGCCGAATACGACCCCCACGAAGGGGTTTATGACATCCTCGCCAATTTCCAGGGCCCGTTCTCCATCCACACCGTGCTCGCCCGCGCGCTGAAGGTGCCGGGCAACAAGCTGCGCATGCGCATGCCGCCCGATTCCGGCGGCAGCTTCGGCGTCAAGCAAGGGGTCGCGCCCTACGCGCTTCTGGTGGCGGTCGCCGCCCGCATCGCCGGCCGTCCGGTGAAGTGGATCGAGGACCGGCTGGAGCATCTCGTCGGCGCGGTGGCGGCCACCAACCGCGTCACCACCCTCAGGGCGGCGGTGACGGCCGAGGGGCGGATCACCGCCCTCGACTACGACCAGGTGGAGGATTGCGGCGCCTATCCGCGCGCGCCGGAGCCGGCGACCCTCTACCGCATGCACGGCAACATGACCGGCGCATACGCCATCTCGAACGTCGCCATCCGCAACCGGGTCGTGCTCACGAACAAGGCGCCCACCGGCCTCGTGCGCGGGTTCGGCGGCCCGCAGGTGTATTTCGCCCTGGAGCGGCTGGTCCAGCGCATCGCCGTGGGGCTCGGCCTCGATCCGGTGGAGGTGATCCGCCGCAATCTCATCCCCGCCGGCGCCTTTCCCTACCGCACCGCCACCGGCGCCCTCTATGATTCCGGCGACTACGGCGCGGCGGTGGAGCGCGCCGTCGGCGACCGCCGGCTCGCGGACCTGCGCGCGCGCCAGGAAGAGGCCCGCCGCACCGGCCGCTGCTACGGCATCGGCTTCGCCGCGGTGGTCGAGCCCTCGGTCTCCAACATGGGCTACATCACCACCGTCCTCTCCGCCGAGGAGCGGGCGAAGGCCGGGCCGAAGAACGGCGCCCAGGCGAGCGCCACCGTCTCTATCGATCCCATGGGCTCGGTCAGCGTCACCGCCTCCTCCAGCCCCCAGGGCCAGGGTCACCGCACCGTCCTCGCGCAGGTGGTTGCCGACGTGTTCGGCTTGCCACCGCAGGAGATCCGGGTCGTCTGCGAGCTCGATACCGGCAAGGATGCGTGGTCCATCGCCTCGGGCAATTATTCCAGCCGCTTCGCCGCTGCCGTGGCCGGCGCCGCCCATCTCGCCGCCGGCCGGCTGAAGGATCGCCTCGCCCAAGTGGCCGCCGCCCAGTTCCAGGCGCGGGCAGAGGACATCGTGTTCGCTGGCGGCAAGATCGCGGTGAAGGGCGAAAACGGCGCCTCCGCTCCGTTCGGCCGCATCGCCGGGCTCAGCCACTGGTCGCCGGCGCTGCTGCCAGACGGGGTCGAGCAGACCATCCGCGAGACCGCCTTCTGGACCCCGCCGGAGCTGACGGCGCCGGACGGGGCGGACCATGTCAATTCCTCCCTCTGCCACGGCTTCATCTTCGATATGTGCGGCGTGGAGGTGGACCAGGTCAGCGGCCATGTGCGCATCGATCACTACCTCACCATGCACGATTGCGGGCGGGTGCTGCATCCCGCCATGGTGGAGGGGCAGATCAGGGGCGGTTTCGCCCAAGCCCTCGGCGCCACCTTCCTGGAAGAGCTGGCCTATGCCGGGGACGGCGCCTTCCTGACGGGCACCTTCGCCGACTATCTGCTGCCCACCGCCACCGAAGTGCCGGACATCGAGGTCCTGCATCTGGAGACCCCCTCCCCCTTCACGCCGCTCGGCGCCAAGGGCGTGGGCGAGGGCAATTGCATGTCGACGCCGGTCTGCATCGCCAATGCGGTGGCCGATGCGCTCGGCGTCGCCGACATCGCCTTGCCGCTCACGCCGGCGCGGGTCGCGGCCCTCGCGGCAGGCGAGGAGCCGGCGCCACCCGCCGGCATCGCCCGCCGCGAAGCCCGGCCCGGCGACCGCACATTGCGCGGCGAGGGGTCCGCCGTCGTCGCCGCCCCGCGGGCGCAGGTGTGGGCGACCCTGCTCGACGCCGACGCCCTCGCCTCCCTCATCCCCGGCTGCCACGGCGTGAGGCAGCTCTCGCCCACCCATTTCACCGCCGAGGTCACCCTCGGCATCGGCCCGGTGAAGGGCCGCTACACGGCCGACATGAAGCTCTCGGATCTCGACGCGCCCTCCGCCGCCACCCTCTCCGGCGCGGTCACCGGCGCGCTCGGCTCCGGCGGCGGCTCCGGCCGTGTCACCCTTGCGGACGCCGATGGTGGCACCCGCGTCGCCTATGTCTACGAGGTGTCGGTGGGCGGCAAGGTGGCGTCCATCGGCGGGCGGCTGCTCGACGGGGCGGCACGCGTCATCATCGGCCAGTTCTTCGCCGCCCTCGCCCGCCGCGCCGCGCCGGCGCCTCCCGGCCTGCTGGCGCGGCTGCGCGCCTTTCTGGCGGGAGCGCGCCCATGAAGCCAGCTGCCTTCGACTATGTCCGCGCGGAGAGCCTGGAAGAGGCGCTCGCCGCCCTCGCCGAGCACGGCGCCGAGGCGCGGGTGATCGCCGGCGGCCAGTCGCTGCTGCCCATGCTCAACATGCGCCTCGCCCGCCCGCAGGTGCTGGTGGACATCATGCGCCTCGGCGCCCTCCGCCCGCTCAGGCGGCAGGATGACGCCGTCGTCGTCCCCGCCGGGGTGCGGCAGGCGGAACTGCTCGCCTGGCCGGAGCTGGCGGCCCTGCTGCCGCTGCTCGCCGCCGCCTTGCCCCATCTCGGCCACTACCAGACCCGCAGCCGCGGCACCGTCTGCGGCTCGGCCGCCCACGCCGATCCGAGCGCCGAGATCCCCCTGTGCCTGGTGGCCCTCGGCGGCGAGATCCACCTGCGCAGCCGCCGCAGGGCGCGGCGCGTCGCGGCGGGCGATTTCTTCACCGGCATGATGGCCACCGACAAGGGCGACGACGAGATGATCGAGGCCGTCTCGTTCCCCGTGGCGCCGCCCGGCAGCGGCTTCGCGTTCCGTGAATTCTCCCGCCGGCACGGCGACTTCGCCATCGTCGGCTGCGCCGCCCGCGTCGCCGCCGACCGGGTGGAGCTCACCGTGTGCGGCGTCGCCGATCGTCCCGAGCGGCGCTCCTGGCCGGCCTTGTCCGGCAGCGCCCTCGACGATGCGCTCAACGCCTTTGCCTGGGAGCTGGAGGCGCGGGAGGACCTGCATGCCAGCGCCCGCCTGCGGCGCGACCTGGTGCGCAGCCTCGGCCGCGCCGTCATCGCGGAGGCCTCCGCATGCCTCGTCTGAGCGCCGACGCGCAGCACCTCGTCCGCTTCACGCTCAACGGCGCGCCGGCGAGCCTGCGGGCGGAACCACGCCTGCTCGCCACCGACGCCCTGCGCCACCGCATCGGCGCCACCGGCACCCATGTGGGCTGCGAGCACGGCGTGTGCGGCGCCTGCACCATCCACATCGACGGCGTGCCGGCGCGGGCCTGCCTCACCCTGGCGGTGCAGCTCGACGGGCGCGACGTGCGCACGGTGGAGGGCCTCGCGCCGGCCGCCGACCGCCTCGGCGTGCTGCAGGAGGCGTTCCGCCGCCACCACGCGCTGCACTGCGGCTTCTGCACCGCCGGCATCCTGATGTCGGTGGACGCCTTCCTGAAGGCGGTGCCCGACCCGGACGAGCGGCAGGTTCGGGAAGTGGTCGGCGGCCATCTGTGCCGCTGCACCGGCTACACGGCCATCGTCGCCGCCGTGATCGAGGCGGCGGCCTTGCTGAGAGGGGACGGCCCGCATGTTTGATCTCGGCACCAGCTTCCTCGCCAGCGTCGCGCGCGATCCCGACGCGCTGGCGGTGGTCGACGGCGACGTCCGGCTCACCTACGCCCAATGGGTCGAGCGGATCGCGGTGGTGGCGGCCGGGCTCGGCGCGCTCGGCCTGAGGCGCGGCGACCACCTCGTGACCGTGCTGCAGAACCGCTGGGAGGCGGCGACGCTGCACTGGGCCTGCCAGTTCGCCGGCATCGTCATGACGCCCATGAACTGGCGCGCCACCGCCGACGAGATCGGCTACGTCCTGGACAATGCCGAGGCGCGGGCGCTCGCCTTCGAGGCGGTGGCGGCGCCCGCGGTGGCGGACTGCCCGCAGGCGCGCGCTTTGCCGCGGATCGGCATCGACGCCCCGGCGCCGATCGCCTTCGCCGAGCTCGCGGCCGGCACCGCGACCGCCACGCCGGCGGCGTCCGCGGACGACTGGTCGCTCATGCTCTACACCTCCGGCACCACCGCGAAGCCGAAGGGCGTGCCGCGCCGCCAGCGGGCCGAGCGCATGGCCGCCCTCGCCCATGTGGCGCAGAATCTCTACGGCCGCGGCGAGGTAACCCTCGGCGTGATGCCGCTCTACCACACCATGGGTGTGCGCTCGCTGCTCGCCATGTCGCTCATCGGCGGCACCTTCGTCTGCCTGCCGCGCTTCGACGTCGTCCAGGCGCTGGAGCTGATCGCGCGCGAGCGCATCACCAACCTCTATCTGGTGCCGACGCTCTACCACGACCTCGTGCACCACGCGCGCTTCGCCGCCACCGACACCACGAGCGTGCGCAAGCTCGGCTTCGCCGGCGCGCCGATGACCGACGGCCTGCTGAAGGCGCTGACCGCCGCCTTCCGGCCCGAGCTGTTCGTCAACCACTACGGCTCGTCGGAGATCTACACCTTCACCGTCAACCAGAAGGCGGCGGAGAAGCCCGGCTCCGCCGGCAAGGCGGGGCTCAACCAGATGATCCGGGTGACGAAGCTCGGCGCGGCATCGCCGGACGAGATCGCCGCCCCCGGCGAGGAGGGCGAGATCATCGCCCTCGCCGCCTCGGACGAGGCCTTCGAGGGCTATTGGCGCCGGCCCGACGCCAACGCCAAGTCGCTGCGCGCCGGCTGGTACTTCACCGGCGACACCGGCTGTTTCGACGCCGACGGCGACCTCCACGTCACCGGGCGCGTGGACGACATGATCATCACCGGCGGCGAGAATGTCTCGCCGGTGGAGATCGAGAGCTGCCTGTCCATGCACCCGGCGGTGGCCGAGGTGGCCGTCGTCGGCCTTCCGGACCCCCGCTGGGGCAAGATCGTGGTCGCCTTCGTGCAGCGCCGCGCCCCGGTGACGGGGGAGGAGCTGGATGCCCATTGCCGCAGCTCCGGCCTCGCCAACTTCAAGCGGCCGCGCCGCTACGAATTCGTCGCCGCCATTCCCAAATCGCCCGTCGGCAAGCTGCTGCGCCGCCAGCTGGTGGCCGGAGAATACGAACCCGAGCGCTCCGGCGTGAGCGCCGCCCGACCCCTCCCCCAGACAGGACCCTGCGCATGAACGCCTATGTTCCGCCCCCTGCACTGCCGACCGACCTCGACGGCTTCCGCATCGAGATCGACCCCGCCCGGGAGCGGGCGGACATCATCCTCGACCGCCCGCCCATGAACACCATCTCCATGCCCCAGCGCGAGCAGCTGAGGCAGACCTTCGAGGCGTTGGACGGGAACGAGGCGGTTCGCGTCATCGTGCTGCGCGCGGTGGGCGAGCACTTCTCCTCGGGCGGCTTCATCAAGGGCTTCCTGGAGGCCTCCCCCGAACACGTCTCGAAGCTCGCCTGGAACATCGCGGCCCCGGCGCGCTGCGCGAAGCCGGTGATCGTCGCCAACCGCGGCTACACCTTCGGCGTCGGCTTCGAGATCTCGCTCGCCTGCGACTTCCGCATCGTCTCGGAGACCTGCCGCTACGCCCTGCCCGAGCAGAAGCTCGGCCAGATCCCCGGCTCCGGCGGCTCGGCGCGGCTGCAGAAGATCGTCGGCATCACCCGCACCAAGGACATCGTGATGCGCTCCAAGCGCATTTCCGGCCGCCAGGCCCTCGACTGGGGCCTCGCCACCGAATGCGTCCCCGACGCCGAGCTCGAGGCGGCCACCGACCGCCTCGTGGACGAGCTGCGGGCCTTCTCGCCCATCGCCCAGCGCACGGCCAAGAAGCTGCTCAACGACACCGAGGACGCCTCGCTGTCCATCGCCATCGAGCTGGAGGGCCACTGCTACAGCCGCCTGCGCCAGTCCGACGACTTCCGCGAAGGCGTGCTCGCCTTCCACGAGAAGCGCGAACCGAAGTTCCGCGGCAGCTGATCGCCCGGAGACGGACGGGCGCCGGCCGCGCGCCGGCCTCGGCCAAGATGCGACGAATCAACATCAACAATAGATCACAAGGGGAAACGCCATGATGAAGATGAGCTACAAGGCGGCACTGCTCGGCGCCCTCGCCGCCACCGCCCTTTCCGGCGGGGCCCTCGCCCAGCAGCCGGCGCCGATCAAGGTCGGCGTGGTCACGCCGCTCTCCGGCACCTACACCCCCATCGGCCAGCAGGTGCGCTGGGGTCTGGAGCTCGCCGCCAAGGAGATCAACGCGGCGGGCGGCATCGCCGGGCGCCCGGTCGCGCTGGTGTTCGAGGACGAGGAGGCGAACCCGTCGGTCGCGGTGCAGAAGGCGGAGAAACTGTTCCAGGTGGAGAATGTGGACTTCCTCACCGGCACGGTGAATTCGGGCTCCACCCTCGCCGTCGCCCAGCTCGCCGAGCGTAACAAGAAACTGGCGGCCACCACCGTCTCCTTCGCCGATTCCATTACCGCCGACAAGTGCTCGCCCAACATGTTCCGGGTGAATGCCCGCGCCGGCCAGCAGTCCTTGGCGCTCGCCGCCTGGCTGGCCAAGGACAAGCCCAAAGCGAAGGTGTTCTATCTCGGCCCCGACTACGAGATGGGCCGCTCCACCGTCGCCGCCTTCAAGGCGAGCGCGGAGCAGACCGGGGCGCAGACCACCGGCGAGGTGTTCGCGCCGCTGGATTCGAAGGACTACACCCAGTATTTCGGCCAGATCCGCGCCGCCCGCCCGCAGGTGATCTACACTTCGGTGGCCGGCAACGACACGGTGCGCCTTCTGACCCAGCTGCAGGACTTCGGCCTGCTCGGCACCGTCTCGGTGGTGGGCGCCTCCGGCACCGTGACCTCGCAGAACATCAGCGCCATCGGCGGGGCGGCCGAGGGGTTTGCCACCGGCGTCGGCTACTCGCCGCAGATCGACAGCCCGGAAAACAAGACCTTCGTCGCCGCCTTCCGCGGCGCCTACAAGGCCGACCCCGACCTCTACGGCGCCGACAGCTACGGCCTGCTGTTCGCCTACAAGGCGGCGGTGGAGAAGGCGGGCGGCACCGATACCGACAAGGTGCGCGCCGCCCTCGAAGGCCTGACCTGGAACACCCCGCAGGGCGAAAAGACCATCCGCGCCGGCGACCACCAGGCCATGCAGCCGATGTACGTGGTGCGCATCGACAAGGGCAAGTTCGACATCGTCGACAAGGTGGCCGCCGACGCCGCCATCGGCCCGGACACCTGCACCCGCTTCTGACATCGGCTCCGGCGCCGCGGCCGGTCGGCCGCGGCGCCGTGCACAATCACCGGAGACGCACGGGGATGACCGCCCTCGACTATCTGCAATTCGTGCTCGCGCCCCAGGTGGTGAACGGGCTGGCCCTGGGTGTCGCCGTGGTCCTGGTCGCGCTCGGGCTCACCATCATCTTCGGGCTGCTCGACGTCATCAACATGAGCCATGGTGAATTCTACGCCGTGGGCGCCTATGCCGGCCTCGCGCTGGGTGCCGCGCATATCAACTTCTGGTTCCTGCTGGTGCTTGTTCCGGTGCTGATGCTGCCCCTCGGCATGCTCACCGAGCGCCTGTTGATCCGTCCGGTGTTCCACAGCCGCGACCGGCACGTCACCACCCTGCTGGTGACCTTCGGCCTCGCCTTGATCGCCGAGGACCTGCTGAAGCTCGCCTTCGGCCCCAACACCCAGCGCCCGGCGACCCCGATCCCCGGCGCCAGCGAGCTCTGCGGCATCATCCTGCCCAACTACCGGCTGTTCCTGATCGGCATCGGCGCGGCGATCGTCGCCGCCGTCGCCTTCGTGGTCTACCGCACCCGGCTCGGTGCCATGGTGCGCGCCGCCGCCTATGACCGCCACATGGCCGCCTCCCTCGGCGTGCCGGTGTCGCTGGTCTATTCCGGCACCTTTGCTTTCGGCGTGGCACTCGCGGGCCTGGCCGGCGTGCTGCTGGCGCCGGTCTACTCGGTGTTTCCCACCATGGGCCGCGACTTCATCCTGCTCGCCTTCACGGTGGTGATCGTCGGCGGCATGGGCTCGATCTGGGGCGCGGTGGTGGCCGGGCTGCTGCTCACCCAGGTCCAGGCGCTGGCGAGCCTCGTGATCTCCCCGGTCTGGACCGACCCGATCGTGTTCGGGACCATGGTCGCCTTCCTGGTGTTCCGCCCCCAGGGCCTGTTCGGAAAGCTCGGCCATGCATGACCGCCTCACCTTGTCCATGCGGGCGAGCCATGTGCTCGCCCTCCTTCTGGTGGCGGGCGCGCTGGGCGCCGCGGCCATCGGCGCCGCCGTGGGCGACACCTTCTACCTGCGGCTCGCCACCGAGGCTCTGATCTTCGCCGGGCTCGCTCTTTCGGTTGATCTTCTGCTCGGCTACTCGGGCGCGCTGTCGCTGGGCCAGGCGCTCTATTTCGGCATCGGCGCCTATACTTCGGCGCTGGTGCTGATGCACGTGCCCTCGTTCTGGCTCGCCATGGCCACGGCGGGAGCCGCGAGCCTGGCAGCGGCGCTCGTCGGCGGGCTGATCGCGAACCGGGTGCGGGGGGTCTATTTCGCGCTCATCACCTTCGGCATGGCCCAGGTCTGCGCCAAGGTGGTCTACAACACCCGCGAGCTCGGCGCTTCCGACGGGATGATCGGCATCCCGGTGATCGACATCGGCCTTGGCCCGTTCTCGGTATCGGCGGGAAGCCCGGCGGGCTTCTTCCTGGTGGTGCTCGCGGTGATCATGCTGCTCTACGCCGCCAGCGCCTACCTCCTGGACACACCGTTCGGCCGGGTGCTGACGGCGATCAAGGCCAACGAGAAGCGCGTGCCCTTCCTCGGCTATTCGGTGTGGCGTGCCCGCATGGTCTGCTATCTCGCCGCCGGCCTCGTCGCCGGCCTGTCGGGGCGCTCTATCCCATGCTGCGCGGCTTCGTCTCCCCCGAGCTGATGTTCTTCATGACCTCCGGCAACGCGGTGATCTCGGTGATCCTCGGTGGGGTCGGCACTCTGGTCGGGGCGCTGTACGGCAGCATCTTCCTCGTCGTGATGAAGTCGGTGGTGGGCAGCTGGACCGAGCACCACCTCATCGTCATCGGCCTGCTGTTCATGGCCGGCGTGCTGTTCCTGCCGAAGGGCGTCGTCGGCTTCGTCCGCCCCCGCATCCAGCATCTGATCGCCCGCCCCCGGCGGCCGGAGGCCGGGCGGCCCCCCGGCGCCGAGCCCAGCGGCCTCAAGACGGAGGAGGTCAAGCCATGAGCCGGCCCGTCCTCGAAGTGCGCGACATCTGCATCGCCTTCGGCGGCCTGCGGGCGGTCGACGGGGTCAGCTTCAGCGCCGCGCGGCATGCCATCACCACGGTGATCGGCCCCAACGGCGCGGGCAAGTCCACCCTGTTCAACATGATCTCCGGCGCGCTGAGGCCCCTCGAAGGCCAGGTCTTGATCGACGGGGTCGAGATGACGGGCGCGGCGCCGGAGCGGGTGAAGGCGGCAGGCCTGTCGCGCTCGTTCCAGATCACCAACCTGTTCTTCGAGCTCACCGTGGCCGAGAACCTGCGGCTCGCCGCCCAGGTTCTGGAGCCCGCGGCACGCGCCTTGCTGCCGATCCGCCGCTCGACCCGCGCCCGCGCCAAGACCGAGGAGATGCTGGAGCGCTTCCAGCTCGCCCACCGCCGCGACGAGCTCGCCGGCAACCTCTCCCACGGCGACCAGCGGCGGCTGGAGATCGCGGTGTGCCTCGCCTCGGAGCCGAAGATCCTGCTGCTCGACGAACCCACCCAGGGCATGAGCCACCAGGACACCGCGGACACCGCCAGCCTGGTGCGCGCGCTCACCGCCGATGTCAGCGTGCTGCTGATCGAGCACGACATCGGCCTCGTCATGGAACTCTCCGACCACGTGGTGGTGATGCACCAGGGCCGCAAGCTTGCCGAGGGGCCGCCCGCGCTGGTGCGGGCCGACCCCGAGGTGCAGGCCGCCTATTTCGGACACGCCTGACATGCTGACCATTTCCGGGCTCCATTCCCACTACGGCCTCAGCCACATCATCCAGGGCATCGACCTTCAGGCCGAACCCGGCGAGGTGATCGGCATCTTCGGCCGCAACGGCGTCGGCAAGACCACCCTGCTGAAGACCATTGCCGGCTGGGTGAAGCCGACCGAAGGCACCATCCGCCTCGGCACGGTGGCCCTCCAGGGGCTGGAGCCGAACCGCATCACCCGCGTCGGCGTCGGCCTGGTGCCGGAGGACCGGCGGATCTTTCCCGGCCTCACGGTGGAAGAGAACCTCGCCCTCGGCCTGATGCAGGTGCGCGGTCGCTCGCCGCGGGCGGAACGGGAGGTGATCGACCGGATCTATGATCGCTTTCCGCGGCTGAAGGAGCGCCGCCGCCAGCTCGGCACCACCTTGTCCGGCGGCGAACAGCAGATGCTCGCCATGGCCCGGGTTCTCGTTGGCGCGCCGCGATTGGTGCTCGTGGACGAACCCAGCGAGGGCCTCGCGCCCATGATCGTCGCCGAGGTGTTCGCCATCGTGCGCGAGCTGCGCGACAGCGGCGCCATCGTCCTGCTGGTGGAGCAGAACGTGCATGAGGCGCTGGCGGTGACCGACCGCTTCGTGGTGATCGAGCGCGGCCGCGTCGTGCTCACCGGCGACGGCGAGAATGCGCAGGACCGCGCCCGCCTGCTCTCGGCCCTCGCCGTGTAGCGCCGACCGCCTCGCGACCATACCTTGATGATTGACATATCGATGATCGATGCATAGCATTCCCGCATGCCCCGAACCGCTCCGCCCGTTCCGCCTTCGCCCGCTCCTGTGCCGAAGCCGGGGCCGGATTTCCTGAGCCGGGCCTATTGGAACGGCACCATCAAGATGAGCCTGTCCAAGTTCTTCATCCTGTGCGTGCTGCACCAGCGGCCCATGCACGGATACGACGTGGCACGGGCGGTGGAGGCCACCACCAACGGCTGTTGCTCCCCCACCGAGGGCACCATCTATCCGGTGCTGCGGGAGTTCGAGGAAGGCGGCTACGTCACCGCGGCAAGCGAGGTCGTCTCGGGCCGCGAGCGCAAGGTCTACACCCTCACCGACAAGGGACGCGCCGCCTTCAAGGTGGCGGTGGAGGCGTGGATGGATGTGACCCGTTGCCTGGTCGACGCCGAGAAGATGATCGCCGGTGCGCCGGGCGGGGACGGGAGCACCGGGGGATGCTGCGCCTGAGCGCGCGTCATTTGCCCTCAAGCATCGCTCGTCAATGGATCGACCATCGGAGTCTTCCCATCATGATCGCATCGCGATCCGTCGCAATCATCGGGGCCGGCCCGGTGGGGCTTGCCGCCGCGGCGCATCTTCTGGCCCGCGGCCTTACGCCCCTCGGCTTCGAGCGCGGAGCCGGCATCTGCAGCGCCGCGCCGGTGACCACAGGAGGATCCGGCTGCTGCGGGGGGCTTGCGCCTCGGGACGCGGATGCCAGCTGCGCGGGCGACGCCCGGGCCGAGGCGGAAGGCCATGACGGCTGCGAGGCCGCCGCCCCGCACGCCGAGACGTCCTCCTGCCGCGGGACCGCCGCGTGACCGGTGGCCCGAGCGGTGAGCGCGCGCAGCCGACGCCCGCGCGCCCGCTTTCCGGCCGCAGCCTGTTCATCACCGGCCTCGGCATCGGCCAGATCTGCTCCTGGGGTTCGCTCTATTACAGCTTTCCCCTGATGGCCGAGGCCATGGGGCGCGATCTCGGCTGGTCCAAGCCGGACCTGTTCGGCGCCGCCACCCTCGGCCTCGCCCTCGGGGGCATCGCCGCCTTTCCCGTGGGCGCCGCTGTCGACAGAGGTCACGGCAGGTGGGTGATGGCGGCCGGGGCGGGCCTTGCCGGCCTTATCCTCCTCATCTGGTCGCAGGTGCAGCAGCTGTGGCTGTTCTATCTCCTGATGGCCGCCCTCGGCATCCTCCAGGCAGCAACCCTCTATGAACCGGCGTTCGCGGTCGTGGCGCGCCGGACCGGAGCGGCCGGCGCCCGGGCCGGCATTACCGCGCTCACCTTGTGGGGCGGCTTCGCCTCCACCGTGTTCATTCCACTGATCCAGATCCTGCTGGATATGGTGGGCTGGCGTGACGCGCTGGTGGCGCTCGGCGCCGTGAACCTCGTGGTTTGCGCGCCGCTCTATGCCACGGTGATCCGGCCGGCGGCCGACCACGTGGCCGCGCCGGCCCACGGGCCAGCGCTGTCGGAAGCCGTCACCTTGCGACAGATCACCTTGCGACAGACCATGGGGCGCGTCGTCCGGCGTCCCACCTTCTGGGCCCTGGCGGTTGCGTTCACCGCCTATGCCGCCACCTTCTCCGCCTTTACCTTTCACCTCTATCCCCTGCTGCTGGAGCGCGGCTTCACGACCGGGAGCGTAGCGCTCGCCATGGCCATCATCGGCCCCACCCAGGTGGCGGGGCGGATCGCCGTCTCGGTGTTCGCACCGCGCGCTCCGGTGCGGCTCATCGGCAGCTGTGCCGTGCTGGCCTTTCCGATCGCCATCCTCGCCCTGGCGTGGCTGCCGCCCAGCTTCGCCCTGGTGGCGGCCATCGTGGCGCTCTACGGCAGCGCCAACGGCATCATGACCATCGTGCGCGGGCTCGCCGTGCCGGAAATGCTGACCCGGCAGGCCTATGGCGCCGTGAACGGCGCGCTGGCGGCGCCCGCGATGCTCGCGCGGGCTTTGGCGCCAGCCGGTGCCGCACTTCTCTGGGCGCAATCCCAGTCCTACGGCGCCGTCCTGTCCGCCATGGTCGCGGGAGGCGTCCTGCTGGCGGCAGCCTTCTGGGCCGCGGCGCTGCTATCGCGCCGCGACGATGATCGAGCCCCTTGAGTTGGCTTTCCCATCCCTGATTTGAATGAATTGACCCTTCCCGCCTTTGATTGAACCGCGGCCCAAGGCGGATCGCCGGACGTGCAGCGCGGTCGCGGCTTGCCACGGGCCCGGTGTCGGGGGGCAATTATCCCCTCCCCGCAGGTCGCGAAGCTCGGAAAACGCAGAGCGGCTGATCGACATCACAATGATGCCACCACCTGACTGGAGCGTGCGATCAACCCACTCTTTGCATTCTCGCCAAGAAGTTAATCTTCAGCAATTTGAATAAACCGGAAAATTTATTTCCAAATTATATTACCGGCCGCCGCCAGATTCCACGATGGGATCGCAATAGTCTCCGGGTCGCCCCTGCTGGGATCTGGAACGGTTGCAGCATGGTTCGCCCCGCCTGGACGTATTTCTCCGGTTCGTTTGCGAAGATCTCCTGGCAGCCGTCCGAGCAGAGGCGACAAAACCGTAAAGCTGCATTGCAATATACGCGTGCGGCAGGCCACGCCTTCGAGCTTGGTGCTCAGTCCCGCGGCCTGCCCCTCCGTCAGGGTGATGATTGGCTTTGGTCAAAGACCACGCGCGGTTTCGCGGATGGCGCCAACCAGGATCTGACCGGCAGGCGAAAGGGGAACGCCGGCGCGGGTGGTGAGACCCACCGGCCCGCCGGAAATTGTTGTGGTCACCGGCACGCGCACCAGATTTCCTTCAGTCAGATCGCCGGCGACGACGCCGTGGGAGATGATCCACACCGCATCGCTGGCGCGCGTGAAGGCCCGGCCGAAGGAGGGATCCACGGTCTCGATGGCATCATCGACGCGGGCTATGCCTTCCAGGATGAAGAGCCTGTCGATTTCGGGACGAATGATCGAGCCCTTCGACGGCACGAGCAAAGTGTATCGCGCGATTTCGGCCATTCCAACGGACTGACCGATGGCCAACGGGTGCCCGGGCCGCGTCACGAACACGATGGGCTCGGAATAAAGATGCTCGAAGGCGAGACCGAGCATGGCCTGCGGCTCGGCGAGCCGGCCCACCACCAGATCAAGCCGGCTCTGCTTCAGCTGATCGAGCAGCCAGCCGTTCGGTCCAGCATCGATGGTGACGGCGGCGGCAAGACCCAGGGCTTTCGCCCGCAACATTGCCTGAGGCATGATGCGGGCCGCGACCGTCGGCAGGGCCCCGATCGAGAAGGCGCCGCCCGCGGGACCGCCGGCGTTCCGCAACGTGTCAATTCCGCGCTGCAATTCCGCATATGCCGTGCCGGCATGAGCACGGAAGGCCTCCCCCTGTTGTGTGAGCGCGGCACCGCCGCGCCCGCGTTCAAACAAGCAGACGCCAAGAATCTCCTCCAGCTCCGCGATGGCACGCGACACCGCAGGCTGGGTAAGATGCAGCGATACGCCCGCCCGGCCGAAGCCCGCGCGGGCAGCCACTTCCAAGAAGCAAGCGATGTGGCGAAGCTTGATGCGCCCGTCAATCATCCGCACCATCCATATCAACTCTGCATGTTAAAATGCGAAAATATCATTTTCCATGACGAAAACAGAATGAAATATTGGATGGACCATTGCTGCTAGCGGCCGGTGGGCCTGCGGGTCCCTCGCCGGCTTTCGATCCTTGCGGTGTCAGTTCCATCTCCCTTTCTTCGCCACATCGAGGAACCCGCCGTGCCTTCCCTCTCCGACCGCTCCTTGCTCTGGACCACCGGAATGGCGACGCGCCGCGCGGTGCTTGGGGAGGCCCATGTGGACGCGGCGGAGACGGGCACCACCGCCCTGGACGAGGGCTTCCAGACTTTCATCACCGAGGGAGCCTGGGGTTCGGTGTGGGCCCGGCCGAACCTGACAAGGCGCGAGCGCTCCATGATCACCATCGCCCTCCTCGCCGCCCTT
Organism: Xanthobacter dioxanivorans; assembly: GCF_016807805.1. NCBI lineage: Bacteria > Pseudomonadati > Pseudomonadota > Alphaproteobacteria > Hyphomicrobiales > Xanthobacteraceae > Xanthobacter > Xanthobacter dioxanivorans. The sequence goes on along the minus strand of NZ_CP063362.1, from coordinate 2,201,172 downwards.
GGCCATGACGAGGAGGTGGCCATGCACGTGCGCGCCACCCGCAACACCGGCGCCAGCGCCGAGGATGTGGCCGAGGCCCTCATGCACGTGGCCGTTTATGCCGGCGTGCCGGCGGCGAACCGCGCCTACAAGATCGCCAAGACCGTCTATGCCGAAGCCCGGGACGATACCAAACAACAGGGAGGAAACCATGATTGAGACGGGGGATTTCATCCGCCGCGACCGCAACCGGCATCCGCCCGCCTTCACCCCGGGCTACAAGACCAGCGTCCTTCGCTCGCCCCGCTGCGCCCTCGTGTCCCTGGAGCAGGGCATCGGCGAGAGAAGCGGGCCCGTCTTCCCCCGCTCCGGCCTCGACCCGCTGGACAACGACCTCATCCGCAACTTCTCCCATGGCGGCGAAGCCATCGGCGAGCGCATCGTGGTGCACGGGCGGGTGCTGGACGAGACCGGCCGGCCCGTGCCCAACACCCTCATCGAGGTGTGGCAGGCCAATGCCGGCGGCCGCTACCGCCACAAGAACGACAGCTATCTCGCCCCCCTCGACGACAATTTCGGCGGCACCGGCCGCTGCATGACCGATCCGGAAGGCCGCTACTTCTTCCGCACCATCCGCCCCGGCCCCTATCCCTGGCGCAACCATGGCTCCGACTGGCGCCCGGCGCACATCCACTTCTCGCTCTTCGGCGAAGCCTTCGTGCAGCGGCTGATCTCGCAATTCTACTTCGAGGGCGACCCGCTCATTCCTTTGTGCCCCATCGTGAACACCCTGCCGGACAAGGCGGCCATCGAAGCGCTCGTCGCGAGGCTCGACATGGGCCAGCAGATGCCGTTCGACGCCCTGGCCTTTCGCTTCGACATCGTGCTGCGCGGACGCCGGCAGACGTTCTTCGAGAACAAGAGGGAGGGGATGTGATGCCGGTCGCCTATCTGAAGGAGACGCCGTCCCAGACCGGCGGTCCCTACGTGCATATCGGAACCGTGCCGGCGGTGGCCGGGCTTCCCGTCCGCACCCAGGAGGACCTCTCCGTCATCGCCCCGGGCGGTGTCCCGGGCGAGCGCATCCGCATCGAAGGCATGGTCTGGGACGGCTCGGGCCAGCCGGTGAAGGACGCCCTGATCGAGCTGTGGCAGGCGGACGCCGAAGGCCGCCACGACAATCCCGGCTTCCTCGGCTTCGGCCGCGCGGCCGCGGATTTCGCCACCGGCCTGTGGTCGTTCGAGACCATCAGGCCAGGGGTGCTGCCCTGGCGCGACGGCCGGCCGCAGGCGCCCCACGTCTCGCTTCTGATTTTCGCCCGCGGCATCAACATCCACCTGCACACCCGCATGTACTTCTCCGACGAGGCCGAGGCGAACGCCGCGGATCCCGTGCTGAAGGCCATCGAGCAGGCCGGGCGCCGCGAAACCCTGGTGGCCCGGCGCAGCGAGGCGGAGGGGGCCGTGATCTATCGCCACGACATCCGCCTCCAGGGCGAGAATGAGACCGTGTTCTTCGACATGTGAGCTGGCTCGTCCCGAAGGCCTGCGTGTCGGAAAGGCGTGTTGCCCGCCCCCGCGTCAACGGGGCGCCGCGATCCGTCCCCCGGCGACGACGGGCCGGGGCGAGAGGGCCGTTGCCGGTTCATTCCTCAGCAGAGGCACCAAGGCCGCAGTCCGCCGCCTGAGCGGTGTCGTCGCGGCCGACAACGAGAATACGGGGAGGACACAGTGAGTTCCTTGGAGACACTGCACGCGCGCGGGAGGCCGTGATGGACCTGCTGCCGCTCCTGCCGCAGGCCTTCGCAGACGGAATGCTGCGCGGGGCCGTATATGCCATCGTCGCGGTCGGATTGACGCTCACCTTCGGGGTCCTCCGGATCGTCAACTTCGCGCACGGCGACTTTCTCGCCGTTGGCCTATACGTGACGTATCTGGGCGCCAAGCTGCTCGGCTTCGACCCGTATCTGTCGCTGGTGCTGGCCCTGCCGATCGTGACCCTGGCGGCCGCCTTCACCTACAGGAGCCTGGTCGCTCCCATTCTCGACGCTCCCGAGCACAACCAGATCGTCGTCACCCTCGGCCTGTCGCTCATCCTCCAGAACCTGATGCTCGCGATCTTCTCCGCCGACGTGCACACCATTCCCTCGACGGTTGCCTCCGGCGTATTCGCGTTCGACGCGGTGTTCGTCCAGACCGCAGCGGTGATCGCCGGCGGCGTCTCCATCATCGTCTGCCTTGGGCTCTACTGGTTCCTGCACCGCACCGAAACCGGCCGGCAGATCCGCGCCGCCGCGCAGGACCGCGATGCGGCGCGCATGTGCGGCGTCAAGGTGGACCGCATGTACATGCTGGCCTTCTGCATTGGCGTTGGCTCCCTCGGTCTCGTCGCTCCGCTGATCGCGCCGTTCAGCTACATCACCCCCACGGTCGGAGCGAGCTTCACGCTGACCTCCTTCATTGTCGTCGTGCTCGGCAGCATGGGCAACTTCCTCGGTGCCCTTCTCGGTGGCTTCATCGTCGGCGTGGTCGAGGCGGTGGGCGGCCTCCTGACTGGCGGCTCCATCAATTTCATCATTACCTACGCCATCTTCATCCTGTTTCTTCTGTTCAAACCCGAAGGTCTGCTCGGGGGGCGCCGCCTATGAAACAGGGTTTCGGCTTCTTCGCGGTGCTGGCAGTGACGGCGGTGCTGGCACCGATGCTGCCGGTCTATGGGCAGCACGTCCTCATCCTCGTCGCGCTCTACGGGTCCATCGCCCTCGCCTGGAACCTCCTGGGCGGCATGGCGGGGCAGATGTCCCTCGGCCACGCCCTGTTCGTGGGCGCGGGCGCCTATGTCTCCACCGCGCTCTACCTGCGGCTCGGCGTCAACCCGTGGATCGGACTGCTATGCGCCGTGGCCTCCGGCGGCGCCCTCGCAGCAGGGCTCGGATACGTGGTCTTCCGCCGCCGCCTGTCCGGGGTCTATTTCGCCTTGGTGACGCTGGCCGTGGCGGAGATGGCACTGCATGTGGTGAGCAACATCCCGGCCCTTGGCGGGGCGAACGGCCTCTCGATTCCCGCCCGGCCGGGCTTTGCCTCTCTCCAGTTCGCCTCGAAGCTCGGCTTCTGCTACGCCGCCCTCGGTGTTCTCGCCATCGTCGGCGCGGTGATCCTGGCTGTTCACCGATCGCGGCTCGGCTATGTCTTCCTGTCGATCCGCGAAAACGAGCGCGCGGCGGCCGCGCTCGGCATCGACGTGGTGTGGGGCAAGGTGGTGGCGGCGGCCATCAGCGGTGCTCTTGCGGCTCTGGTCGGGCCGATCTACGCCAATTACGTCCTGTTCATCGATCCGGAATCGGTGCTCGGCGTGCCGGTGTCCATCGACGCCCTGGTGTTCGCCTTCGTCGGCGGCCTCGGCACCTTGTTCGGCCCGCTCCTCGGTGCCGCGGTGCTGGTTCCGGCCACGGAAGCCCTGCGCGGGATGCTCGGCGGACGCTTGGTTGGCGTGCACCTGATCGCCTATGGCGCGATCCTCATCCTGGTGATGCGCCTTGCCCCGCAGGGGCTCTGGGGCCTCATCACCGACGCCTTTGCCCGGAGGTCCAAATGACCCGGCCGCTGCTTCAAGTCCGCGAGGTGTCCCGCTGGTTCGGCGGCCTGCGCGCGGTCGACAATGTCTCGTTCGACCTGCATGAGGGCGAGATCCTCGGCCTGATCGGTCCGAACGGCGCCGGCAAGACCACCATGTTCGAGACCATCTCCGGCTTTCACCGCCCGACTGCGGGAACCATCACCTTCGACGGCAGGGACATCACCGGCCAGCCACCGCATCGTCTCGCGCGGATGGGCATCGGCCGGACCTTCCAGATCGTCCAGCCGTTCCGCGACGTGTCCGTGCTCGAGAACGTAGTCGCCGGCGTGGTCGGGCCCAACAAGCCGGTGTCCGATGCGCGCGGTCAGGCCCGCGCGGTGCTGGAGCGGGTCAAGCTCGACCACCGCGCCTCGATCCTCGCCCGCAATCTCGCCCTTCCCGAGAAGAAGCGCCTTGAGGTCGCGCGCGCGCTCGCCACCCGTCCGCGCGTGCTGCTGCTCGACGAGGTCATGGCCGGCCTGACCCCGGCCGAAATCGACGAGATCATGGAGATCCTCGCCGGCCTCAGGCGGGAGGGAATCGCGCTTCTCATCGTCGAGCATGTCATGCGGGCGATCATGTCGCTTTCGGATCGCATCGTCGTCATGGCGAGCGGCCGCAAGATCGCCGAGGGCGTGCCGGCGGTGGTGGCCGCCAACGACAAGGTCATCGAGGCCTATTTGGGCAGGAGAAACACCCATGCCCCTGCTTGAAGTCGAAGGCCTGTTTGCCGGGTATGGCGATGTTCCGGTGCTGCGGGATGTGGCCCTCGCCATCGAGGCGGGCAGCATCACCGCCCTGATCGGAGCGAACGGCGCCGGCAAGACCACGCTGTTGCGCGTGATCTCCGGGATCATCCGGGCCGAGCGCGGCACGACGCGCTATGACGGCCGGGACATCACGCGGCTGCCGGCGGAGGAGATCGTCGCCGCCGGGCTGGTGCAGGTGCCCGAAGGCCGCCGCCTGTTTCCGACCATGACCGTCCACGAAAACCTGCTCGTGGGCTCGTCCTCTCCAGCCGGCCGGGCGAAGCGTGCGGAAAACCTCGCGCTCGTGTTCGAGCTGTTCCCCAAGCTGCGCGAGCGGCAGTCCCAGCTCGCCGGCACGCTGTCCGGCGGCGAGCAGCAGATGGTGGCCATCGCCAGGGCGCTGATGGCATCGCCGCGCCTGCTGCTGCTCGACGAGACCAGCCTCGGCCTCGCCCCCCTGGTCGTCGACGAGATCTTCCAGGCGGTTCGCCTGCTCGCGGCGCAGGGCATGACCATCCTGGTGGTGGAGCAGAACACGGCGCTGGCTCTGGACGTGGCGCATCATGGCTACGTGCTGGAACACGGTCATTTCGCCCTCGACGGACCTGCCGGCGACCTGGCGCGGAACCCAAGGGTCAAGCAGGCCTATCTCGGAATTTAGGCCACAAAGGCGGGAAGGGAACGACCATGAAACGACTGAGCGCCATTCTATTCGGAGCGGCACTGACCATCGCCGCCGCCGGCGTCCATGCCGAAACGGTCAAGGTCGGTGCGGTCTACGCCCTCACCGGGGCCGGCGCCGTGGGCGGCGGCGATGGCATGCGCGGGACCGAGCTCGCCATCGAGCAGATCAATGCCGCCGGCGGACTGAAGAACCACGGCGGCATCCAGGTCGAGCTCGTCAAGGGCGACACGCAGAGCAAGCCGATCAACGCTGTGGGCGAAACCGAACGGCTCATCAATGAGGGCAAGGTCGTCCTCGTCATGGGCGCGGCAACCTCGAACGAGACGCTGCCGCTGTCGCAGGTGGCGGAGAAATACGGCGTGCCGCACATCAATACGATCCCGCAGAACGAAGCCATGACCAATGGCAAGCTGAAATGGACCTGGTCGGCGACGGTGATCGACAGCGATTACGTGGACGGGATCATGAACGCGCTGGAGATGATCCATCAGACCAAGCCGGAACTGACCCGGGTCGCCGTCCTCGTGCCGGACAACGAATACGGCATCGAGATGGGCCGGCTGCTGAAGGCCGAGCTGGCCAAGCGCAAGGACCTCACGCTCACCGCCTTCATCGAGTATGGCGCCGCTGCCCAGGAGCTCCTGCAGCCGGCTCTGAAGCTGAAGGCGTCGCGGCCTGACGTGGTGATCCAGGTGGGCTATTTCCGCGCCGGCGTGCTGGCCTCCAAGGCCTATGAGCAATTCGACTTCCATCCCGTGGTGATCGGCACCGGCGGCATGTCGGGCGATCCCAAGCTGCGGGCGGAACTGGGCAAGCTGGTGGACGGCCAGTTCGCGGTCACCCCGTTTGCCGGTGACCTGCCGGCGGCCATTGCGGTGAGCCAAGCGTTCGAGAAGAAGTTCAACCAGCCCCTGACGCTGAATTCGGCCCTCGGCTATTTCGGCACCCTGGTGGCGCTCAGGGCACTGGACGAGGCGAAGGGGTTCACGTCCGAGGACATCGCGGCATCCCTGCGCCAGCTCAAGATCGACAAGAGCCAGATGATCGTCGCCTCCGATTATGTCGCCTTCGATGAGAATGGCCGCAACAAGGGCCGGGACACGGTTGTCACGCAGTTCCAGGGCGACGCCCTGGTGACGGTCTGGCCGCCGGAGAAGGCGCGGGCGAAGCCCGAAATCAAGAAGTTCAACACAAATTGAAAGAGTTAAATCGGACCAACATTGGATCATACAATGCCATTCACCGGGCGCCCAACGGGTGGAAACCCCTTCCACCTTGGCGGCTGAAGAACACCGGCTTAAAGATCCAGAACCAGCCTGGCGGTCCTGGAGCCGGAGCAGCACACCATCATGCTGGCGTTCCCGGCCTTCTCGTCGTCGGTGAGAAACGAGTCACGGTGGTCCGGCGTGCCTTCGAGGACATGGGTTTCACATGTGCCACAGACGCCGTTCGAGCAGGCGAACGGCACGTTGACTTTCTCGTGGACGAGGATTTCGAGGATGGTCTTGCCCGGCGGGATGAAAAGCGACCTGCCCTGACGCGCGAGAACCACCTCGAACCCGCCCTCCCGCGCGACCTCGTCCTGCGCCGAAAAATATTCGACATGAACAAAGCGGCTGTTCACCTTTGACGTCGCCGCCTTGAACGCGTTCATCATGGGGATCGGCCCGCAACAGTAGAAGTGCGAGTCGGCCGGCGCGCTCTTCACCACCTGCGCGAGATCGAGGAACCCGCCCGCCTCGTCGTCGAAGTGGGCGACGACAGTGCCTCCGGCACCGTGAAGGGCCGTGAGGTCGACCAGGAGCGCCGCCGAAGACCTGTTGCGCGCGGCGAGGTGGAAGGTCCAGCTCGCGCCGATCTTCGTGAGGCGCCGCGCCATGCACAGGAGCGGCGTAACCCCGATCCCCCCGCCGATCAGGACGGTGTGCTCCGCCGTCTCGTCGAGGCGGAAATTGTTCTTTGGACGGGAGATGGCAACCAGGTCGCCCACGCGGAGCCTATCGTGCACAAAGGCCGATCCACCACGGCTGTCGGGGGCGCGATGAACGGCGATGGCATAGCGCGCGCCATCGGGCAACGCGTGCAGGGAATAGCTCCGCCGCAGCGTTCCGCCGAGCTCCAGGTCGATGTGCGCGCCCGGCCCATAATCGGGGAAACGCTCCCCCGGCTCCGCAGGGACCAACTCCAGCGACAGCACGGTGGGGCTCTCATAGCGCATCTGGCTGACGCGCGCTTTCAGGTCCAAAGTCATGTGCGAATTCCGCCACTTGCGAAGAGATCGAAGGTCCGCGGCATCGCGGTCAGTCGAGCAATCCGCATGCGCGGAAGGCGTCGATATCCTCCCGCGTGAAGCCGAGTATCCCGGTCAGCACGTCCTCGGTGTGCTCGCCGAGCAGGGGCGAGGCGCTGCGCAGCTCCGACGGAGTGCGCGAGAAGCGGTAGGCGGGCCCGTTATACTTGAGTGTCCCCATCTCGGCGTGGTGCAGGGGCCAGAAATGCTTGCGCTGGGCGAGCACCTCGTCTTCCAGCAGGTCGCAGCTCTTCAGGGCGACGCCCGCCGGCACGCCGGCCTGCCGCAGCCGCGCCATCAGCTCGAACGCATCCCAGCCGGCAGTGCGCTTCGCCATCTCGGCGTCGAGGGCGCAGAATGCCCCGTCCGGTCCCACCGGGCCGTAGGTGTGCCGGACCGCTTCAAGCGCGGCGCGATCACCCAGAACCTCGCACAGCGCGTCCCACTGGGCCGTTGTCCCGGCCTCGATGACGATCCAGCGCTCATCGCCCCGGCAGGGATAGACCCCGTGGACGATGACCCCCTCCTTGTAGTTGCCGCTGCGGCTCGGCTCCCGCCCGCTGATCTGCTGGTAAAGCAATTCCGGCTGGAGCAGCTTCACCGTGGTTTCGATCTGCGACAGCTCGATCTGCTGGCCCTCGCCCGTCTTCTCGCGATGGATGAGGGCCGCGGCGAGGGCGGCCATTCCGGCCCGCGGCGACACCGAGTCCGAATAGGCGCCCTTCGGCATGGCCGGATCCCGGTCAGGCCAGCCGGTCATGGTGTGGATGCCCGCCAGCGCCTGCCCCTGCGCGCCATAGCCCGGATGCCGGGCCCAAGGGCCGTCCGCGCCGTAGAGCGAGGAGCTCAGAGCGATGACACCCGGGTTCAGCTTGCGCAGGCTCTCGTAGTCGAAGCCCCATTGAGCCATGACGCCCGGGCGGAAGCTGTCCGCCACCACGTCCGCCCATTCCACGAGCCGGTGGATAATTTCCGCCCGCCGCTCGTGGCCGAGATTGACCGCGATGCTGAGCTTCGAACTGTGGAAATCGGCGAAGAAGCCGCTGCGGTTGATCCCCGGCCTGTCGCCGGTGAACGGGCCGCCGAGGCGAATGCTGTCCGGATGCTGGAAGCTCTCCACCTTGATCACCGTCGCACCATTGTCGGACAGTTGCTTGGTGATGATCGGCCCGGCCGCCGCCCAGGTGAAATCGGCCACCTTCAGGCCGTCGAAGATTCCCTTGCCCATCCTCAGTCCACCTTCTCGTGCAAGGCCTCGACGGCGAGCAGCGTCCGCGTATCCCCGCCCGCCAGCGGCGGCGGCGACAGGGGCGACAGCGGCGTGCGCGACAGACGAACCCAGCGCGCGGGATATTCGAGGGAAAGGCCGCTTTGCGGATCGTCGCAGCGCTCGAACAGGCCGCGGGCGCGGAACTGCGCATTTCCCAGGATCTCGCCGACCGAGGAGATCGGCGCGAGCAGAATGCGGCTGGCCACGGCCCGCGTCATCAGCTCCTCCTTGGTCTTGCTGGAGATGAAGCGGCTGATGACCTCGGTGACCGCGTCGTAGTTCGCCTGCGAGATCTCGAATTGCCCGTCGCCATTCCAGTCGAAGGCGGTGAGGATCGGATCTCCCGCGCCCTCGGCCGTCATCCACGCGAGCAGCGCCTGGTAGGATTTCTCCCGCGCCGCGCCGCCGCCACCCCCGACCGGGCCAAAGAAGATGTGCCCGTCCCGGCAGGGCCAGACACAGCGGGTGTAGAAGCGGTTGGCGCGCTCCCTGCGGATGGCGCCGCCACGCATCTCGATCAGCTCGAGGATCTGCCAGGCCATGGTGGTGTTCAGCAGGGTCCAGACCACGCATTCCTGGATCGAGATATCCACGCGCTGGCCCTCGCCGGTGCGCAGCGCGTGGTAGTAGGCCATCAGGGCCGCGGCGGCGGCTTCCGCTCCACCCTGCAGCACCCCGACCGGAAGTCCGATGCGCACCGGCGGCCTGTCGATGTCGCCATTGAGGAACAGGTGTCCGCCCAGGGCCTGGAGCACGCTGTCGGTGGCCGGGAAGTCCTCGTAGGGACCGCCGCGGCCGAACGGGAGGATCTCGGTCCAGATCACCTGGGGGTTCGCCTTCTCGGCGAGCGGGGCAAGGATATCGCAGGCCGAGATCGGCAGCCGCTCGAAATCGCTGACGATGATGTCGGCGGAGGCGGCGAGACGCGCGAACTGTTCCAGTCCCTCGGGACTGTCTAGATCAACGCAGACGCTCTTCTTGCCGGTGTTGAAGGCGAGCCAGGCGCAGCTGACCTGTCCACCGCCGGGGAGCTCGGCGAGCGGCGCCAGGCCACGCGCCGCCTCCCCGCCCGGCGGTTCGATCTTGATGACCTCGGCACCCAGGTCGGCGAGCACGCTCCCCGCCACGGCGGCGGCAAGGTGCGCGATTTCAAGCACCCGCACGCCGTTCAAGGCCCCGTTCTGTAATGGCTGGGAGCTCATAGGGCGTATCCGAAGTCCTTGCCGAGCTCCGCCTTCATGTGAGCGGCGCCCACATCGCTCCAGACGGCTTCCTTTGCGAGCGTCAGCGAAACCGCCCGCACCATGTAGAGGTCCGGGTCCGCGAGACGCTCGGGCCTCGTCCCCTGGTCGCGCAATGCAGATGCGTGCTCCAGCAGCACGCGGCGGGTCATGGCGATGCCGGTGTCGCTGGTGCACAGGTTCTCTTTGGTGCGGTCGTAGATCGCCTGCTCGCCGGACTGGCAGGCGCCATCCTGCACCCACAGGCCCGGAAGCCCCGAGAAATAGGTCGCGCGCTGCGAGGCGTAGTTGAACTGGTAGGAATTGTCGCGATTGTACTTGGTCCAGTAGTGCGAATAGGGTGTCGTCACCGGCAGCTGGACATAGGCCTCGCGGCTGGCATGCCCGGTCTCGCGCCCCTCGTGTCCGTTCACGAACAAGGCGCGGGTGCGCTCGTACATGGGCATGTGGGGAACGTAGGAGAACATGATGCAGAGCGTGTGCTCGTCGTCGATGGGCACCCAGGCATGTCCGCTCAGCTCCGAATATTTGGCCTGTGGTGGCACCATGGAATAGAACGGCATCACGAACTGGTTGACGCGCCAGTATAGGTTCTCCTCGTCCAGCACACGGCGCGAGGCGATGCTCATGCCGAAGTCCTGGCGGATGCATTCGAAGGTCGGGCGCAGGTCGCGCTTGGCGATCCACTGGTTGATGGAGCCGCCGTCGTCGATGCGCCCGTGCAGGATCGGCGCATGCGCCGAATCGATCTCACCCTCAAGCGCCTGCAGCCAGTTGCATTCCTGCACGCGCATGGAGATGACCACATTGTCCTGCGGCACCAGGTTCCATTCGAGGTTCGGAAGCGGCGGCCGCGCAGCCTCGTCGTCGGGACCCATATAGGTCCAGAGCATTCCGTTGCGCTCCGCAACCGGATAGGCCTTGATCTTGACCCGCTCCTTCAGGCGGCTGCGGACCGGCTCCGCCGGCATGTCCTCCACCGTCCCGTCGGCGGAGAATTTCCAGCCGTGGTAGACGCAGCGCAGGCCGCAATCCTCGTTGCGCGCGAACACCATGGGCGCGCCGCGGTGCGGGCACTGGTGGTCGACGAGCCCGACCTTGCCGTCCGTGCCGCGAAAGGCGACCAGATCTTCGCCCAGCAGGCGCACGCGCTGCGGCTGGCCGTCCGCATCGAGGTCCCGGGAGGGCATGAAGGGGATCCAGTAGAGCCGCATGAGACTGCCCATGGGCGTTCCGGGGCCGACCCGGACGAGGGTTTCGTTGTCGTCGTGTGAAAGCATCGGAGCCTCCCTTCATTCAGTTTCCCGGGCGTTGCCGGGACGGTTTCACTGACCTTCCGCGAGGCGGTCGGCATCGACGTCGAGGATGGGACCCACGAGGTCCCAGACGCCGAGGGCGCGGGCCTGCCATTCGGGATCGGTGTTCATCAGCGGCGGCCTTGGCACGGGCGGCTTTTCACCCGCCTTCAGGAGCCGGACGATCTCCTTGACGCGAAAGACTTCGAGCTCGCGCAGCCCGCTCTCCACGTCCTGGGTCTCGACGTGAAAGGCGGACAGTTCCGGATAGCCGAGGCGCCGGGTCCATTCCCCGTCCGCCCGCTCCACGGGGGCCGCCTCGATCACATACGGAATGGCCAGATAGTCGCGGACTTTCACCCCGGTCGCCCTCCCTGGAAACGCGGTTCGGAGCAGAGCATGACGAAGGAGGAGCCGTCGTACGGTCCGTTCTGCACGAGGCAGGTTTCGGCGGTGCGGAGCTGGCGCGCGCCGGCCTTGCCCGCGACCTGCAGGTAGGCCTCGCGCAGGTGGCCGATGCCGTGCAGCCGTCCTTCGCCGAGGCTGCCGCCGAAGGTGTTCAGCGGCAGCCGCCCATCCCTGTCGGCATGTCCGTCGCGAATGAATTTCCAAGCCGGACCGGACGTGCAGAAGCCGAACCCGTCCAGCCATTCGTAGACCATCGAGGAAAAGCCGTCATAGAGCTGGCAGCAGGCGACGTCGGCAACACCGAGGCCGGACGACGTGAACACCGCCTCCGGATTCTGGAAGCCGCTCCAGCCGGCGACGTAGGCCGGCGATGCCGTGTCCGGGAGGTCCTCCCCGCGGCACATCACGAAGGCCGCCGCGCCGCAGACCGGCATGTCGCAATCATAGAGGCCGTGCGGGGTCGCGATCGGTGCTCCGGCGAGATAATCGTCCAGCGAGAGGAACTTTCCGGCCCAGACCGCATGGGGGTTCAGCACCGCGTGGCGCCGCGCGAGGGCGACCACGGCATAAAGGTCCTCCCGTGTTGCACCGGTCTCGGCCATGTATCTGCGCGCCCGGGCGGCGAACCGCGCCCCGGCGGTGGAGTAGCCGTATGGCTTGACAAACTGGTCGTCGCCATAGGCCACCGGAGCTGAGGAGGTGGCGTAGCTCGGCCCCTCCAGGTTGAACAGCGCGCGCACGCCCAGCACATAGCGGCAACTGCCGGCGAGCAGCGCCTGTGCGCCCATGGCCGCCATGTCGGTGGCGTAGCCGCGGTACAGGTCCGCCCAGAAGGCGAGGCCGGACAGCCCGAAGGCACGCACGATGGTCTTGCAGGAGATTTCGTCGGCGCCCTCGGCGTGAACCGCGCCCGCATGGGTCGCCCAGGGCGCGCCCACATAGCCGTCTATGTCCTCGCGGGTCAGCCCGGCGTCGGTCAGCGCCTCCAAAATCGCGTCCACCGCCAGCGAGGTGATGCTCCTCTGAGAGCGCCGCACGATCTGCGAACTGCCAAACCCGGCGATGGCGATCGCGCCTCTAGCGGTCATGGCCCGCCCGCTCGCCCGCAAGGGATGCGTCAGGGGTGCCGGACGTCTCCGGAAGCAGTCGGGCGACCGGGTAGGTCCAGCCGTTGGCATCCGCGGCGAAGCCGATCACGATCGGGGCGCCGGGCACGAGACCCTCCGTTCCGTTCGCCTCCATCAGCATTGCCAGCGCCAGCGATCGGCTTTCGCCGGGTTCGATCTCGGCGACCAGGACGGGCTTGGGGAGCCGGAATAGGGGGCGACGTGCAACTCGGTCCACGAGCGCAGATAGCCCCGGCCGGAGCAGTCCTTCCACGCCACGCGGCTCGACAGACAATGCGGACACCGCGCGGCGGGAGGAAAGAAGGTGGTCCCGCAGAGCCCGCAGTGCGGCAAGCAGAGCACGCCGCGCGCGGTGCCGTCCCAGAACGGAGCGGTTTCAGCGGTGACCCCCGGCTCGGGACGCGCAGACGCAGCCATTGAAATTCGTTCTCCTCCCGACCTCGGATTAAAATGGACTGACCATTGAATTATTGTCAACGGGAAATCGGGAGACACCAGTGACGTCCGGATCGACGACGCGCCCGCCGCCGGAAGGCGGGGCCGGGCGCGTCGAGGCGCGGCGAACAGTCACGGCGCCTTAAGCTGCGCGCTCAGGTCGGGTCGGAAAGCCGAGGGCGGGGCGCCGGGTCAGTCCGGGGCGCGGGCCTCGAACCGGGACACCAGGTAGCGGTGCAGCCGGTTCATGTGCTCGACCATTTCCCGCGTCGCCGCCTTCGCGTCGCGGTCTCGCAAATGCGCAAGGAATTTCTCCCGCGAGGCGGCGACATCCCAGGTCCGGTCGGGCCCGATCTGCTGGATGTAATAGCTCAGCGGCTCGGTGAAGGCGCTCATCATGGTCCGCATCGCCGTGTTGCGGGTCGCCGCCGCGAGCAGGCCGTAGAACTCCACGTTCAGCGCGGTCCGCTCATCCGGATCGAGCGAGGCATCGACGGTCCGCGTGCGCGCGATATTCGCCTCCAGCGCAGCGAAGTCGGCCTCCGTCGCCCGCAGGCAGGCGAGGCGGATGATTTCCGCCTGCAGGCAGACCCTGGCTTCGGTGAAGTCTTCCAGCGATATGCCGCCGAGGAGAAGCAGGTCCTCCATGGTGCGCGCGATCGGCGCCGGATTGCCGGTCTGAACCACCGCTCCGCCATTGGAACCCTTGAGAAGCTGGACCACGCCGCCGATTTCGAGGGTCCGCAAGGCTTCCCGCACCGTCGCCCGGCTGACGCAGAACTGCTGCGCCAATTCCCGCTCGGCCGGCAGCCTGTCCCCCGCCGAAAGCGCACCCGCCTGAATTTCCTTGCGGATCTGAATGCATATCTCTTCGAATGCGCGCTTCGTCCGGATGGGGGTGAACGCCGCCCTGGAGGTGGAGAGATTGCTCATCTTGATCGGCCCGGCCAGTGCGGGAGCGGAATTGAATGGTCTATTTATTAGTTCATTGTAGCGCGAGCCGCCCACCGGCGCCAGACGTCGCGCGGATGGCGGACGGCGCCGGGCGGGCGTTGGGAGACGAGCCGCCCGCATGAGCTCCGGGAGGCCGAGCATTGACTTCCGGCACCACCGGGCAACCTGTGTAGAGATCGAAATCGCCAGGAGGTGTTACGTGTCGGCGAAGAGTAGCGCGCCTGTCGAGATCGACTTCGACAAGATCCAGACCCACCGGACCTTCGAGGTCGTCTGCGAGAAGGTCCGCGAGAAGCTCGCCAGCGGACACCTCAAGCCCGGCGACAAGCTGCCCGCCGAGCGCAAGATGGCCGAGCAGCTCGGTGTCAGCCGGTCGGCGGTGCGCGAGGCCCTGCGCAGCCTGGAGATCGTCGGCCTGCTGCGGCTGCAGAAGGGCGTGAAGGGCGGCGCCTTCATCGTGGCCGCGACATCCGAGAACCTCACCCAGGTGCTGCGGGATCTCGTCTGCCTCGACGCCATCTCGCTACAGGACCTCTCCGAGGCGCGGGCGCTCCTGCTCGACATGGTGGTCCGGCTTGCGGCGGAGCGGGCGACGCCGGAAGATATCGCGGCGCTGGAGGCGAACATTGAGCGCACCCGCCAGGTGATCGCCGCCGGGCGGGGCGAAGAGCGGCTGAAATGTGCCTTCGAATTCTATCACCAGCTCGCCGCCAGCACGCAGAACCGCGCCGTCGTCTATCTGGTGGATTCCCAGACCTCGGTGGTGCAGGCCTACATGCACCTGCGGACATGGAACATGCCCGCCGACGAGCTGCTGCGCTCCCGCGACCGCCTGATCAGGCACATCAGTGATGGAAACGCGGACCTCGCGGCCCGGGAGCTGCGGCGACACCTTCAGAAGGTCAGCCATCTGCTGTGGACACAGGCCGCCGACGGCTGAAGTTGCGGCTCAGCCGAACGCGCCGCCCGCGCGGGCCGCGGCCACCTGCTCCCGGTCGAGGCCGAGAAGGTCGCGCAGCACCGTGTCGCGATGTTCGTCCAGTTCCGCCACCCGGCCTCGCACGTGAGCCTCCATCGTCGAGAATTTGAACGGCGGATTGGTGACCATAAAGGGGCCGGAGGCATCATGAACGGTTTCGAACCGCCCGGCGGCGACGCTTCCGGGATCGTCCATTACCTCGCGCAAGGTGCGATAGCGCGCGCAGGGGACGCCAGCGGCGGTCAGGGCCGCCTCCACCTCCGCGGCTGGGCGTACGCGGGTCCAGTCCTCGATGCGGCCCATGAAGGCGGCCCAGTTGGCCTCCCGCTCGGCCACCGTCCGGTATCCTTCGGTGCTGCCCCAGGCGGGATGGCCCAGCACCGCCAACAAGGCGAGGTAGTTCTTCTGACTCGTGGGCGCGATCACGATGAAGCCATCGCTGGCGCGCAGGGGCCCATAGGTGTGGCGGGGGCGGCCGACGGGAAACTGCGCATCCTGGCATTCGTACATGAGCAAGGACAGGATGCTGTCCAGCAGGGCGACGTCGACCTTCTGGCCCTGCCCGGTGCGCGCGCGCTCCAGCAGCGCGGTCTGGATCGCGCCGAAGGCATAGGCTCCCGCCAACACGTCGGCGATGAAGATGGCCGTGTTGGGCGGGCGTTCGGCCGCAGGCTGATGGTTCATGAAGGCGAGGTCGAAGCCGCTGGTCGCATGCACGATCGGGGCGTAGGCCGCCTTGCCGCTGTCGGCATTTCCGTGGCCGAAGCCGGAGATCGAGCAATAGACCAGCCGCGGATTTTGCTCGGCGAGGCGCGAATAGCCGAGGCCGAGCTTGTCCATGACGCCGGGACGGAAATTTTCCACAATCACGTCGCAGCGCAGCGCCAGTTCGCGTGCGATCTCGACGCCCGGGGCAGCCTTCAGGTCGAGGACGATGCTCTGCTTGCCGCAGTTCAGGTGGCCGTAATAGGCGCTCCGCCCGTCCCGCAGGGGCGGGCGGACGCGGATGCTGTCGCCGCCCGGCGCTTCGACCTTGATGACCGATGCGCCGATGTCGGCGAGAAGGCGGGTGCAATAGGGGCCGGCCATGACCGCCGTGAAATCCAGCACCCTCACCGGCCCGCTCCCCTGCCCCGCAGACGGCGAAATCCACCCGCCCTCCATGACCGCACCCCCTCTGATTTAATGGTCATACCATTTGAAATGACTATCTCATCAGCGCCTTGCACTGTCCACTGTCCGGGACGAGCAGCGGCATGACGCCCGGATTGTCATTGACATACAATGGTAGGACCATTTAGCGTCCGCCTCGCTCAAGAACGGGAGGCAGCCATGTACGCGCCATTCGATGAATCCGAAGAGATGTCGATGTTCCGTGACACCGTTCGCCGGTTCGCCGAGAACGAGGTGGCACCGGTGGCCGACAAGATCGACAGGGAAGATAAGATTCCTGAAACGCTCGTCGCGCGCATGGGTGAGCTGGGCCTCTTGCAGATCGCGGTGCCCGAGGAATTCGGCGGCCCCGGCGGCAACATCGAAATGACCTGCATCGCCAAGGAGGAAGTGGCGCGCCATTCGGCGGCCGCATCCCATTATGTGGGCGCCACCTCCATCGCCATGGCGCTGCCCATCGCCGCATTCGGCACCCCGGCGCAGAAGGCGCGATACCTGCCGGAAGTCGCCACTGGAAAGGTCGTCTCGGCCATCGCCCTCACCGAACCGCAGACCGGGTCCGACGTGTCGGGGATCAAGACCACCGCCCGACGCGACGGCGACGATTACATCATCAGGGGTCAGAAGATCTACATCACCAAGGCCGCGAAGGCGAACTACATCCTGACCTTCGCCCGCACCAGCGAGGACCCCTACAAGGGGATCAGCAGCTTCATCGTGCCGACCACCACGCCCGGCATCGAGATCGCCAAGGGCGCGGAAAAGCTCGGCTTGCGCGGCATCGACAACAACACGGTCTTCTACGACGACGTGCGCGTGCCGGCGGAGAACATGCTCGGCGAGGAGGGGCGCGGCTTTCTCAACGCCATGACCGTGCTCAATTTCAACCGGCCGACGGTGGGCGCCGCGGCGGTCGGCGTCGCTCAGGGCGCGCTCGATGCCGCCATCGCCTATGCCAAGGAGCGCATTCAGTTCGGTCGTCCCATCGCCGATTTCCAGGCGATCCAGCACCTCTTGGCAGAGATGGCTCTGCAGATCCAGGCGGCGCGCGGGCTCGTGCGCGATGCGGCGCGTGTCTCGGACGCCAGGGGCGACATGAAGAAGATCGCCACCATGTCGTCCATGGCCAAGACGTTCGCGTCCGACGTCTGCATGAAGGTTACCATCGATGCCGTTCAGGTGTTCGGCGGCGCCGGATTCTTCAAGGATCATCCCGTCGAGCGCATGATGCGGGATGCGAAAATCTTCCAGATTTACGAAGGCACCAACCAGATCCAGCGCAACATCATCGCGAAGAACATCCTCGCCTGATGCCCGTGGATGTCGATGCGCTCCGCCCGTTCCGGGTCGGCGGCGCATCGCGGTGGTCGAACCGTGTCGCCGCGCGCGCCATGGGCTCCGGATGACGACGAGGGGGAGGCAGATCCCGTGGGACCGCTGGATGGATTGAAGGTGGTGGAATTTGCGGGCCTCGGCCCGGCGCCGTTCGCCGCGATGATGTTGTCGGACATGGGAGCGGAGGTGACCCGCATCACCCGCGCCGGCGACGCCGACCCGCATACCGGCCACGACACCTTCCTCGACCGCGGCCGGCAGACGCTCGCCCTCGATCTTGGAACCGCCGGGGGCCTGGAGCGCGCACGCGCGCAGATCCGGCGCAGCGACATCCTGATCGAGGGGTTCCGTCCCGGCGTCATGGAGAAACTGGGCCTCGGCCCGGAAGCGGCGCTGGCGCAGACCCCGCGGCTCGTCTATGGGCGGATGACCGGCTACGGCCGGCAGGGGCCCCTGGCGCAGAAGGCGGGTCACGACATCAACTTTCTGGCCATCTCCGGTATCCTCGGCCTTCTCGGTCCCCGGGATGCGCCGCCGCTGCCGCCGCTCAACCTCATCGCGGACTTCGGCGGAGGGGGCATGTACCTCGCCTTCGGCCTGATCTGCGCCGCGTTCGAGGCCACCCGCAGCGGGAAGGGACAAGTCGTGGACGCCGCCATGATTCACGGCGTCACCAATCTTGCGAGCTTCGTCCATGCGCAGATGGCACGGGGCCGGTGGGTCGCCGGGCGGGAGAGGAATTTCCTCGACGGTGGCGCGCCCTTCTACCGGACCTATGAGACGAAGGACGGACGATATGTCGCCATCGGACCGGTCGAGCCGAAGTTCTTCGCCGTTCTGCTCACCATCCTGGGCCTCGACGACAACTATCGTACCGTCCAGTTCGACAGGAGCCAGTGGCCGCGGATGCACCACGACTTCGCCACCGTGTTCAAGACCCGGACCCGCGACGAATGGGACGCAGCGTTCGCGGATGCGGATGCCTGCTACAGCCCCGTCCTGAGCCTCGATGAGGCCATCGCCCATCCGCAGATGCGCGGCACCACCCGTGTCGAGAAGGGCGTCGTCCAGCCCACGGCGGCGCCGTGCTTCAGCCGCACGCCGCCGCGGCTGGCGCCGGAATAGTCCGCGGCGGTCCGGCGCCTGCGGCAAGCATCATCTTCCGCCGATGGGTGGCCGGCAGCCGGGGGCACGGCAGGTCTCCACCACCCGGCCGGGCCCGGAGCCCCGGAACATGGGCCGCGATGGCCGGCACCGCGTGGCGGCCCTCCAACGCGGCAGGAAGGCCACGGGCATCTCCTCAGGTGGTAAGGCCGCCGGCTTCCCGACGTGAACCGGACACTACTCCGCTCGAAGCTCTAGGATGCCGGAGCGGTCGGGCGGCGCGCCGGGGCCTTTCGCGCGCGCGGCCGCGGCGGTTCCGCATGGCGCGCCTTCTGCGCCTGAAGCAGATGGGCGGTGAGGCTCACCAGATAGCTGTGCATGGTGGCACAGGCGCCGTCTGCATCCCGCTTCTGGATCTGCTCGATGAGGCGCTTGCGCGAGGGAATGATCGAATCGAGGGCCGGCGGGCCGGCGGCGACGACGAAACCGCGGATCACCGCCGCCATCGCCTCAAGGATCGCCGAGAGCACCGGATTGCCGGTGGCGTTGGCGAGCAGCGTGCTGAACTCGACCGCCTTGAGGGTACGCTCCTCGTACATCCCGGCCTTGGTCATCTCGATGGTTTCCGCGACGTTGCGCTTCAGCGCCGCGATATCGGCGGGCGTGGCGCGCTCGCACGCCGTCCGCACGACCACATCCATGATGAGGAGGCGCGCCTCCAGCAGGGTTTCCAGCGACGCGCGGCCGAAATCCAGCATGTCCTGGAAGGTGCGCGTGACCTGCGCGACGCCTGCTTCGGTGACGAATGCGCCCCCCTTGCTGCCCTTCTTCAAATCCACGATGCCGGCGATCTCGAGGCTACGCAGGGCTTCGCGCACCGCGGTGCGGCTCACCGCGAACAGCTCCGAAAGGTCCCGCTCCGGCGGCAGGCGATCACCGGCCTTCAGCTCTCCACTCACCAGCTTCTGGCGGATGGAATCGCAGATCTCCTCGAAGATCCGCCGCGTCTTGATCGGCTTGAAGCCGGATGCCGAAGGCCGCGGCCCGGCGCGCTCCACCGCCCTCGCCTTCTCGCTTGCCGCCGAAGCCGACGATGTTCGCCGCTTGGCCGCAGTCGGACCTTCCGTCCGGGGCCGCTCCACCATCGCCACTCCCTCCGACCTGGGCCGACTCAGCCTGCAAAAACCACGGGGACACTACCACCGCCGCCCCTGGCAAGGGTAACATGCCGGCCCGACGCGGGGTCATACCGAGATATGGAATCCACCGTCCACCGCAAGGTGCTGACCGGTGATATAGGACGCCGCGCCGGAAAGCAGGAAGCAGATCGGCTGCACCACGTCCTCGGGCTGCGCCCAATAGCCCATGGGAATGCGTGCCAGGATGCCGTCGCGGAATTTATCGCCGCGGATGGTCTGCGTCATCGGGGTCTCGACCACCCCGAAGCATACGGAATTGGCGCGGATCCCGAACTTTGCCCACTCCTTCGCGGCCGTCATGGTCATGCCCAGCAGACCGCTCTTGGCCGCCGCATAGTTGATCTGCCCGATGGCGCCCGCGCGCCCGGCATCGGAGGAGATGTTGACGATGGCGCCGGCGTGCGGCTCCCCGGCCTTGGCCCGTTCCAGCATGGTGCGCCCCACCGCCTGGGTCCACAGGAACGATCCCGTCAGATGAACCCGCAGCACGTCGTCCCATTGCGCGGAGGTCATCTTCTCGATCATCGCCGGCCGCGTGATACCCGCATTGTTGACGAGGCCGTGGATGGCGCCGAACCGCTCGCAGATGCGTGCCACCGCGCGCTCGACAAAAGCCGGGTCGCAGATGTCGCCTTGCAGCGTCATCAGGTTGTCGCCGGGTTCGTAGGTCGCCAGCGCGTCGCCATTGAGATCGATGGCCGCGGCATTGGCGCCGAGCACCCGGGCAAGTTCCACGGTGGCCCGGCCGATGCCCTGCCCGGCCCCGGTGACGACGACGGTGCGCCCCTCAAGCGAGACGATGTTCTTCATGGATCGAATCCTCCGGGATCTTATTGGCCGCCACCGGCTGGGGCAGAGGTGAACATGGGGGTGAACATGGGGGCGAGCGTGCCGTCGGCACCCGGGCGGATCACCAGCCGCACGGGTGTGTCGACGGCGAGCGCGAGCGGGTCACAGTCAACGATGGAAGTCATCATCCGCGGCCCTTCCGCGAGGGTGACATAGGCCAGCGCCGAGGCGGCGCCGGCGGCGCGCAGGATGCTCACGGCATAAATGGCCCCGCGGCCGGACGCCTCACGCCACTCGGTGCGGTCGGAGAAGCAGAACGGGCAGAGCGCCCGGGGATAGAAATGGCTCTCGCCACAAGCGGCACAGACCTTGATGAGCAGGCGGCCCTCGCGGAGCGCGGCGGCATAGGGCGCGGTTTCCGGATTGACAGGGGCCGGAACTGGCTTGGACATGATCACTCCCGCTCCATGATGAGGGTTGCGCTGCCATGGCGGGTCGCCAGCGAGCCGCCTGTGCCGTGGGCCAGCGCCAGGTCGCAGTTGGCAACCTGGACGGCCGGATGAGCCTCGCCCCGCAACTGCCGAACGGCCTCGATGACCTTGGTCATGCCCCCGCGGTTGCCGGGATGGTTGTTGCAGAGCCCGCCGCCATCCGTATTGAAGGGCAGGCGGCCGACGCCGGAAATGAGATTGCCGTCCGCCACGAACCGGCCACCCTCGCCCTTGGCGCAGAAGCCCAGGTCTTCCAGCGTGACCAGGACCGTGATGGTGAAGCTGTCATAGATGGAGGCATACTTGATGTCGGCCGGGCTCACTCCGGCTTCCGCGAAGGCGGCCGGCCCCGACCAGGCGGCCGCCGAATAGCTGAGATCGACGTGTCCACCGGCGGCGTGCTTGATGGCTTCGCCCGCCCCCCGGACCTTCACGAGGGGCCGATGGAGGGTTCGCGCGATCTCGGGACTCACGACCACGATTGCGCCGCCGCCGTCGCTGATGACGCAGCAGTCGAGGCGATGCAGCGGATCGGCCACCATCGGCGAGCTGAGGACATCGGCGACGGTGACGACGTTTCGCAGCATGGCGTTCGGGTTGTGCTGGGCGTGGTGGGAAGCGGCCACCTTGATCCAGGCCAGTTGCTCGGAGGTGGTGCCGAACTCGTGCATGTGGCGGTTGGCGACGAGGCCGTACATGCTGGCGACCATCGGCCCGTACGGCGCCTCGAAGGCGACATCAGGCGCGGCCGAGGGCGGCAGTTTCGCGCTGGTCATGCCGGACGCCCGCGGCCGGCCGGCAAGCGTGATCAATGCGACGCTGCACTTGCCCGCCGCGATCGCCTCTGCGGCGTGCCCCACCGCGAGGACGTAGGCGGATCCGCCGGTGTCGGTGGAATCCACGTGTCGCGGCTTCAGGTTGAGGTATTCCACCATGCTGAGCGGACCGAGGCCGGGCGCGTCACCAGCGCAGAAATAGCCGTCCACATCGTCCTTGGTCAGCCCGGCATCCACCAGCGCACCCCGCGCCACCTCGGCGTGGATCTGCGCCAGGGAGAGGCCGTCCGCCTTACGCGTGGGGTGCTCATAGATCCCGGCGATATAGGCTTGTCCCGCGATGCCCACCGTTCACCTCGCCGCCGTATTGCATTAATGGTCAGTCCATTCTAACATTGCCATGCATTTGTCAAGACGGCGTCATCGACCGTCGGTCAATCGGGGAAACGAAGGATGGCAGGCGAAAGAGCGCCCATTATCGCGGGCGACCGGACACGCTTCCGGGATGATCTTCTGGCCCGCGCACGACGCGCGGCGTCCGCCCTCGCCGCTGCGGGCGTGGGCGAGGGGGACACGGTCGCCGTGCTGCTGCGCAACGACTTTCCCTTCCTGGAGGCCACCCACGCGGCGAATGCCGTCGGCGCCTATACGGTGCCACTGAATTGGCATGCCAGGCCCGACGAGATCGCCTATATCCTGCGCGACTGCACGCCTCGCATCCTTGTCGTCCATTCCGACCTCTTGGCGCCGATCCGGCACGTGGTTCCCGCAGGCACGCAGGTCCTGGTGGTGCCCACCCCCGCCGACCTCGCCCGCGATTTTGCCATCGCTCCGTCCCTTGCGTCCCCGCACTCCGGGGACCTCATCTGGGACGAGTGGCTCGCCGCATTCCCCGAGAGCACCCTGCCGGCGAGCCCGCCGCGGGCGAGCTTCATCTACACGTCGGGCACCACGGGGCACCCTAAGGGGGTGCGGCGCCAGCCGTCCGATCCCGATCGCGCCGTGGCGATGAAGGAGCTGTTCCGCCTCGTCTACGGAGTCCGGGAGGGGATCCGAGGGTTCGTCGGCGGGCCGCTCTATCACGCTTCGCCCAACGCCTTCGCCCGTCAGTGCCTGACTATGGCCGACCTGCTGGTGTTGTCATCGCGGTTCGATGCCGAGGGCCTGCTCGCGGCGATCGAGCGCCACCGACTGACGACCCTGGTCATGGTGCCCACCATGTTCGTGAAGCTGCTCAAGCTCCCGGAGGCGGTCCGCCGGCGCTATGACGTGTCGTCGCTCGAATGGGTCGCCCATACCGGCGCGCCATGCCCGCCCGAGGTCAAGCGGGCGATGATCGCCTGGTGGGGCCCGGTCCTGGTGGAGACCTATGGCGGCACGGAAACCGGCGTCGTCACCGTGTGCACCTCCGCCGACTGGCTGGCGCGCCCCGGCACCGTGGGCCGCGCGGTGCCGGGCGCCACGATCCGGATCCTGAACGATCAGGGCCGCGCCCTGCCGGCCGGTGCCAGCGGGGAGATCTTCGCCCGGTCCTCGGCCTATGCGGACTTCACCTATCACCGTCGCGACGACGATCGCCGCGCGGTGGAAGCGGACGGCCTCATCACCTGTGGAGACGTCGGCTATCTCGACGCCGACGGCTATCTGTTCATCAACGACCGCAAGCGGGACATGATCATCTCGGGCGGCGTGAACATCTATCCGGCGGAGATCGAGGCCGTCCTGCATGGCTGCCCCGGCCTCAGGGACTGCGCCGTATTCGGCATCCCCGACGAGGAGTTCGGCGAGCAGGTCTACGCCGCCATCGAATGCGAACCCGACGCGCGGCTGACAGCCGACGAGGTCAGGGCCTTCGTGGCGGAGAGTCTCGCGAGTTTCAAGGTTCCCCGCACCGTCGAATTCTATCCCGCCCTGCCACGCGAGGAGAGCGGCAAGATCTTCAAGCGCCGCCTGCGCGATCCGTTCTGGGCGGGACGGGCTGCGGCCGTCTGAGCCCGCCGTCGAATCCAACAGGAGTCCCGACGTGCCGCTTGCCTATGACCACCTGATGTCGCTCACCCTGCGCGACAGGCCCTTCAGCTATTGCGAACGCGACACCATGCTGTACGGCCTCAGCATCGGCATGGGGCGCGATCCCCTCGACAAAGCTGAGCTGCCCTTCGTCTATGAGGGCGCCGGCTTGCGCGCGGTGCCCACCATGGCGGTGGTGCTCGCCTCCACCGGCATCATCCGGCAGACCGGGGTCGATTTCTCCAGGGTGCTGCACGGCGAGCAGCGGCTGACCCTCCACCGCCCGCTCCCGGCGTCCGGAGCCATCCTCGCCGATTCACGCGTCGTGGAGGCCTACGACAAGGGGCCGGAGCGTGGTGCTGTCCTGCTGCTGGAGACGCGTGCGCGCGACGCCGGAGACGGCGCCGACCTCTTCACCTTCGTCATGACCATCATGGCCCGGGGCGACGGCGGCTTTGGCGGGGCGAGCGGCGCCGGGCCCGATCCCCACCCCGTGCCCGATCGCGCGCCCGATCACGCCGTCGCGCTGGCGACGCGGCCCGACGCGGCCCTGCTCTACCGACTGAACGGCGACCGCAACCCGCTGCACGCGGACCCCGACATCGCCCGGCGCGCCGGCTTCGACCGGCCGGTGCTCCACGGCCTGTGCACCTATGGCATCGCCTGCCGGGCGGTGCTGAAGGCCGTGGCCGGCCATGACCCCGCCGCCATCCGCGCCTTCGACGCCCGCTTCTCGTCTCCGGTCTTTCCCGGCGACGAGATCGTAACCGACATCTGGCGCGACGGGCCTGTCGTCTCGTTCCGCTGCCGGGTGCCGGAGCGCGGCGCCGTCGTGCTCAACAACGGGCGCGGCCTTCTGGCCGAGGAGGCCTTCGCATGAATTTCGGCATCTCACGGGACGATCTCGCCTTCGCCTCCGAAGTCCGCGCCTTCATCGCCGGCGCGCTGCCCGAGGAGATCCGCACCAAGGTCAGGAGCGAGCTGCGCCTCACCCGTGCCGAGATGACCTCGTGGCAGAGACGGCTGTTCGACCAGGGCTGGGTCGCGCCAGCCTGGCCGCGGGACCATGGCGGGACGGGCTGGTCCCTGGCGCGCCAATATGTGTTTAAGCGTGAGCTGGGCCTGGGCTTCGCACCCGACTTGCCGGCGTTCGGACTGCAGATGATCGGGCCGGTGCTCTACACCTTTGCGTCGCAGGAGCAGAAGCAGCGCTACCTGCCCGGCATCCTCACCGGCGAGACATGGTGGTGCCAGGGCTTCTCGGAACCCAATGCCGGCTCCGACCTCGCCTCCCTGAAGACCCGGGCCACCCTGGACGGTAACCACTACGTGGTTTCGGGCCAGAAGATCTGGACCAGTCTCGCGCATCTGGCCGACATGATGTTCTGCCTGGTGCGCACCGAAAGCACCCCCAAGCCGCAGGCCGGTCTTTCACTGCTCTTGCTCGACATGCGCTCCCCCGGGGTGACGGTCCGGCCGATCATCACTCTCGACGGCCACCATCACCTCAACGAAGTGTTCCTCGATGCGGTGCGCGTGCCCCAGGAAAACCTCGTGGGCGAGCCCGGGCGAGGCTGGACCTATGCCAAGTTCCTCTTGGGCCACGAACGCATCGGGATCGCCAACATCCCGCGCCTCAGGCGCCGCTTCGCCGCCCTGCTGGAGCTGGGGGCGCAGCCGAACTGCCACGGCCGGGCCGCGCTCGCGGACCCAGCCTGGCGGCGGCGGATCGCCGACTACGAGATCGACCTGAAGGCGCTCGAAGCCACGGAGCTAGCCACCCTGCGCCGGGCCGAGGCGGGCGCGGCCGACGCCATGGCGGCCTCGGTGCTGAAGGTGGCCGGCACCGAGCTTCTGCAGCGGGCGGACACGCTATTGTGGGACCTGATGGGGGCCGAGGCCGCGGTGCTGCCCACCGATGCCGCGCGGCGCGAAAGTCCGCTCGCGGCGGTGCGGTACGGCGTCACCCCCGCCCTGCTGCATGGTCGTGCCGCCAGCATCTATGGCGGCAGCAACGAGATTCAACGCAACATCATGGCCGGGCACCTGTTCGGGCCGGCGACCTGAGGGGGATCGGTAACGGCGATGAGCGAAGAGCAAGCCCTGCTGGCAGAGAGCGTCGCGCGCTTCGTCCGGGACAATTGCACCCCCGAACGGCAGGTGGCCTGGCGAGCCGGTCACGGTCTCGACGCGGTGTGGCGCGAGATCGCGGAACTCGGATGGATCGGCGCGTCGGCGCCCGAGACGGTCGGCGGCGCCGGCGGGTCTGGCGTCGAGGAAGCGGCGATCATGGCCGGCATCGGCCGCGGCCTGCTGACCATTGCCTATATCCCCTGTGCCGTGATGGCCGTCGAAATCCTCGGCTCCGCCCCCGCCGGTGCGGATCTGCTGCGGCAGGTGGTGGCCGGCGCGCGGCGCCTGACAGTGGCGGACGACGAGCCGGGGCGGGCCTGCGGGCAGGCCCCCTCGGCGGAGGTCTCGGAGGGCGGAACGAGTCTTCTCCTGCGCGCGTGCAAGTCGCTCGTCCTCGGCCTGGACGAGGCCGACGAGATCCTGGTGTCGGCACGCGACGGTGCGACTGGCGAGAGCCTGATCGTCCGCGTCGACGCGCACGACCCGGGCATTCGCCGGCGCGATGTCGTGCTCATGGACGAGCGCCGCGCCAGCGACCTCGACATCCGGGCCGAGATCCCCGCCGGGACCGTCCTGCTGCGTGGTCGCGAAGCGGACGCGGCGCTGGCCCGCGCCAGCGACCGGGCGGCGATCGCCGCAGCCGCCGAGGCGGTGGGCGCCATGCGCGGCGCGGTCGAGTTGACGCGCGAACATCTCGCGACGCGCCGGCAGTTCGGGGCGTCGCTCGCGTCATTCCAGGCCCTGCGCCACCGTTTCGCCGACATGGTGCTGGACCTGCAGCTGACGGAAAATCTGGTGACCGCCGCGGCGGCTTCGCTCGACGATCCTGATCAACGCAGCACGATGGCCTCCGCCGCGAAGGCGCGGGCCGCGAAGGCCGGCCGGCTGGTGGGCGAAGCTGCGATCCAGCTTCACGGAGGCATCGGCCTTACCGCCGAATACGCGGTGGGCCAGTATTACAAGCGGCTGATGGTGCTGGCGGCCCTGTTCGGCGGAAGCGACGACCACCGTGACCGGGTCGGCGCGACCTATCTTGCCGCAGGTCGGTCGAGCTGAGGACCGGGCGGGCTCGCCGTAGACCCCGGTACGGCGCCGGGCGCTCCCGAGGGGCGCCCGGATTTACCTCAATGCCGTGTGCACGCGGGATTGGATGTCGAGCGCTGGGCGGGGTCGAGGGGAATGGCCTTGACGACCTCGAAATAGTCCCATGCCACTTTGACCTTTTCCGCCGGCTTGATGCGCATGAGATACATGTCGCGCATCAGCCGACCGTCCTCGCGGATGAGGCCGTCCACTATCGTGGCATCGTTCACCCGCATGGCCCGCATGGCGGCGGCAACCGCGGTCGCGTCCACGGTTCCCGCCGCCTTCACCGCCTTCAGATAGTGCAGCACGGAGCTGTAGACCCCGGCCTGAATCAGGGTCGGCGGGCGTTTCATACGTTCGAAGAAGCGCTTGCTGAAGGCCCGCGTCGCATCATTCGTATTCCAGTAGAACGGCGTGGGGATGAGGAGGTCGTCCACCGCCTTCCGGTCCATGCTGTTCACGTCGGTGATGAAGAGAAACTGCGCAACCAGCTTTTGCCCGCCGCGCGCTACGCCAAAGTCGTGCGCCTGCTGGACCAGACGGATCGCGTCGTGGCCGGCCTGCGCGAAGCCGATATAGGTGGCTCCGGAGGCCTGGGCGGAGGTGATTACCGAGCCGTAATCCATGGTCCCCACAGGCATCCGCGTTGCGCCGATCACGGTGCCACCCTGGGCCTCGATCTGCTTGCGCATCAAGGTTTCCATCTCGATGCCATAGGTGTAGGCGGGGCTGATGAGGAACCATTTCGCCCCGGGCTCGGCGGCGGCCTGAACGGCGGCCCTGGTCTGCAGCGCGGTATCGAACATCCAGACGAAGCTGGTGGAGGTGCAGTTGGTCCCGAACAGGGCCTGCGTTCCGGATCCGGCGATCAGGATGATCTTGTTCTTGTCACGTCCGATCTGCTGCGCCGCCAGGGCGATGGGCGACACGGTGAGATCGGCCACCGCGTCCACGCCCTCCACGTCGAACCAGCGCCGGGTGATGGTCGCCGCCAGATCGGGCTTGAACTGGTGGTCGGCGCTGACGATTTCGACGGGCTTGCCGAGAACCGGGCCACCCATGTCTTCTACGGCGAGCTCGGCCGCCACCACGGAGCCTTGGCCGGCGGCGTCGCCGATGACGCCGCTCATGTCGGTCAGAACGCCGATCTTGACCGCCCAGGCCGCCGATCCGCCACACAGGGCCAGAAAGGCGGCGAGGCCGAGGCTGGCAAACGCCGCCCCCCCCCGGCGCGGAGGTGCACCGACCGTTCGCCGGCGGACACCCGGCCACCACGCGCGAGCGTGTCCCGTTGAACTGTTCATTGCCCTTGCTTCCTCCGCGAAGCCCCTTTTCGGGGTCGTATACATTGATATAATGGACTGACCAATATATGAATAGGTCACCGGGGCGATTCATGCAACGTCCTGCCCGGGGCCCGGCGATTTCCCACCGCAGCGCGCGCCCAGGCCGGGCGGGGGGGGCGGGAGAATCGGGCTTGCGCCCCCTCCGCGGCGACCCTTCGCAACGCGGAGCCGGAGATCCCGACGCCGGGTGCCACCGGCGCCACCACACTGAGGCAAACGCCATGAACGACGCGGTGCTCCTGGACCGGCAAGGCTCGATCGCAATCCTCACGCTCAATCGACCGGACAAGCGCAACGCGATCGGCGATGCCATCCGAGAGGCGCTTGTGCCGCTGCTGGGTGAGATTGCCGCCGATCCCTCCTACCGTGCGGTGGTGCTGACCGGGGCGGGGGGCGCCTTTTGCTCCGGCGGCGATCTGGGCGAAATGCGCTCTCGCTGCATGCTCGAGCGCCGGGCGCGGCTCGAGGGCTGGCGTAGCGCGATCCGCCTGATCACACGA
Organism: Xanthobacter dioxanivorans; assembly: GCF_016807805.1. Classification (NCBI taxonomy): domain Bacteria; kingdom Pseudomonadati; phylum Pseudomonadota; class Alphaproteobacteria; order Hyphomicrobiales; family Xanthobacteraceae; genus Xanthobacter; species Xanthobacter dioxanivorans. The sequence goes on along the minus strand of NZ_CP063362.1, from coordinate 2,172,202 downwards.
AGCCCGAAGGTCTTCGTCGCGGCGGTGGACGGGCCAGCCTATGGCGCGGGCTTTTCCCTGGCCCTGCTGTGTGACCAAGTGGTGGCCGGCCCGACTGCCCGTTTCTCCGCGGCGTTCGCGAAGGTGGGACTGATGCCGGACCTCGGCCTTCTGTGGTCACTTCCGGGACGGGTCGGCCTTGGGCGAGCCAAGGCGCTGATGCTGAGCGGCAACGTGCTGGACGCGGCGGAAGCCGCGCGCCTTGGCATTGCGGACCATCTTGCTTCCGAGGGAGGCACCCTGGATGAAGCCATCCGGTGCGCATCCCGATTCGCCGATGCGGCGCCGGGGTCGGTTTCGCAAATCAAGGCCGCCCTGGCGCGCGGTCCGGCCCGGCTCGAAGAAGTGCTCGATTGGGAGCTGGACGGGCAGCCGCTCCTGGCAGGCACCGAAGACCACGAAGAAGGAAAGCTCGCCTTCCTGGAACGGCGCCCACCTCGATTTAAGGGAACATGATATTCAACACCGGATCACCGAGAACAAATTCCCAGGAATCAACAAAATATACCCATCGCGACTGATCGCTCGAACCGCCCTTCGCCACCATCACGCAAGATGTTATAGCTTTCTCAAGTGGAAAATTTCAATTATTGATTTAAATTGTCGAGGCTCACCATGCTGTATTTTTCTTAATATTATATTCCAATGTATCTTTTCATTACATCTTCAGCTGCATCGAGCTCTTGCCAGAGACCAGAAAACACGAGACGTCCGCTATCGATGACATGCACATAATCCGTGCATCGGCGAGAAAACCAGAGGCTCTGCTCGCACAGGAGAAGGGAGCACCCGTTCCTACAAATACGCTGCACATCGGCCACCATGTTCTCGACGATCACCGGCGCCAGACCTTCCGTAGGCTCGTCGAGAAGCAGAAGTCGCGGATTGGAGATCTCAGCACGCGCCAAAGCGAGCAACTGCTGCTGGCCACCGCTCAACACGCCGCCAAGGCGTTCCTTCAGCGGCTTGAGCAGTGGAAACTGATCCAAAATTTCCTCCGGCGTCGCCATCCGGCCCGATGACGTGTGGCCCCGGACAATCTTCAGGTTCTCGAAGACAGTCAGGTTCCCGAGAATGCGCCGGTCTTCCGGGACAAAGGCCATTCCCAGCCGCGCACGGGCATAAGGCGCCATCGCCTTAAGATTTCGGCCATCCCAGCGGATCTCGCCTCGCGCCGTCGGGCCGGCACCCATCAGGCTCTTCAGAAACGTGCTCTTGCCGGCTCCATTTCTCCCGATGAGAGCCACACGCCCACCCGCCGGTACCGTAAGATCGATGCCATGAAGAATGTGGCTTTCTCCATAGTAGGAATTAAGACCACTCACCTCAAGCATGTGCGAGATCCTTCCCGAGGTAGATTTCCTGGACAACCGCGTTCGTTTTCACCGCCTCCGGGGGCCCGAAAAATATACGCTCTCCCTGGTTCATCACCATCAGATGCTGCGCCAGCTGGAAGACGAAATCCATGTCGTGCTCGGTGAACAAGATCGTGAGCCGCTGCTCCTCCTTGGTGCGTTGTATGAGATCGATGATGGCGATCCGCTCGGAAGGCGACATGCCCGCGGTGGGCTCGTCCAACATCAGGACCGACGGCTCCATAGCCAGCGTCATGGCCAACTCCAGGCGCTTGCGGTCGCCCAGCGAAATGTGCCGCGCCTCCGTTCCATGCAACCTGGCAATTCCCATCATGGCGAGCCGATGATGGGCCTCGTCGGCGACCGCCTGTGACGGGCGAACGTTCAGGATGCCATTCCGGCGACCTCGCGCGCGCTGACGCGCTTCGATGGCGACGATGAGGTTCTCCATGAGGCTGAACTCCGGAAAAACCCTGACGATCTGAAAGGTCCGACCCAACCCCATTCGGGTCCTCATCTCCGCCGAGACACGTGTGATGTCGGCATCGCGGAGAAAAATCTGCCCGCTGGTCCTCACGACTTCGCCCGTCAACATCTTGAAGAGCGTGGTCTTTCCGGCTCCATTCGGTCCGATTATGGCCAGCGTCTCCCCTGCCATGACTTCAAATGAAACATCTTTCAAGGCATGAAATCCGCCATAGGTCTTGCAAAGGCCTTCCGCCCTGAGAAGAGGTGACATCACAGCCTCTCCACCGCAGGACTTGGCACCGATGCTGCGCCCGAGGATCTCGCCGAAAACAATCGGCGCAATAACCTCCTGAAAAGCCCTGCCACCCCAGACGGCGCCACCAGGACCACGAGGAGCAGCGTTATTCCCATAATGAACTCCGACAAGCCGGCGAACGTGCGGGTCCCGTAGTCAATGGCGGAAAAAATCGCCGTGCCCAGAGCAGGCCCCCAGAACGATCCCGCGCCTCCCAGCAGCGTGTGCAACATGGGCTCGGTCGACCTCGAGATGCCCGCGACCTGAGGGGTCACGATCTGGCTCAACGGCGCAGACAGGGCCCCGACATAGGCCGCGATCGCAGCGGCCAGCACGAATGCCTGCAGCCGGAAGCGGTCGACATTGATGCCGAGGAACATCGACCGCTCAGCATCCTGCCGGATGGCACGCAGCGTCCGCCCAAAGCTGCTTCGGCAGACATTGCGCAGAATCCAGATCATCAACCCGCAAGCGGCACAAAGGAAAAAATAGTAGCGTGCATCGGAGGCAAGATGAATGGACCAGCTTCCAAATCCGATGCTGGGCCGCGGCACGGCGCTTAACCCCTCGTCGCGCCCGAGGGCGGGCGCATAGCTGATAAGCACGCGCAGAACCTCGGCCAGCGCCAGCGTGAGGATGGCGAGCTGGACTCCGGTAGCCCGACGCAGGGCCAGTATGCCCACCGGAACCGCCACGAGCCCCCCAAGGACGAATGCTCCGGCGAGAACGAAGCCAAAGGACACCCCCGGCTCATACTTGAGCGCATAGGCCGAAAGGTAGGCACCGATGGCGAAGAACGCCGCATGTCCGAAGCTCGCCACCCCGGCGAAGCCGAACATCAGGTTCCACGACATGGAGAAGACGGCCGAAATCAACCCGATGCCGACGACGAAGACCAGACCCGCCCCCGCCCAGAACGGAACGGACACCAGGGCCAGAAAGAGAAGGATGAAACATGCCGTCTCGGCCACGGAGCCTCCGCCGGGTCGCGCCGAGGCCGGCGCGGAGTGGAACGCATCCGGAACACTCTTCCCGCTAACTCCGGCGGGCGTGGCGCCCTCCCGGCCCTTGGCCGCGCTTCCCAGCCCTTCCCAGAGCCAAGACCAGGACCAGAAGCCGGGCCGCGGCGAGATCCGCCGCGCGACAAGCCCTTGCGGCCGCAAAATGAGGATCACGATCATGCCGAGATAAAGGGACAAGCTGGGCATGACAGTGGAGCCGAAGCTTTCAGCTATCCCGAGCAGCATCGCCGCCAGAAAAGCGCCCCTGATGCTGCCGAGCCCACCCACCACCACCACGGCAAAGGCCTGGATGATCATATGCCGCCCGAGGTCCGGTGCGAGCACCTGGTTGGGCGACAGGACCGCTCCGGCAAAGCCTGCGAGGAAGAAGGCAAAGAAGACTGCGAGGATTTCGAGCTGACGGGGATTGTGCCCGAGAATGTCCATGATCCACCGATCATCGGAAACGGCCTGCAGCGTCTTCCCCATCCACGACCGGGTCAGCACAAGATCCACGAGCAGGAAAAGCACAACCCCGACCACAAGCAGAAGCACGGAAAACGAAGGGATCGCAAGCGGTCCCAGGAAAATCGCCCCATCCAAGCCCTGCGGGACATCCACCGAAATATAGTGAGGCCCCCAGATCAACTCCACTCCGCCGTCCACCACAAGCATCAAAGCGAAAGTCGCGATGAGGGCAACCGCTTCGTCCAGTCCTTGAAGCCGCCGAAAGATGACCCGATCCACCACCAGACCCGCGAGCCCGACGAGGATGCCGGCCACAGCGGCAATCCCAAGGAAGGCTGCAATCCCATAGCCTGGGACAGCGCTGAGCAGCGTGCTCGCGAGATAGGCGCCGACCATGATGAAGCTGCCATGGGCGAAATTCAGCATCTTGAGAATGCCGAAAAGTATCGCGAGCCCGGACGCGGCGATAAATAGCGTTATACCGATGGAGACTCCGTTCGCGACAAGGAACAGACTTGACTCAAGCATCATTCGGCTCCTGCACGACGCATGTTGGATTATCTCCGGCGTCGCAACTCCGAGGCATTGGCAATGTCAATGGCACCCGCCCGCTGCCGCGGGCGGGTGCCGGGGGCGCAAGCAGGCCACGCGGCGGCATGGCCCGCATGGTCCGCGCGCGCTCCCGGAGCGCGATCGGTCCGGGCTCCGGCATCCCGCGAGGGCCGCGACGAGGCGGATGTGGGCATTAGGAGCCCTGCAGCGCGCCCTCTTTCGCCCAGAACGCCTCCCGCAAGGCTTTCCGCTGAACCTTTCCCACCGGCGTGCGCGGCAAGGGCTCGCCGCGAAAGATCACCTTGGTCGGGCGTTTCAACGGCCCCAGGCGTTCCTTGCAGCAATCGACGACCTGCTCCTCCGTCAACAGCTCCCCGTCATGCAGGACTACGATGGCTATCGGCGTTTCTCCCCAGCGTTCGTGGGGGCCGCGAACCACGGCAACCTCGCGGACCTCTGGCAGGGTGGAAATGGCCAGCTCCAGTTCGGCCGGCCAGATGTTGAAGCCGCCGGAGATGATCATGTCGTCCTTCCGGTCGACGAGATAGAGATAGCCGTTCTCGTCCAGCCGGCCGACGTCGCCAGTCACCAGCCAACCGTCGATCAGCCGCTGTTTGGTGAGCTCGGGCTCGTTCCAGATCGCTTCGATCTGTCCGTCGTTCTTGATGGTGACGACACCGACCTCCCCGACCGGCAGCCGCCGACCAGCCTCATCCCTGATTTCCAGGTATGCGAAGGGCATCACCTTGCCCGCCGCCAGCAACGGATTCGAGCCAGGCACCTCGGCGAACCATTCGTTCGGGGTCATCCATGCGGCCGGCGTGGCTTCGGTCTCGCCGTACATCTGGTGCAGACGATGGCCGAAGATCTCGCGCGCCGCCAGGGCCGTCGACGGCATGATGGGCGATCCGCCGATGACCATGGCCTTGAGCCCGTCGAAAGCAAGGTCGCGGGCGTCGGCGCGCGCGCTCACCAGGTCGCCGACCATCGTGGGAACCGTAAAGAAGTATCCCCCGTGCTGCGCGAGCAGCTTTAGCACCTTGGGCGCGTCGAACTTGGGGGCGAGAACATTATAGCCGCCGGCCATCCAAACCGGAATGAAGAGATAACCGGAGCCATGGGAGATCGGCGCAACATGGACGCACGCATCGCCCGCCTCGATGGGGGGCAGGCGCAGGATCCAGTCGCGCTCCATGTTCATCCATTGCCGGTGGGAAAAGGCCATGCCTTTCGGCAGGCCAGTCGTTCCGCCGGAATGACGGATGATGTAGAGGTCGTCCAGATCGATCACAGGGTCAGGATCAACGTCCGACTGCTGCGCCAGCCAGGCCTCGTAACCATCATCGCGGACGATGACCTGATCGAGACCCGGAAGGGTGTCCCGAGCATGGGCGAGTTCGTGAGCGTAGGCCTCCGACACCACCGCCGCACGGCAGCCCGTATGACCGATCATGTGCGCGTGCGCTTCCGGCGAATTGCGCTTGTACAACGGGACGCGCACGAAATTTCCGATGGCCGCAGCCAGGAAGAAATCAGCCGCTTCTACGCAATTGTCCTCCAGAACCGCGATGCGGTCCTGTGGCCTCAGGCCCATGGCGAGCAGGCCATTGGCCAGCCTGATCCCCCGCGTCCAGGCCTCGCCGAACGTGAGCGTTCGATCGCCACTGATCACCGCGGTGCGATTCTGGTGCCATTCGGCAGCGCGACGCATCGCATCACGAACATCAATCAAACGAGCCTCCCGGTTATGATAGTTGTTCTTTCTTATGTATTAGATCAAACCATGTCGAACGTCAACATGTATGTTGACGGTATATATCGCCTTGATCTGTCGCCCGGGCTGGCGCGCCGCCCAATGGCACAGGAACATCGCCCGCCCTGGAAGCGTCCCAGGATCCCGGCGGAAAGACGCCATGGCGGGTCACGGTCCATCCCGCGGCCTCGCGATCCCAGGTGCAAGCACTCCGTCCGGTGGCCCGGATCTTGTATTTCTCGACCTTCGCGGTAGACGTTCTAGGCAGATCATCAACAATATCGATAAATCTGGGTATCATGAAATACGGCATATGCAGGGAACAGTGCCGCAGCAGGTCCTCCGGCAACAGGGTGTGATTCTCGCGCAGCAGAACCAGTACCCAGACCTCGTCTTCGCCGACCTCGGAGGGAGTGGCCACCGCCACCGCCTCCGCCACGGCCGGATGCTTCGCCACCAGCAACTCCACCTCGAAGGATGAGATGTTTTCGCCGCGACGTCGGATTGAATCCGTGGCGCGGTCATCGAAATAATACCACCCGTCCGCATCGAAATGACCGCGATCCCCAGAGTGCAGCCAAAGATTGCGCCACGCACTGATCGTCCGGTCCGGCATGGAAACGTATCCCGAGCCGATCAGGAAGGGCCTCTTGGGCCGCACCACGATCTCTCCGGTTTCCCCGACGCCCAGCGGCTGGTCGTTCTGGTCCACGATCTGAACGTCGCAATAAGGGCTGATCCGGCCACAGGAGCCCGGCCGATACGCGTCGTGAACGCCGCGGAACAGGGGAAGCCCCACCTCCGTCGAGCCATAGACGGTGGTCAGCTTGCAACCGAAGCGGCGCTCGATTTCCCGATGGATGTCGGCGGGATCGGGAACCGCGTAGATGGTCCGGATCGTCGAGTTGGCGTCATCCGGGTTCTCGGGGCGCGAAATCAGCATGTTGCAGATTCCCCCGACGCCGACGAAGTTCGTCACCCGGTGTGCCCGCACCTCGTCCCAGAACGTCGAGATGCTGAGACGCGGCTGAAGCCGCATGCGCCCGCCGCAGGCGAGCGTGGCGATGGTGAGAAACTTGGCTGCGATGTGGAAGAACGGCAGGAAATTCAGGATGACGTCGTCGTCCTGAAGCCCGTTGATCTCGGCATACATGAGACCGTAGGCACAAAGATAATGGTGCGAAAGCATCACGCCCTTGGAGGGGCCCGTGGTGCCGGAAGTGAAGATGATGCTCGCGATGGCGTCGTGTTGCAAAGGCTTGCGAAGGTCGCTGTCGTCGGCGGGATCGAGCAGCGATCGAAAGTCCCGGAACACGCCGGCCGGAGCCACGGCGTCCCCCGACCGACAAAAAACCAGCTCGAAAGGAGCGCCTTCCGGATAGACCGCTCGAAACACATCCGTGAACTTGTCATCAAGGATGCAGACAGTGGCTTCGCAGGTCGCCAGAACATGTTTCAGGAGATCGCCGCGGAAGGCGGTATTGATCGGAATCTCCACCGCTCCAAGTTTGGACAGCGCAAGCCAGAGGCATAGGTAGTCGACCGACGTTTCCATCAGCACGGCCACGTGGGTGCCGGTGGTGATGCCGAAGGTCTCGAGGTTGCGTGCCAGCCTGTTCGACGCGGCATTGAAGTCGCCGAGCGTGTGGACGCCATCGCCAAAGCTGAAGAAAGTCGCCTCAGGCGTCTCCGCGGCGCGGCGCTCCAGCAGCACATGCACCATGGCGTCGGCTGGCGCGATCCCGTTCAGATATTCCATTGGGCTCCTCCGGTGTCAGGCCACGGCGCCTAAGGCGCGCATCCTTGCAATTTCCGCCTCGGTTCGCCCGAGGTCGCGCATCACCCGGTCCGTGTGCGCTCCGGGCGCGGGCGAGGCTGCCGGGTCCGCCGTCGCCCCGCCACTGCCGAAACGCGGCGCCGGCGCGGGCTGCGCCATGCCAGGCCGGCCCATATAGGTTCTTCGCGCGACGTGGTGGGGGTGCGCGAAGGCCTCCCCGAAGCTGAGCACCGGCGAGACACAGGCGTCGGTTTCGGCGAAGGTCGCCTCCCAATGGGCTCGATCGTGGCGGCGGAAGCTTGCCGCGAACATTTCGGCGATCTCGGGCCAGCGGCCCGGATCCTCGCGCGCGCACAGGTGGGGATCGAGACCCAATCCCCTGACCAAGGCGTCGTAGAACGGCGGCTCGATTGCTCCGACCGCGATGAAGCCTCCGTCGCGCGTAGCGTAGGTCCGGTACCAGGGCGCCGATCCGTCGAACGCGTTGGTACCGCGCGGGCCCCACTGACCCTCGGCCAGCATGCCAAGGGTCGCGGCGGTGAGCGATGCGACGCCGTCGACAATGGCCGCATCCAGCGTTTGGCCCTTTCCCGTACGCTCGCGCTCACAGAGCGCCGCAACGATGCCGAGCGCCACGAACACCCCACCGCCCGCATAATCGCCCAGCAGATTGAGGGGACGGGCGGCGGCGTGTCCGGCGGCCCCATGGCATCCAGGGCGCCGCTGAGTGCGATGTAGTTGATGTCATGGCCGGCCCGATCGGCCAGCGGACCGGTCTGGCCCCATCCCGTCACGCGCGCATAGATCAGCCTCGGGTTGAGCCCGAGGCACGTCGTCGGCCCCACCCCGAGGCGCTCGGCCACCCCCGGCCGCATTCCCTCGATCAGCACATCCGCGCGCCCGACGAGATCCAGCAGGACGGTCCGCGCCTCCACGTTCTTCAGGTCGAGCGCGATGCTGGACTGGCCGCGCCTGCGGGGGTCCGCAGCGGGTCGGACCGAGACCTGCATCGGTGACGTCCGGTCGACGATGACCACGTCGCATCCCATATCGGCCAGGAGCATCGTCGCGTAGGGGCCCGGCCCGAGGGATGCCAGATGCACCACCCTGACACCTGCGAGAGGTCCGGATTTCTCCTTCGCCATTATGGTCCCTGTCTCCGGCGTGTCTTGAATGCGAGGAATCCGGCCAGGGCCTCAGGACGCCGGTAGCCTTCCGCAGCCACTTCGTCTTCCCATGCCACGGCCTCGGCGAGAGGCAGGTGCTGCGCCTCGTAGACAAGCTGCTTTGTCTTCTGAACGGCCCAGGGATCGAACCGCGCGATCGCGCCCGCCCATGACAACGCCGTCTCGAAGACCGCCCCCTCCTCGGCAACGGCATGCACGAGACCGATGCGCTCGGCCTCCTCGGCGCCGACGCGCTGGGACAGAAGCAGGATCCCGAGCGCCCTGCTGGCGCCGATCAGCCGCGTCAGGCGGCTGATGGTCTGGGCACCCTGAACCGCGCCGAGCCTGAGCCCGGTCGGGCCCATCTGCGCATGTCGTCCGGCAATGCGCAGGTCGCAGCTGATGGCGAGGCTGAAGCCGCCGCCGAGGGCGTATCCCGTTATCGCCGCGATATAGGGCTTGCGCGAAGGATAGGGCCGAGGAATCTTCGGCGGACCTGAACCTTCCGGCCCGAAGGCATTCGTCTCGAGATAGCCGTCGATCGATCCGCCGGAGCAGAACGAACCGTCCTCGCTGCCGCGGATGATGGCGACGCGGACGCGCTCGTCCGCCTCGATCGCGGCATAGGCCTCGGCAAGGCCGGCGCGCATGGGCTCATCCACCGCATTGTGGCTTGCCGGGTTGTCAAGCGTGATGGTCGCGATGCCATCCTCAAGACTGAGGGAAACTCGGCCCAATTGCGTCTCCCACGTTGGCGACGAGACCTGCACGCTGGACGCGGCTCGCCAGCGGACGACCGAGGATATCCTCCGCGAGCAAGCCGGCGGCCATCAGGCGAGCGAGGTCTATGCCGGTGTCGATGCCCATCTCGGACAGGACCGCGACAAGGTCCTCGGTCGTGGTGTTGCCCTGATCGCCCACGACACCCAGTTCGACGCCCCTCGGCTCGCCGCCGAGGCCGCCGAGGCAACTATCCACTGCGCGCGCGCCGTTCGCGATGGCCGCGAGCGAGTTGGCGACGCCGCACCCGCGGTTGTCGTGGAAATGGGCGATCAGTTCGATCTCCGGCCCGATGGCTCGGGCTTCGCCGAACAGCCGGGCAACACCGCGCGGGTTTGCCATGCCCGTGGTGTCGCCGAACATGATGGCGGTGACACCGTGACCATGGCCCCACTGCGCAATGGCCAGCGCCTCCTCCGGGTGAACGGCCCCTCTGATGGGACATCCGAACGCGGTCACCACCCCCAGAAGAGGTTCGATTCCCGCCTCGCCAAGCATGTCGAAGATGCGCGCGAGCTGCTCGCGATGCTCGCTGTGGGTGCGCCGCAGATTGGCGATATTGTGCGCTTCGCTGACCGAAAAGGGCATACCGCAGCGGGCGATGGCACCCGTGCGCCGGTGCAGTTCAACGACGCGCGCGGCGCCGGCGACGCTTGCCGTGAGCACCCGAACTCGGGCAGGGACGTGGGCGGCCAGCACCTGCTCGGCATCCGCGAACTGCGGCACCAGCCGGCGGGAGACGAACGATGTGACATCCACTTCTCCGACGCCGGCGGCCGCGATCGCCTGAAGCATGCGGATCTTGTCCGATGTCTCCACGAAGGTGGGCCAGCCCTGGATTCCGTCCCGCAGCCAGACTTCGCAAACCGAAATGCGCGGTCCCGGTTCGAGCGTCGCGTCCGCCGGGCCCGGCATCATGCACCGCTCTTCCATGAGGCCGTCCGCTTCTGCACGAAGGCCGCAAGACCTTCCACGGCGTCCGGCATCGAGAGATTGACGGTCAGCAGCGCCTCCAGCATGCGGAGCCGCGCGTCGACATCGTGATTGAGCACGGCATAGAACGCGGTGCGGCCGAGGGCCATGGACTGCGGGGAGGCATCGGCCAGCCGCCCGACGAATTTCGCCAGCACCGCGTCCAGCTCCGCGTGCGGTGCGATCTCCGTCACGAAGCCCAGCCGCAGGCCTTCCGCAGCGCCGACCCGCTCTCCGGTCATCATCAGCTTGAGGGCCTGCTTCGGCGCCATGGCATGGAGGAGCGGCACAGAGATCATGTAGGGCCACAGGCCAATGGAAATTTCAGGGATGCCGAACACAGCCCGCTCGCTGGCGATGATGAAATCGCACGCGGCGGCGAGCCCGAAGCCCCCTGCGAGGGCGTACCCCGGCACGCGGGCGACGGTGGGCTTGCCCAGCTCCCAAAGGTCGCGGAAAAGCGCAGCCAGCTGGCTGCGCCCCCGGTGCGCTTCATAGGCATCCGAGCTCGCATCGCCCATCTGGCGCAGGTTTCCACCGGCACAGAACGCCTCGTCCCCGGTGCCGGCGAGAACGAGCACCCGCGCGGACCGATCCGCCTTGACCGCGGCGACACCCTCGCGCAATCCGGCAAGGACCTCGTTCGAGAGCGCGTTCCGCTGCTCCGGGCGGTTGATCCGCAACACCGTATGGTCGCCGTTCCGCTCGACGATGACGGCGTCTTCCACCACGGCCGGGTTCGCGGAAGCGATGTTTCCTTGCGCGTTGGTCAATTGGTCCTCCAGAGCTCTTCAGAGGCTAGGGGGGTGAGCAGGGTTAGTCAACGCACTTGTTGACACTCATCCAAAAAATCAACATCACTGTTGACTGACGAGCACGCGCCTTTTATTTTGCACTGCAATAAGGCACGAGTGATCACCCCTCACACGTTTGCATACACCATCTATTCGGAGCATTTTTCGTGAACCGAGCCAGGTATTCCGGCGCCCCAACCACCCAAAGCGGAGCTTTGCGATACATCGACGAGGCGGCGGTCGCCAGAGGCATTGCGACCGTCAAGCAATTCAAGCCCCTGTCCGTCGGGATGCGAATCGTCGACGGCGGAGGCCCGATCGCGCCGATGCGAACCCCGACGCAGCATTTCATGCGTCGCGACGGGGGGGACTATGCGGTCGGCGTGCGCCGTGAAGTGGAAGGCTTCGGCTTTTCCGACGACGTCATCATGCTGTCCACCCATGGGACCACGCACGTCGATGCCCTGTGCCATGTCTTCTGCGGCGGGCACATGTTCGGCGGCATCCCGGCGAGCGAGGTCAGCAGTTTCGGTGCCAGGCAGCTCGGCGCCGAAACCATTCCCCCCATCGTGACACGGGTGATCGTGGTCGATGCGGTCCCGGATGGACGCAGCTGGCTGTCGCCAGGCGAGGCAATCCCGGCTCAAAGGCTCGACGAACTCATCACCGCGGCGGGTCTCGAATGCCTGCCGGGAGACGCCCTGTTTGTTCGGACAGGATCGCTGAAGGCGTATTACTCAGGTGAATCCCACGAACGCTCATCGCCCGGCCTGGGAGCTGACTGCATCGACTGGATCAAGGAGCGCAAGATTGCGATTGTCGGCGCCGACAATATGGCGGTCGAGGTGATACCGTCCGGCGTTCCGGGATGGGCGACCCCGCTCCACGTGCGACTGATGCAGGGCGAAGGCGTTCTGTTCGTTGAACTCCTCGACCTGGAGGCCGTGGCGGGGCGAACTTTTGCCGCCCTGCTGACGATCAACCCGCTGAAGATCGTGGGCGGCACGGCGAGCCCCGTCTCACCCATGCTTCTCCTGTGACGACGACCGGCAAGGTGCAGGACGCGCGCTGAAATCTTGCGACGGCCCCGCCGGGCATGTTTGCCAGGCGGGGCCGGTCCGGTCATTTCAGGATGTAGGGCAGTCCGGGCGTCGCGGGCTCGATATAGTCGATGGACAGCAGCCGTACGACATCGTTAACCTGGAGGCCTTCGGGTTCTTTCGGCGCTGCTCCGAAATTGATGAAGGTCATCTCGCCGGTGTAGGTGTGATCTTCTTTACGGAAGACCACAGGACCCACCGCTCCCAGCGGCCGCCCCTCTTCGAGCGCGGCGATCACCGCCGGGGCGCTATCGGATCCGGCCCTTCTGATCGCGTCGGCCAAGGCGATCACGGAGTCATGGGCAAGGGCAATGAAACCATAGGGAAAGGGCGTCCCGGTCCGCTCGGTGGCGATCTTGTACAATTCCTGCGACACCGGATTTCCGTCGCCCTGAGCATACCAATAATAGGGCGTCCACACCGATTGCGGAACGGCACTGGCGATCGTCTTCATCGAATTCAGGTTGGCACTGACGTCGGCGAATACTTTCACCTTGCGATCGAGGCCGAACGATTTTGCCTGCTTGTAGAAGGTCAGGCTGTCGGAGCCGACGAGCGAATTCAATACGCCGGTGGCGCCGGAATTCATCAGGCTCGAGATCTGCGCGCGAAAATCGCCGGCGCCGGCCTTGGTCAGAACGATATCTCGAATGGTGACATCCACGCCTTTCGCCGCATGGGCCTTCTTCAGCGATGCCATAAAGATGTTGGAAAGGTCGATATTGGCCTGCTGATCCGAGCTGATCGCAATCCAGTCGCGCACTTCGGGCGCCTTGTCCGCAACCACCTTTCCCAGTCCGGCAAAAACTGGCACCGAGGTGAGCTGGAGACGAAACACGTTCTTGTTGAACAGTTCATGGGTAATGGACAGGTTGTTCGGCCCGGCTGCGATCAGCACATTGTCCGTATCCTTGAACAAGGGGGCCAGGGCAACCACGGTGGAGGAGATTGGACCGGCCAGAAACAAGCGAACGCCCTGGGCTGCCAGATCCCGGAAGGCAGCCACCGTGCTGTCCGACGAAGCCTTGTCGTCGCGCAGCACAATTTCGATCTTTCGCCCACCAACCCCACCGGCGGCATTGATCCGCTCGGCGGCAATCTCTGCGCCGATGCGGTTCGCTTCGCCGTAGATTTGCGCGAACCCGGTGAGGGACGTGATTACGCCGATGCGAATCGGCTTGGCTTCCGCGCGTCCCAGCCGCGGGCCCGCCACCACGCCGACCATCGCTGACGCGAGGGCTCCCGAAAATTGTCGCCTGCTGAGCTTCATTTCTCTTTCCTCCACATATTATTTAGGTACAAAGCACCTGAATTTATTTTTATTGAAAGTTCATGCCTTCATAAGAAACATACCAAATGCGATTTTATAGTCAACGATAGTGTTGATGAAACGAATTCCATCGCCACCACATCAATTGGAAGACGTGGGGGAGGCGACCCGAGCGCGATACGCATGTTGCTCCGCTGGGCTGACGCGCACGACTACCTCCGCGAGGAAATCTGCACCCGGCCGGCGCAGCAGAATCCCAGCCAGGCGGAACCGGACACTCCCATCAAAAAGAAGCCCCGGCAGGACACTGCCGGGGCTCCAGGAGCCGGCCTTGGAGGAAGCCGATCAAAAAATGCGCTGCACCCGAACGCCGCCGGACCAGATATCGGTCGAACCGCCGACCAGAGACCCCTGAAACCCGCCCGTCGCGTTGACCGCCGAATAATTTCCAAGCGGCACGGATCCATCCACCTTCGTATACAGAACTTCAAATCCGACATCGACGTTCTTTACCGGCGACCAAATGGTATTGAACACTGCCTGATAAAGATTGAAATCGAACGCCGCGACAATGTTTTGGGGCACCTGATAGGACACATAGCCGAGCGCGAACGCTGAGCGCACGGTTGGTACCCAATAATGGCGGAATTGGCCCTGGACTGCCCATCCGGAGGTCAGGCTGTAGTCGCCAAGCAGGTTGGTGGCGACCGCGTCAGCTATATTGTAGAATGCGCCGGTGCCGGACAACCCTCCTCCCACCTGCTGCAGATCGATGGCGCCCACAGCCACCGAACGTGCCTGACCGGCACCCGACAAGCCAAGGAAGTTGGCACCTCCTTGCTCATAGCTCGCTTGAATGAAAGCACTATCACCCGGGGCGAGCATGGGCAGCTTGACCTCGACATGCGCACCGATCGCCCAACCCCACATATCCGAAGAGTTCACTCCGGGAACGAAACCCGCATAAAAAGGGCTGGTCGCCACAACCTGATGCAGAGCTCCGGAAATTTGGGCCGTGCCCCAGGCCTGATCGAGACGGATGTTGGCGACGAAATCCGGCAGCTGCTGTCCAGCCTGAAAGTTCGTATAGGACAGTCCGGTCGCGACGGTGTTTATGTTGAAGATCGGCTGAACCGTCGAGCCCGTCAGCTGCACGCCTGTTGTCCGATTGGCGGCATCTTCGATCGACACCGTTGCCGACAGCCCCCCGCCGACCTGCGCCGTATAAGCCGCCAAAGTCGTCCAATTATACGACCCCGTGAACGGGACCGTCATCATATAATCCAAACCCGGATCGAAGAATGATTGGGTATATCCGAACGTAAATCCTGAAAATTGGATAAATGCCCGCTCGAAATACAATGCGCTCCCGGCGCCCACTCCCGCACCCGCCTGTGAGTTCCATTCCGCACCGAAGCGCACATAGGATCGCAACGTGCCGTACTCTGTCTGCGTACGCGCATCGAATTCCGTGACGGCGCGAGCCCGGGTCAGGTACTGGGGATCATCGTCATCGCGGAAGGGATAGCCGAAGCCGCCAGCGGTGCCCGGGCCATTGAACGCCGTCGCAGCCGAAGGCGACACGATTGTCGGAATGAACGTGCCGACAGCGTTGACATATGCATCAACCCGCGCGAGACCGCCGATCTTCAAGCAGGTATCGGTGCCGGGGATATAGAAATAGCCCGCTCCGTAGGTTGCGCACACCTTCACATATTCGGCAGGGCTGGCCTTCACGGGAAGGTCCGCGCCGTGCGCGCCACCCGAGATGACCACACCGCCGACGCCGACACATAGGACGTACCGCACTCCCCGCATTACCGACCTCCCCATGATTATATTTTTTCGATTTATGCTTCGCAGCCGCACTCTTTGTGTCTTGCGGCCGAGACTCTGTTCCGCCAAGGCTAACGGCCTAAATATGATTGTCAACACGTTAGTTGACACATTTATCGGCCTCATCCTTCAAGGGCCCCGCATAACTCGCGATGCGGCTACCATGCCGCTTCCGCCAAGGCCGAATGAAGCTGCCGATTTTCGCGGGCGCTCCTGGGCGCCCGACGGGCATTGCTGCAGATCACGACGGTCGGCACCCTTGCCTTCAGGCCATCGAACAGCGACCAGAAAGCATGCGCGGTTCAGTCCGGCTTGACGCCACCTTGCCGCGACGGCGAAACTTGGCCTGGCGGCGGTCAAAAATACGAACCGGCGGCTCCAGGCCGCTTCCTCGTTTCGGCGAGGAACGAGATCAACTGTCGCCTCGGGTGCGCGGAATGATCGGCATGGAAGCGCGGTCCGGCAGCAGGCCTTCCAGCGACGCCTTGATCTCGATCGCGAGAAAGCGCGAGTACAGCCTGGCATCGATCAGCGCCCCGCCCATGAGCCACAGTCCATCCCGTGCCGTGCGCCGCCACATGTTCCGCATCTGGTAATCCTGATCGAAGCCCCAGACCGGCCCGAGCGCATCGGCAATTTCGTCGCCAAGCATCTGGCGGATGCCTTCCTGCATGTTCCGGAAGCCTGTCGCCAGCACGACGAGGTCGAGGGGCACGATGGTGCCATCCTTCATCCGCAAGCCCTCCGCGACAAACCGGTCCGCGTCGCGCGCCTGGACGACTCCCACCTTCCCTTCGATAATGAGATCCGAGCAGCCGACATTGATGTAATATCCGCCCTCTCCGCGCAGATACATCATATGAAACCCGGTTCCGTCCCTTCCGAAGTAGGTTTCAAAGCCGGCCTTGTTGAGCGCATCCAGCATTTCCTTGTCTGCATCACCGGCACGCTTTGTCATGAACTTGTAGGTGTCTTCGAGCACCGGGAATGGGATGGCGGATGTGAGCAGGTCGATCTCGTCAACAGGCCCTTCGCTGTAGATCTTGAAGACCATCGCCGCGCTCGGAACCAAGCTGACGACACACGTCGGGCTTCGCTGGTAGAGGGCGACCTGCGCCGCACCGTTGACGTGAAGGTCCTGCGCGACGTCATGGGCGCTGTTGCCGGTGCCGATCACCAGCGCTCGCTTGCCCGCATACGCGGCGCCCCGCGTGTACTCGCCCGAGTGCCGGACTTCTCCATTGAAGTCCGAAAGCCCCGGAATATCGGCGATGTTCGGAACGGACCCGCTGACGCCGGTGGCGATGACGAGATGCCTGCACCGCAGCCTGCGCCCCGAGCCGTCCATGCCCTGCCGCAGGTCGACCGACCAGGTGCCGCTGGCCTCGTCGAACGATGCGCCGGCAAGGGAAGTTTCGGTCCAAACGTTGAGTTCCATCGCTTGGGCATATGCTTCGAGCCATCCCGCGAGCTGATCCTTCGGCAGCCATACCGGCCAGGTCTCCGGAAATGGCATGTATGGCATATGGTTGGCGGTGCTTTCGTTGTGCAGCGTGAGTGAATGGTATCTATTGCGCCAAACATCGCCGATGCGGGAATTCTTCTCAACGACGAGCGTGTCGACACCCATCTGCCGGAGCCTGGCGGCGAGAATGAGCCCCGCATGCCCGGCTCCCACAATGATGACTTCCGGATCACGGTCGGCGAAGAGGCGGCGCGCTTCAAAATCATCCTGCCAATTATTTGGCGTGGTGTTCATGGCATATTCGTCGCCTGAAGGGCGCCGCGCACCAATCTTCTCTTCGAAACCCCGCAGCTCCTGAAGCGACGTCAGCATCAGCCAGATCTTGGGATCGTCGGGCGACAGCTCATCGTGAAGCAGCCGCACGAACGCCGTACCACGCCCCATTTCGACATCGAAGTCGAAGAAACCTTCTATGACTTTCTTCGCGGAGCGGCGCAGCAACTTCGGCGCACTCCTGCCGATCGCCTCCCGCGCCGCGCGCGGCCTGAAGATCGGCAGGCTGGCGGCGAAGGCGTCGCGTATTTCGGATGGCCCTGAAAAGGTCCGGTGCTCCCACGAGAACGACAGATAATCCTTCCAATAACCATCCGCGCCAAACATGCCCGCCAACGTTTCCGCGTCTCGCTTCTCGAGCGCGGCGGCGAACCTGGCCAGCCAGGACCGAAAGATGGCGCCTGCGTTGGGCGCCAATGCGGGATCCACCGCCGTCATCGAGAGCTCCTTTATCTTCAGACCGAGCGCCCGTCGCCTTGGGCGCGCCATCGGGCATGGAGCCAACCTAGATTTGCCATCTTCAACAGTCAACATTGATGTTGACTGTTGAAGATGGTTTTCGCGCGGCTAGTTTTAAACCCTTGATGCTGAACAGCGCCCTGCCAGATCCACGAACGCTCCAACCCGGAAGGCAACCCACCCGACAATCGCCGTTCACCGAACGGTCTCAGAAGCCCACCTGGTCTCCCCCCTTCAGCCCGAGCATCGTCCGCGCTTCGTCCGGGGTTGCGATGTCATGACCAAGATCTTCAAGGATCCGCCGGACCTTCGCCACCTGCTCCGCGTTGGACACCGCCAACCTGCCCCGAGAGACGTAGAGAGAATCCTCGAGACCGACCCTGACGTGCCCTCCGAGTTGCACTGCTGCGGCGGCGAGTGGCATCTGCGCCGCTCCGGCGCCGAGCACGGACCAGCGGTACGCGTCGCCAAACAACCGGTCCGCAGTCCGTTTCAGGAAGACGAGGTTGTCGAGATCGGCGCCGATTCCACCGAGAATGCCGAGGACGAACTGAAGGAAGATGGGCGCCTTGAAAAGGCCCGTATCCATGCAAAACTTCAAATTGTACAGGTGACCGACGTCGTATATTTCATGCTCGAATTTGACATCATGCGGCGCGAGCGTTTGCGCGACCTCTTCGATATCTGCGAACGTGTTTCTAAAAATATAACTCTTGCTGTTGGCTACGTAGGCCTTTTCCCAATCGAATTTCCAGTTCTCATACCGCTCGGCGAGAGGGTGGAAGGAAAAATTCATGCTGCCCATGTTTAGCGAGCACATCTCCGGGCGCGCCGCCATGGCCGGAGCGAGGCGATCGCTGATCGTGCTCGTCATGCTGCCGCCGGTGGAAATGTTCACCACCGCCGACGTCGCCTGCTTGATGACCGGAAGGAAACGCGCGAAGTCGGCGGGCTCCATCGAAATCGATCCGTCGTGCGGATTGCGGGCGTGCAGATGCAGGATCGCGGCCCCGGCCCGGGCGGCATCGATCGCCTGGCCCGCGATGTCATCCGGCAGATAGGGCAAAGCATCTGACATGGTCGGCGTGTGTATCGCACCGGTGATCGCGCATGTAATAATTGTCTTCTGTCGCGACATAATTGTTTTCCGCCTCTGGCCTCCTCACGCGAACACCAAACGGCCCCTGAGCACGGCTGTTGAACGCGGGCCCAACGAAGCTAAAAGGACAGACTCAAGTCGTCAACAACGGTGTTGACATGGCGCCACTGTCTGCCGAAGGTTGGGCTTTGCGATTGCCCCCGCGAGATGGCGTGGAGGCACTGAGGAGCTGCATTCCATGAACAAGCCCGACCAGTTCAAGCGGGTGGATGCGTCGGGCGCTGGCAGATGGCGCTCGGCCGCCGATGCGGTCGACCTCATCGAATCGAAAAGCGTCGTGGCGCTCGGCCACCTCGGAGCGGAGCCGATCACGCTGACAAAGGAGCTGTGGAACCACGCGGATCGGCTTCGAGACGTAACCCTTCTTTCGGGAATGATGGTGACGGGTTATGGCTTCCTCGGCATTCCGGACAGCCCGTTCCGGCTGAAGACGTGGTTCATGCCCGGCACGCTTCTGAGTGGAAGCATGCGCGACGTCGCCGCCGAATACCTGCCGCTGAACTGGACGCAGACATCCCGCTACCTGCGTTCGGGCATCGTCGATACCGCCATCGTGCAGGTGAGCGACGCCGACGCGGATGGATACCACAGCCTTGGGATATCGGTGGGCCAGCATCGCGCGATGGTGGACGGTGCGCGGCTGGTCATCGCCGAGGTCAACAGCGCCATGCCGCGCACCTGCGGCGATTCCCTCATCCATCAATCGCGCATCGACATCCTCGTGCGCGGGGATCACGACCTCCTGCCCTTTCCCAACCGAGAGCCGGGCGAAGCGGATTTCCTCATCGGGCGCCAGGCCGCGGAGCTGATCCCGGATGGAAGCTGGGTTCAGTTCGGCATCGGATCGATTCCGGGGGCCATGCTGAAGGGGCTCATTGATCTCGGCCGGCGCAATCTGCGCATCCTCTCCCAGGTCACCGACCCCGCCCGCGAGCTGATCGAGGCCGGGTGCTGCGTGGAAGACGGGCCGAAGGCCGTTATCGGGGAGGTGCTGGGCACACGCGACCTCTATGCCTGGAGCAACGCCAATCGCGACCTCTGCATGGCTGACGCGCTGGCAACCCACAGCCTGGAAAGCTTCGCCGCTCGCGAGCGGTTCGTCTCGGTGAATTCCGCCCTCGAGGTGGATCTGCTGGGGCAGGTCAATTCCGAGTGGCTCGATGGCCGTCAGGTTGGGGCGATCGGTGGAAGCATGGATTTCGCCGCGGCCGCGCAGATCGAGGGAAATCGCACGATCATCGCGATCACCTCAATGACCAACAAGGGAAAATCCCGTATCGTTCCGATGCTCGGCCGAGGTCCGGTTACCGTGCCGCGAAGCCTCGTCCAGTTCGTGGTCACCGAGTTCGGCACCGCAGATCTGCGAAACCGCACCATGCATGAACGCGCCCTGGCTCTCACCGCCATTTCCCATCCCGATCACCGCGAAGAGCTGGAAAAGGCTGCCTTCGCCCTCCGCTAGGACTCCCAGATGACCGACGCCCCTCCCCTCATCGGACCCGCGCTCCTGTTCTGTCCCGGAGATCGACCCGAACGTTTCGACAAGGCCCTGGCGGCAGCCGATGTCGCGGTGCTCGATCTGGAGGACGGCGTGGCCGCAGCGGCGAAAGCGCGCGCGAGAGTTCTCGTCGCAGACTATCTGCTCGCCCGCGGCCCGGACCGCCTCGCCATCCGGATCAACAATCCCGGATCGGCGGCAGGCCAAGCCGACGCCGCGGCCCTGCAGGCCGCCGGGGCCCAACTCCTCCTCTTGCCCAAGACGGAGGGGCCGGAGGAACTCGATGCGATCGCGGGCATCACCGACTGCGCCTTCATCGCCACCGTCGAGACGGCCCGCGGGTTTCTCGCGGTGAACGACATCGCCGCCCATGCCCGCGTGGTGGCGATCAGTTGGGGGCCCTACGATCTTGCCGCCGATCTCGGGATGCGCACGGTCAGAACCGCCGCCGGTGATCTGCTCCCCCCGCTCGGGCACGCCCGCAACGGTTTGATCTTCGCGGCGGCGGCGGCGGGAAAGATCGCGCTCGACACCGTCACATCCGAACTGAACGATCCCGCCGTCTTGGAACGGGACGCCGGCGAGGGGGCGCTGCTTGGGTTCCGAGGCAAGTTCGCCATCCATCCCGCGCAGGTGCCCGTCATCCGCAAATCCTATCGCCCGCATCGGTCCGAGGTGGAGCGCAGCCGCAGAATGCTGTTGGCGGCGGCCGGCCGGGGCGCGTTCCTGTTCGAGGGGGAGATGGTGGACGAGCCCATGCTGCGTCGTGCGCGCCGCATCATCGATACAGCCGAAGCAGCCGATGCACGCCATGCGCCATAGGCCATGCGATGGCGCGGCGGGATAAAGACCCCGCCCGACCCCCGAAAGGCTCGCCGGCGCAAGAAAATATGTAGGAAAAGCGGTGGGGCATTCCCGAGATTGTCCAACCGCTTTCTTTTGAAGACCGAATTCTTGAACAGTCAAACTCAGTAAGACTTCGGCAAGCCGAGCACCCGTTCGGAGATGAAGTTCATGATCATTTCCCTGCTGACGGGCGCGATCCGCGGCAGCATGATTTCCCGCAGATAGCGCTCGACATGGAATTCGCGCGCGTAGCCGAACCCTCCGTGCGTTCTCACGGCCCGGTCACAGGCATCGAAGGCGGCATCCGCCGCGAGGAACTTCGCCGCGTTCGCCTCCGCGCCGCAGGGCTTTCCGGCATCGTAGAGGGCGGCGGCCTTCCAGACCATCAGGTCCGCGGCCTCAAGCGCCATCCAGCTGGCGGCCAGAGGATGCTGAATGCTTTGGTTTTGCCCGATGAACCGGCCGAAGACGCGGCGCTCATTGGCGTATGCGGCCGCCTTCGCCAATGCCCGCCTGCCAACACCGACGCATTCGGCCGCGACGAGGATCCGTTCGGGATTCAGGCTGTCGAGCAGCATCCTGAAGCCTTCGCCCTCCGCGCCGATGCGGTGATCCACCGGAATGGGAAAATCACGGTAATAGGTGGCATTGGAGTCCACCGCATTCCTGCCGAGCTTGTCGATGGCCTGGATCTCCACGTAACGGCGATCGAGATCCGTGTAGAATAAGGTCAGGCCGCTGGTCCGGCTCTTGGCCTCCTCACGCGGTGTCGTCCGCGTGAGCAGCAGGATCTTGTTCGCTTCCTGCGCAGTGGTCGTCCAAACCTTCTGGCCGTTGACGATGTAGCGGTCGCCGTCGCGCACGGCCCGGGTGGTGATGGATGTCGTGTCGAGCCCGGCATCCGGCTCGGTAACGCCGAATGCGACGATGTCAGCCCCCGTGAGCAGCGGCGGGATAATACGCCGACGCTGCTCTTCCGTGCCGTAGAGAACAACGGGATGCGGTCCGAACAGATTGATGTGAAAGGTGGAGCAGGCAGAGATCGCGCCGGCCGACTGCGCGACCGTCTGCATCATCAATGCCGCCTCGGTGACGCCCAGGCCAGCGCCGCCATACTCCTGCGGCATGGTTATGCCAAGCCACCCCTCCTGGGCGACGGCTGCGCGAAACTCGTGGGGAAATTCGTGCTTCGTATCCTTTTCGGACCAATAGCGATCATCGAAACGGGAGCACAATGCCTTGATCGCTTCTCTGATCTGGCGACGCTCTTCGGTCATTTCCAGACCCGATGGCTCAAATTCCAGCACCGAGACTTCTCCTCTCCAAGATTATTTGTTTATTTGAAAAAACTATTCGACAGAAGTGACATGGGCGAGGAACGCAAGGATCGTTTCATTGAAGGTGCTGTTCTTGTCGCCGACGACCATGTGGCTCGCGTTTTCCACGCGCATATATTCGGCGTGCGGCACAAGTGACCTCAGATGAGCGATCTCCCTCGGCCCCACCACGTCGCTGTGAGCAGCGTGAACCAGAAGGACCGGGATCTCCAACGCCCGCGCCGCCGCTTCCAGGCGGCCCATGGCCGCGGCATGGCTGGGATGCCAGCTCCCGAGAAAGCGAGCATCCCAATGCCAATAATATTTCTCGCCGACCTTTCGCAAGTTGCGGAGCAAACCATCATTTGCCGCGGGACGCGGGCGATCGACGGCGTAGGCCGCGACGGCATCGGCGGCATCGTCGAGGCTCGCAAATCCATCGGGATTGGCCTGCATGAAGTCCTGGATGCGCTTTACCCCGTAGGGATTGGTCTGTACGGCGACATCCACCAGAACAAGGGTGCTCACGGCCCCCGGGCCACCTTCTCCTGCGGCGAGAAGGCCGTTGATGCCGCCCAGCGAGGCGCCGATCACCACCACGTCTTCCCCGATCTGCCGGATCACGTCCTTTAGATCGCGGGAAAAGCTGTCCGGCGTATAGTCGCCACTCGGACTTCGATCACTGTCTCCGTGCCCCCTTGCATCGAGCGCGTAGGCCCGGTGGCCGCGCGCAGCGAGAACGTCGATCGTATCGCGCCAGCTTCCGCGGGTTTGTCCACCGCCGTGAAGCAGCAAAACGGGCTTGCCGCCCTTCGGCCCGGCAACGTCGGCGGCGATCTTCAACCCGTCTGAAACGATGAACGTCATACCCTGTTTTTCGGTCATGTCTCCTCGCTATGCTTTGGCGGACACTAGTTCCTCATCCCAAGCCGTTCGTCAACGTAATTGTTGACAGCACCCGAACGCCTCGATACCGTGAGACAGTGTCCGGTGAGACAATCCATAAAGGCGGAACGTGGCACAAGCGAACCGGCGCGATGCGGTCATCGACGGAGTGGGATGCGCCGGCCCTGCGCGCCGTTCGTCCAGCACTGTCGAGGAACTCGCCTTGCAGGCGATCGAGCATGCGCTCGAAGACGCGGGCCTGCATCCCAGGGAAATCGAAGCGGTCGTCACCGAAAGCTCCCTGTGCCCGGCAGCCACGCCGCTCGATCGCATCGCACCCGCAGCGCGGTTGACCGGCCTCCGGCGTTCAGCTCAGTCGACGCCGGTGGGCGCAGGGATCCTGGCGGCGCTCGGCATGGCCGTGGACATGGTCGAGCGCGGCGAAGTGGAAACCGCACTCACATGGTTCGCCACGGGCTGGGGGTCCTCGGCGGAGGGACCAACCTCCTATCATTCCAAGATGCAGGCGAAGCACGTCATCGAGGAGCCCGCGGGCTTCAGCGGGCCGCCGCTTTATTTCGCGGCTGCCGCGAAGCGATATCAGTACGAATACGGGTTGAGCGACCTGCAAATGTCGCAGATGCTGTTCGACATCGTCGCGGCCACGCGTGCCAACGCCGCGCTTCACCCCCACGCGCAGGCGCGTTCGGTGGTGGACGAGGACGCTTACCGGCGCAGCCCCATGCTGGCCGAGCCGCTTCGGCAGGCGGACTGTTCGCTGCTGAGCGACGGAGCGGTCGCCCTCGTCGTCACGCGCAAGGACCGCATGCGCCGGTTGCGCCCGGAGGTGGGCCTTGCCGCCTGGTCCTATGCGGTCGACCCCATCAGCGATGCAGACTTCTATACCCAGAGCCCGCGGCTGCCTTCGCTTCCCGCAGCCGAGCGCGCCGCGGCCCAGGCGTTCGCGGCCGCAGGACTGACACCGGCAGACATCGACGTGCGAGGCCTATACGATTGCTTTTCCATAGCCGTCGCCCTGCAGCTCGAGGCCGCGGGCTTTTGCCCCAAGGGAAAGGCCGCCGATGTGGTGCTCGGGGGCAACCTGCGGCACAACGGGAAGCTGCCGACCAACACCCATGGGGGCTTGCTTGGACATGGGTATCTGCTCGGCGCCAACCATGCCGCGGAAATGGTGATCCAGCTTCGCGGCATGGCCGGGGAACGCCAGGTCACGGACGCCCGCAGGGGATATGTGGGGGCCGGGCCGGGTCGCCAATACAGTGCGCTGATTCTGGAGCGGATCGACCCATGAACGATGCGGGGATTTTCGCGGGCTGGGACGACGCCATCCGTGCCGGTGAGCTGCGCTTTCCACATTGCCGGGCTTGCGGGACCTGGAACTGGTACCCGTTGCCACGCTGTCGTGGCTGCGGATCTGCGGCCCAGGAGTGGACGCAGGTGCCGCCACAGGGCACGCTCCACAGCTGGACACGCGTGCACCGCGTGTTCGCTCGGGAAGCCGTTGCCGACGTCCCCTACGTCACCGGGCTGGTCGAGGTCGTGGCCGGGGTTCGCCTCGTCTGCCTGCATCGCCCCGGCTCGCCAGTCGAACCATGGATCGGGATGCCGGTACGACTCAGCCTGGATCGCGCCGGAGGCTCGGCCCGATGGCTCTTCGATGCTCGAGACGGGTGAATCGCCGCAGGACTTGTCAACACGTGCAGGCTTACTATGGTCGCGGATTGGCGACCAAGGGCGACACCGAATGGCAGCGAGAACGGGGATCGGCAAACGCCGCGAAGCAAATGCGGACGCCAGCAGTGAATTTTATCAGGAGCGGCGCAAGGCGATCATCGACGCGGCGGCGGAGGTATTCCAGGAGCGCGGCTATGAAGCCGCGACGCTGGGCATGATCGCGGAAAAGCTGAATACGGATCGGGCCAGCCTGTATTATTATTTCGGCTCGAAGCAGGAGCTCTTCCGTGAGATCGTGCGCGAAGTGGCGCGCAACACGATAGAAGAAGCCGAGGCTATCGCGAAATCAAACGCTTCGGCAAAGCTGAAACTGGTCGAAGCTTTTCGTTCGGTAATGGGCAGCTACAATTCGTCATACCCCTATATGCATGTTTTTCTTCAGGAAAACTTCCCAACCCTCTCTGGAAGCAAGGATGATTGGAGCGCGGAGGCACGCGACTGGGCGCAGCGTTATTACCTCGCCATCCGTTCAATCATCCAGCAGGGTGTGGACGAGGGCAGCTTTCGCCTGCCGCTCTCGGTGGGCCTGACCACGCTCGGTGTTCTCGGCACCGTCAACTGGGCCCATCGCTGGTACAAGCCGGGGGGGCCGCTGGCTGCTGAGGACATAGGCGAGGGCTTTGCAGACATGATCCTCAACGGGGTCGCGCCCCTCGAAACGCAGGCGCCGGCCGATGCACCGCGGCGGTCGCGGAGGACACCCAGGAAGGCTTAGCCATCGCGCCCATATTGCGTCGCCGGCTCGATGATGTCAGCGCTCAGGACCGCCTCGTCGGCACAGCTCCTCGGAACCTTACGTAGCGTCGATCCACGCTGCCCTGGATCCGGCACGCCAGCGGCTCGGCACGGGCCAGTTCTTCAAGAAAGCCGGAATATCCATGAACGCGGTGCAATGCCGGCGAAACCAAGGAGCATACCGCGCAGAATTTGACAGCCGCTCGACGCAAGGCATCTCAAGTTGAGATTCTTGAGTATTCGCGGAGCGGAAAGATCGAGAAGCCGCATCACCGTTTCTGATTTTGAGGACGGATCTTCCATCCGACGATATCAGTCGTCGCCCCCGCCATCCCGCCCATGGCGGATACGCTCGAGGCTGGCGGGATCGTACTTGGCCTTCAGACTCCCGCCTTGGACATTGGTGGCCAGAACCTTGTAGCAGCCATCGTCGGAGCGGATGGACTGAACGGTCCAGCCCTCCGCCTCGAGCTTTTTCCGTAGCACGTCGCGAGGTTGCCAGTCGGCGAGGGGCACATTGCAGTCCCGGTCGGCCGCCGCCGACCCTGCGGCGAGACAGGCGACGAGCAGGCAGCCTGCGAACCATGTGCTTTTCACCTTGCGCTCTCCTGCCACACGCCCCGCGCCTAGGAGAAGCATGCGGAGCTGACGCCCACCTGAACGCCGGGGTCGATTCCGCCGCCCCATCGTCAACCGGCGCGTGCTCTAACTTAAGTGAGAGGACGATACACCGATCAGAGTGAGCCAATCTGATCGGATCGCGTTCTAAGTTGGCGCGCCGAGGTGAAAGATGCGTATCCTGCTGGTCGAAGACGATCCCGTTCTGGGCACGGCCGTGCGTGACCAACTGGTCGTGGACGGGCATAGCGCCGATTGGGTGACGCGCCTCGGCGAGGCCGGTGTCGCCCTTCATGCCGCCGCCTTCGAGCTCGTCCTGCTCGACCTCATGCTGCCGGACGGCCGCGGCTCCGACTTCCTGAAGCGGCTGCGCAGCGCCGGCGACGTGACGCCCGTCATGGTGCTGACCGCGCGCGACCAGATCTCCGATCGTATCGCGGCCCTCGACGCCGGGGCCGACGACTATCTGGTGAAGCCGTTCGACCTGTTCGAGCTCAGCGCCCGCATCCGCGCCGTGGGCCGGCGCTACGCGGGCAATCCCAACCCGCTCGTCACCCTCGGCGATATCGAGGTCGATCTCGCCGCCCGCTCGGTGCGGCGGGCGGGGCGGCCGGTGGCGCTCACCGCCCGGGAGTGGTCCTTGTTCGAGGCGTTCGTGCAGCGGCCGCACCAGCTCATGTCGAAGCCGCAGCTGGAGGAACGGCTCTATTCCTTCGATGCGGAAGTGGAGAGCAACACCATCGAGGTCTATATCGGCCGCCTGCGCAAGAAGCTCGGCGCCGATGTGATCGAGACCGTGCGCGGCATGGGTTATCGCCTCGGCACGCCGGGAGCGGGGGCGTGAGCGGCCCGGGCCGCGCACGCCGGTGGAGCCTGCGCCGGCGCCTCGGACTGTGGCTCGCGGCCGCGGTGGCGGCGCTGTGGCTCGCCGCGGCCACGGTCGCGGGACTGGTGCTGCAGCACGAGATCGACGAAGTGTTCGACAGCGCGCTGCAGGAGGTGGCGCAGCGGGTGCTGCCTCTGGCTTATTCCGAGCTGCTGTCCCGTGAGGCCGGGGACGCTCCCCAGCACATGGCACCCATCGGGGTCCATCGGGAATACATCACCTATGTGGTGCGCGACGGCGCGGGGCGCGTGCTGCTCCAGTCCAGCGACGCGGAGCAGATGGCGATTCCGGCCGGCCTCGCTCCGGGCTTTCACACCACCGATCGACTGCGTACCTATACCGAGGCGGCGGTGCGTGGCACCATTGTCGTCACCACGGCGGAGGAGCTTGGCCACCGCGCCGCCGCGGTGCGGCGGGCCGTGATGGCGCTGATCTGGCCGCTCGTCGCCTTGGTACCCATCGCGCTGGCCGGCGTCTGGCTTTCGGTCCGGCTCTCGCTCAAGCCGGTGCTGGCATTCCGGCAGGCGATCGCGGCGCGCGGCCGCGGCAATCTCACCCCGGTCGCCGCGGACGGCCTGCCGGAGGAGATGGCGAGCATCGCCGTCTCGGTCAACGCGCTGATGGAGCGCCTGCGCGGGGCGCTGGAGGCGGAGCGGGGCTTCACCGCCAACAGCGCCCACGAGCTGAGAACCCCCATCGCCGCTGCGCTGGCGCAGACCCAGCGCCTGCTGGCCGAGCTGCCCGAAGGCGCCCCCCGCCAGCGGGCGCGGGACGTGGCCGGCGCGCTCCGGCGCCTGTCCCGCCTCTCCGAGAAGCTGCTGCAGCTGGCGAAAGCCGAAGGTGGCGGCCTTCTGGCCGAGCACCCGGCACCGCTCGGGCCGGTGCTGCGCCACGTGATCGCCGAGCTCGACCGCCAGACCGACCGGGGCTCCGACCTTGTGTTGGCGATTCCGCCGAACGGCGGCCCGATCAGCGATCTCGACCCGGACGCCTTCGCCGTCCTCGCCCGCAATCTCATCGAGAACGCCCTGAAGCACGGCGCGCCCGAAACCCCCATCCATGTAAGGCTGAGCGCTGACGGCTTCGAGGTCGCCAATCGCGGCCCGGTGGTGCCGGCCGACCGGCTGTCGGCGCTGCTGCGCCCGTTCGAGCGGGGGCCGACCCAGGCCGAGGGCTCCGGCCTCGGCCTCGCCATCGCCGCCGCCGTGTGCCGTGGCGCCGGGCTGAGGCTCGATCTCGCCTCTCCGGTCCCAGGGGAGGCGGACGGCTTCCAGGTCACGGTGCGCTTTCCGGTCCCGATCCTGACGGGAAGCTGAACGTAATAGCGCTCGCGCTTCAGGTCCGCGTCAGGTGCACGCACGAGGGTGAGCCCGGTCAACACCAGCCGGGAGGCATCCATGAAAACGCGCACCCTGATCGGAGCGGCTCTTCTCTTGTCCACCACGGGCATCGGCATCGCCATGGCGGCGGCGGACCTCCCTTCCCTGTCGCTGTTCGGCCACGAGCGGCACGAGCGCCGGGAGGCTTCCGAGCCTGCCGGGGCAATGCGCCTCGCGGACTCGAAGTCCGAGCACAGGCGAGATGGCGCGCATGACCGCCGTCACCGCGAAGATGACGACGACGACGACGACGATGATGACGATGACGACGACCGCCGCGGCGGCCGCAGCGCCCTGCCCCAGGCCGGCCCCGCCGATCCCAACGCGCCGATGCCCGACAACGGCCTCTTCAACGGCAAGGCCCGGCCCAAGGTCGAGGTGCAATGAGCCCGTCCCCGTCCGTCCCCTCCAGGAGCCAACCGATGAAATTTGTTCTCCCCGCCATGGCCGCCACCGCCGCGCTGGTGGCCCCCGCGCTCGCCGAAGCCCGGCAGGTCACCTTCCAGGCCACGCTGAAGAGCTACGGCGGCAACGGCGCCTATGTGGTGCTCTACGTCACCGACGCCGCCGGGGCCTACAAGGGCACCTTGTGGATGGCCGGCGGCAAGGCGAAATACCATCGCCACCTGTCCGACTGGCAGCGCGCCTCCGGCGGGCGGGCCACCGAGATCGACGGCATCACCGGCGCCAGCATCGGCTCCGGCAAGACGCTGAAAATCAGCCTCGACCTTGCCGACGCCATGATCGGTGCCGGCTACCAGGTGCATGTGGACACCGCCGTCGAGGACGGCCTGGACAATCCCTCCGAGGTCGTCGTGCCGCTCGATGCCGCCGCCTCCGGCAAGCCTTTTGCCGGCAAGGGCTACGTCAAGTCCCTCACCGTCACCTTCTGACCAAAACGGACCTCCTCATGCTGCGCCGTCTTCATGGGCTCCCGGGCGTCGTGCTGGCGCTCGGCCTCACGGTGGTCGCCGTCACCGGCGCCGTGCTCTCGCTCCAGCCGGCGCTGGACCGCGCAACCGTTCCAACGGTGCCGTCTGGCACCAACGTCGCGGACCTTGCCGCGCAGGTCGCCGCGCGCCACCCCGGCATCGCCGCCATCCGCCAGCGGCCGGATGGCGGCATCACGGTGGCCTTCGACGACGGCGACGCGCGCGGCGTGGAGCGGGTCGATCCCGCCACAGGCGCGGGGCTCGGCCCCTATCAGGTGTCCGAGGCGACGCGCGTCATCACCAACCTCCACCGTTCGTTCCTGGCGGGCGACGCGGGGCGGGCGGTGGCGGGCATCGGCGCTCTGGCCATGCTGGCGCTGAGCCTGTCCGGCACGGCGCTGCTCGCGCGACGGCTCGGCGGCGCGGGGGCGCTGCTGCGGCCGATCCGCGGCACACCGGCCCAGCGCTGGCATGGCGAACTGGGGCGGCTGGCCGGCGCCGGGCTGGTGCTGTCCTCCTTCACCGGCCTGTGGATGTCCGCCGGCACCTTCGGCCTCATCCCCGAGGCGCAGGGAATCACCCGCGTCGTCACCGCAAGCAGCGGTGCGCCAGCGCCGGTGGGCACCCTCGCCGCGCTGCGATCCGTACCGCTGACGGACCTGCGCGAGCTCCGCTTCCCCGACCCCTCGGACCCCACCGACATTTTCACCCTGCGCACTGCCGCCGGCGAGACGCAGGTCGACGCCGGCACCGGCGCGGCCCTGGCCTTCGCTCCGGCCACCACGCTGGAGCGGATCAATGACCTTGTCCGCACCCTTCACACCGGGCGCGGCGCCTGGCTGCTCGGCCTGCTGCTGGGCCTCGCCTCGGCCGCCGTGCCGGTGCTGGGGGCCACCGGCATCATCCTGTGGGTGCGGCGGCGGGCGGCCCGTCCGCGCGTCGCGGCGAATGCGCCCGCGCACGGTGCCGATACGGTGATCCTCGTGGGCAGCGAAGGCAATTCCACCTGGGGTTTCGCCGGCACCTTGCATGCGGCCCTTACCGCTGCGGGGCACCGCGTACATATCGCGGCCATGAACGATGTGGGCACGGCGCATCTTGCCGCCGACCGTCTTCTCGTGCTCACCGCCACCTATGGCGAAGGCGATGCGCCAGCCTCGGCCAAGAGCTTCCTGTCCCGCCTCGCGCGTCTTGAGGGGCGTCCGCCGGTGGCAGTGCTGGGCTTCGGCGATCGCAACTTCCCGCACTTCTGCCGGTTCGCCCAGGAGGTCGCCGACGCGCTGGAGGCCAAAGGGTGCCCGCGCCTTCTTCCCATGAAGCGGGTGGATCGGCGCTCGTCTCAGGAATTCGCCCAATGGGGGCGGGACCTCGGCGCCGTGCTGGGGCATGACCTTACGCTCTCCCACGTGGCCGAGCCGCCGAAGAGCGTGCCGCTGACGCTCGCCGGGCGTGAGCTTTATGGCGAGGCGGTGGGCACGCCAGTGGCGATCCTGCGCTTTGAGGCCCCACTCGATCCGCGGACCGGCGCGCCCGGCCGCCTGCCGTCCTTCGCGGCGGGGGATCTGGTGGGCATCCTGCCGCCGGGGGACGCCATGCCGCGCTTCTATTCGCTCGCCTCGTCCACCCGCGACGGGATGCTGGAGATCTGCGTGCGGCTGCGCGAGGGCGGGCTGTGCTCCACCTTCCTGCACGCGCTGGCGCCTGGTGGCACCGTCAACGCGTTCATCCGCGAGAACCCGGCGTTCCGCCCGACGGCAGGGCGCGCGCCGCTCATCCTCATCGGCGCCGGGGCCGGCATCGGGCCGCTTGCCGGCTTCGTGCGCGCCAATGCGGAAGGACGGCCCATGCATCTTTATTGGGGCGGGCGCAGCGCCGCCTCCGACTTTCTCTACGAGCACGAGCTGGCCCAGCATCTGGCGGAACGGCGCCTGACCTCCCTCGCGACCGCCTTCTCCCGGGATGCCGAGGGCGGCGCCTATGTCCAGGACCGCATCGCCGCCGATGCGCCCCGCCTGCGGGAACTGCTGAAGCAGGGCGCGCAGATCCTGGTGTGCGGCGGCCGCGACATGGCCGAGGCGGTGACCCGCGCCTTCGAGCCGGTGGTGCGCCCCCTCGGCCTCGACCTTGCCACCCTCAAGTCGTGTGGACGCTATGTCGAAGATGTCTACTGATCCGGCCGAAGGTCCCATGGCGCTCCGCCGCCACGCCCTGAGCGGCCCCGCCATGGGCGCGCGCTGGTCCGCCCGGTTCCATGCGGTCGACCATGTGGACGAGGCGGCGCTCGCCCGGCGCCTCCAGGGCGCCGTCGAGCGGGTGGAGCAGCAGATGTCCACCTGGCGGCCGGCGTCGGATCTGGAACGGCTCAACGCCGCGCCGGTGGGCGCCTGGGTGGAGATCCCCGCGAACTGGCGCATGTTCTCGCCACCGCCCTGGAGATCGGCCGCCTGTCGCAGGGGGCGTTCGATATCGGCGTGGGCGACCTGGTCCAGGCTTGGGGTTTTGGCGGCGGCGCGCGCGTACCCGATGGCGGGCGCATCGCCGCGATCGACGGCCGCCCCTCGTTCGAGCCACCGAAAACGCTTCAGCTCGATCCAGCCGGCTGTCGCGCGCGCCGGCTGGCGCCGTTGCGGCTTGACCTCTCCGGCATCGCCAAGGGCTTCGGCGTGGACGAGCTGGCGCGGGAGATGCAGGCGGCGGGCCTGTCCTCCTGGCTGGTGGGCATCGACGGCGAGATGCGGGCCGAGGGCACGAAGCCGGACGGACGGCCCTGGACCATCGCCCACGAAAAGCCCACGCCGGGCGCGCGGGAGATACTCGGCGTGCTGGAACTGTCCGGCGCCGCCGTCGCCACCTCCGGCAACTATCGCCACCAGATGCAGGTGGCGGGGCGGACCGTCTCGCACACCATGGACCCCTTTCGCGGCGCGCCGCTGGACAACGACCTCGCCGCCGTCACCGTGCTCAGCGAGACCTGCATGGCGGCGGATGCCTGGGCCACCGCCCTGATGGTGCGCGGGGCGACCGATGGCCTGGCGCTCGCCCGCCGCCTCGGTCTCGCCGCGCTGTTCGTGCGGACCGATGGGGAGGTGGTGTCGACATGGCCATGAGCGGCCCGCTGGGGCCGACGACCGGCGCGGCCCGGGCCCAAGACCTGCCCCTTGAGCCCTCTCAATGCGGCATCCGCCGTTTTCGGGTGTCCTTCCCAAAGGAGAGGCCCGTTCAGGGTCAATGGCTGCTCGTTGCGGCGCGAAAGGGAGCCTGAGACATGCGACACATCAAGCTGGCCCTTTTCGGCATCCTCGCTTTCATGTCCGTGCTGTGGATCGCCGCGGAGCCCGGGGTGTTCCAGCGGAATGGCTTCTTCGCAGTGCGGGCGGCAGCCGTCCAGTACACGGGCGTGCTCGCCATTGCGGTCATGAGCGTGGCGATGATGCTGGCTCTGCGCCCGCGCTGGCCCGAACGCTGGATGGGCGGCCTCGACAAGATGTATCGCCTCCACAAATGGCTGGGCATCACCGCCCTTGTCGTCGCCGTCATCCATTGGCTGTGGGCGCAGGGGCCGAAATGGGCCGTGGGCTGGGGCCTTCTGGAGCGACCCGCCCGCGGCCCACGCCCGCCCATCGCGAACCCGATCGAGGCCTTCTTCTCAAGCCTGCGCGGCACCGCCGAGGGCATCGGCGAATGGGCCTTCTACGCGGCCGTGGCGCTGATCGCGCTGGCCCTGATCCGCGTCTTTCCCTACCGCTGGTTCTACAAGACCCACCGCCTGCTGGCTGTCGCCTATCTGGTGCTGGTGTTCCATACGGTGGTGCTCCTGAACTTCGCCGACTGGATGACGCCGCTCGGGGTGTGATGGCGGTGCTGCTGGCCGGCGGCACCTTCGCCGCGGGGGTGGTGCTGCTGCGCCGGGTCGGCGCCGCGCGGCAGGTGAAGGGGCGGATTGCCGGGCTGAACTATTTTCCGGGGGTGAAGGTGCTCGAAACCATCATCCATGTGCCCGCCGGCTGGCCGGGGCACCGGGCGGGCCAGTTCGCCTTTGCCCTGTCGGATGCCTCCGAAGGCGCGCATCCCTACACCATTGCATCGGGGTGGCATCCGGAGCATCCGCGAATCACGTTCATAACCAAGGAGCTGGGCGACCACACCCGACGCCTCAAGGAGAGGCTCAAGGTGGGCCAGGAGGTCCGGGTCGAGGGGCCCTATGGCTGCTTCACTTTCGACGACGACTGCCGCAACCAGATCTGGATCGGTGGCGGCATCGGCATCACCCCGTTCATCGCGCGCATGAAGCACATGGCCCTGCGCGGCGAATCGCCCGATTGGCCGCTCGGCCAGACCGCCGACCTGTTCCACACCACCTCCGATGTGGACGAGGGAGCGCTCGCCAAACTCGGGGAAGACGCAAGATCCGCCAAGGTGCGCCTGCATCTGCTGGTCAGCGCGCGCGATGGCCGGTTGACCGGCGCCCGCATCCGCGAGGCCGTGCCGAACTGGCGCGAGGCCAGCATCTGGTTCTGCGGTCCCGCCAGCTTCGGGGCGGCACTGCGGCGGGATTTTGCCGCCGTGGGGTTTCCCGTGGAGCAGAGGTTCCATCAGGAGCTCTTCGACATGCGGTGAGGCAGGCTCAACCTCCGGCGTCCAAAACGGAGGAGGGCGCCCAGACGGTACGCGGTACCGCCGGCCGCGGTTCCCCGCTGCGGCGGCCCACCGCCTGGAGACGCGCCTTCTGCAGCGGTTGGGGGCGTCCCGCACATCATGCCGTTCTTCATCAACGGCGTGACTGTGGCGGGGCCGTCGGTCGGACGACAATCCCGGCAACATCCGCCTGGCGGAGCCAGCCTGATGAGACAGGCCGGTCGCGACAAAGTCCGTCAGAGGCGGCGGGCACCCGCCCGGGCCGGCGGCGAGGCGCGCCCCGTCACGCTCACATCATGCATCCCATGCCGGTGAGCAGCTCATTGGCCTTCTTCTTCTGGCCATCGCTGAGCGCGGCGTAGAGGTCGCTTAGCGGCTGCTTCATGCCCTTGAGAGCGGCGACGCGGGCTTCCATCACCGCGACGCGGGACTCGAGGCGCTCCATCGGCGTATCAGCATCAAAGCTGGCGCGCATGGACTGGCGCAGGCCCTGCATGCTGACGAAATTGTTCTTCATCGCCACCACATAGGCATCCCATGCCTTGGCCTGCGCATCGGTGACGCCGAGCTCGGCCTTCAGGAAGGCGACACGCCCCTCGATGAAGGCGGGTAGCTGGCCATCGGCATCACCCGTCATCCCGCCACCGCAGCCGCCCATCATGCTCCGGGCCGAGCGATGGAACCCGGGGCCCCAGCCCCCCTGGCCGGGACCCATATAACCCTCACCCTGACCCATCATGCCCGGACCATAGCCGGGCCCACCGCCCATCTGGGCGCTCGCCGGCACAGCGGACAATGCCGCCGCGGCCAGCGCGAACGCTGCAACGCCCGTAACGGAAACAGACTTGATCTTCATGACGCTCTCCCTTCTTGCGGGCGGACACGTCCGCCCCTCCGACCTGCGCCGGGGTTGAGCCCGAACATTTTAGCCCACATTCTCC
This sequence comes from Xanthobacter dioxanivorans, assembly GCF_016807805.1. NCBI lineage: Bacteria > Pseudomonadati > Pseudomonadota > Alphaproteobacteria > Hyphomicrobiales > Xanthobacteraceae > Xanthobacter > Xanthobacter dioxanivorans. The sequence continues at coordinate 2,136,734 of NZ_CP063362.1, read as the reverse complement.
AAGTAAGTCGCTGATTTCGCTGTCGTAATCGTGATATTTCGCATATAAATCATGGCGTTGACGGCTGCGAGGGGCGCGTTTCATGGATCACCTGGAGGGTGCGGGCTTGGCGCGGGGAGATCGGGTTGATTTCGACCGCCGTGTGCGTCTGGAGTTCCGTGGTGCGCAGATCAGTTCAGACGGTGGCCTGCTGGTGATGCGCGAGCTTGATGACGTGCTCGGCCTGTCCAATCTGGCGTCGGAGGCGCTGCGAGACAGCCGCACCGGGAAGAACACGCTCCATCGGCTTGACGGATTGTTCCGGCAATCGGTGTTCGGACGACTGGCCGGATACGAGGATGTGAACGATGCCGACCGCTTGGCCCTCGATCCCGTGATGCGTCAGGTCGTTGGCGGCAGGGCCGTCGAGGCGCAAGCTGCTTCGGCATCGCAGATGGGACGGTTCGAGACCGAGACGCTGGCTCTGGCCGCGAACCGGGCGGCGCTGGCCGATCTGAACGGCCAATGGATCGACCGGTTTCATGACCGCAACGGGTTGAAATACATCGTGCTGGACATGGACAGCTCGGTCAGCCCCACCCACGGCGATCAGGAAGGTGCTGCCTGGAACGGGCATTTCGACTGCACCTGCTATCACCCCATCTTCTTGTTCAACCAGTTTGGCATGCTGGAGCGCTGCGCCCTGCGTAACGGCAATGTCCACAGCGCCGATGGCTGGCGGGATGTCCTTGATCCCGTCATTGCCCGATATGCTGGCCGCGACCTTGGTGGACGCTTCTTCCGGGCCGACGCTGCCTACGCGATCCCCGCGATCTATATGCGGCTGGAAGAAGCCAGGTTCTTCTACGCCATCCGTCTGCCCGCCAACGCCGTCTTGCGCGAGAAGATCGCGCATCGGCTGACACGGCCCGTGGGACGGCCTTCGCTGACCAAGGTCAAACGGTTCTTCGAGGACTTCGAGTATCAGGCGGCGTCCTGGGACAAGCCGCGCCGCGTCATCGCCAAGATCGAATGGCATCCGGGCGAGCTGTTCCCCAAAGTCGGCTTCATCGTCACCAACCTGCCGATGGAGCCAGACTGGGTGGTGAGGTTCTACAACCAGCGCGGCACCGCAGAGCAGCACATCAAGGAAGGCAAATATGCCTTTCGCTGGACGCGGCTGTCATGCCGGAAGTTCCGGCACAACGAGGTGCGGCTGCAACTGCACGCGCTGGCCTACAACCTGGCAACCTTCCTGCGCTGCATCGAACTGCCCGAGGCCATGGCGGACTGGTCGTTGACCAGCCTGCAACTCAAGCTGATCAAGATCGGCGCCCGCGTCGTCCGCCACGCCCGCGCCATTACCTTCCAGTTGGCCGAGGTCGCCGTCACCGGCCCGATGGTGCGGGCCGTCCTTGCCGCCATCCGCCGTCTTCGAACGCCTCCGTCATGCGCATGACCACGATCCATGCCCAAGCTGAACGAAAGCGGCAGGACAGGTCCGTCTGCCGCGCGGAAAAGCGGCTCTGCCGGGCCAGAATGCTGCGGGTTCGAGGCTTGATCCACCCGACTTCGGCCGTTTGCGCGACGACAGACACCGCTCGGGGCGAAAAACGCTTGCCCAGCGAGCAAAATCAGGCGATCTTGAAGTCAAGCGGCAGGCCACTTGGGGAATGTCGGTGCATGAGCGAGTACGATCTCAAGGGTTGGACCAAGTCCGACCTGATCAATCCTTGGGATGTGAACGTTCTCAAGGCCGTCGCCAAGATGTGAGGTTAACCGCTTCTGCAGGCGCCGCCACGATCCTGCGGTAATAGCCACTCATGGATGTAATGCGGGAGTAATTCCCGACTAGGGAGGAGATTAGAATGCCCAAACTCCAAAGGCAGGACTACTACGATACAGCCAGAGACATGAACTGGGACTTAAGATATGTCACCGAGGAGGAAGCGTTCCCCGAGGTGCTTTCTAAGAGCTTTGGGACGACTAATCGCGATTGGTGGGGCTGGGATGAACCCTACAAGCTGACGTTCCGCGAATATGTCCACAACCAGGCTGGCAAGGACGCCGGAATCTACTCCATCCGTTCGACCATCGCGCGCTCGGACATGTACGAAAAGCTCGATCCGGGCTGGAAATCTGCGGTGAAGGCGCACTACGGTGCAATTCCGGTCCCTGAATACCTGGCCTCGATCGGCGAGGCACGTATGGCGCGTTTCGGTCGCGCAGCAGCTTGGCGCAACATGGCAACGTTCGGCACGCTGGATGAAGCCCGCCACGGGCAAGCCCAGATCTTCTTCCCGTACTGTCTGCTCGACAAAGACCCGCAGATGGATTGGGCACACAAGGCGGCGCATACCAACGGATGGGGTGCGATTGCCGCGGGAAGCTTGTTTGACGACATGTTCACCGCCAACGACGCGGTGTCCACGGCGATCCAGCTGACCTTCACCTTCGAAACCGGCTTCACCAATCTGCAGTTTCTCGGCATGTCGGCCGACGCACTGCATGTGGGCGACATCGAATTCGGAGCATTGATCTCTTCCATCCAGACCGACGAGGCCCGTCACTCGCAGCAGGGCGAGCCGACGCTGAAGATCCTGCGTAACGCCGGTAAGGGTCCGGAAGCACAGAAATTGGTTGACCAGATGTTCTGGCGGGCGTGGAAGATCTTTGCTCTGCTCACCGGCTTGTCGATGGACTACTACACGCCTCTCGAAAACAGGACCATGAGCTTCAAGGAGTTTATGCAGGACTGGATCTGCCGCCAGTTCATGGACCAGTTCAAGGACCTGGGCATGGATCTTCCTTGGTACTGGGAAGAGCATTTCCTGCCGGAGCTGGAATGGTTTCACCACGCGATCCATCTCGGCGTGTGGTTTTGGCGGCCCACCGTCTGGTGGAACCCGGATGCCGGCATCTCGATGCAGGAGCGGGACTGGCTCGAGCAAAAATATCCCGGCTGGAACGACAGGTTTGGCAAATACTGGGATGTCATCGTGGACAACGTGCGCGAAGGCCGGATGGAAAAAACCTATCCCGAAACGCTGCCCGTCGTTTGCAACTGCTGCCAACTCCCGATCTGTTCCCCCACGGTGGACAAAGCCCCGAGGTTGACCACGCACAAGGGGCGCAAGCTCACGTTCTGTTCGGATATCTGCCAATGGGTCTGGCAGAGCCAGCCTGAGCGCTACGACACTCATCTGTCGATCGTCGATCGCTTCCTAGCCGGTCACATTCAGCCACCCAACCTGGAAGGCGCACTGAAATACATGGGCATCACCCCAGATGTGGCCGGCAACGATGCCGATAACTACGCATGGGCCAAGGAACGGATGCCATTGGCGGCCGAGTAAGCGCCACACACACCAAAGAAACCAACATCCGCGCCGGCACCAACGGCCTATGCCAGGAGAAGTTTGCCTTCGGCTCGGGCGAAAGGGAGGAAATTCATGGCCATGATACCGCTTCAAACCAGCTTTCGCGGCGACTTCGTCGTGCAGCTGGTCCCCGTCGAAGATACCGACGACATGAACACCGTGGCGGAAAAGATTGCACATCACGCGGTCGGACTGCGGGTGGCGATCCGGGACGCGCCGAAGCGCGTCTATTTCAACGGCAAGGAACTGCCGCCCGAGATGACGGTGGCCGACAGTGGCATCGGGGTGATGGACTATGTCGAGGCTGGATATGTCGGATGATCCAGGCGTGAAATGGGTCAAGGTGGCCACGCTCGATGACCTTTGGGAAGGCGATATGTTGGACGCCAAGGTCGAAGGTGAAGAAGTGATCCTGATCCACCGCGAAGGCGGACGGATTGTCTGCTTCCAGGGAATGTGCCCGCATCAGGAAATACTCCTCGCAGACGGCAACTTCGACTTCGTGAAAGGCACGATCACTTGTTCTGCCCATGAATGGGAGTTCGACATGAAAGACGGCAGGGGGCGCAATCCGCTCGGCTGCAAGCTCTTCCAGTACGACGTGAGGCTTGAGGGCGAGAACATCATGGTCGGCGTACCTACCGACGGACGCCTGCGTCGATTGCGTCACAGCGTCGAAGAAGAGGCATAGGGAGGAAGAACATGACGAATACTGAAGTCAGACTGGTCGGTCCGGTCATCCGCGGCGTTGATGAAGACATCATCAACGCCGTGATCGAAGCGGCCGAACAGGACAATCCTGACCGTGAGATCATAGTCGAGGATCGGGGTGGCTATGTCCGCATCCAGGCAGATCACGAATTCTGTCTGACCGAGAAGAGCATGGTCCAGATGCTCGGTCGGCCCTTCCGGCTGACCGAGATCGAACCGAGCCTCGTTTCCTTCGCCGGACGACTCAGTTCGACCGACGAGGCATGGACCTGGACGATTCACAACTAACGAGCTTTCTGGGAGGAAAGAAATATGGCAGTCAGATCAGCCGGCCGCAAACGCAAGACGACATGGAGCCAGTGGGAAGAGCGTCGCGTCCCCTCGGAATATGAGGCCGTCACCTACAAGTTCCACAACCATTTTCGGAAGGAACCAGCGCCTTTTGAACTGTCCGAAAACTGGTCGCTGAACGTCTTCTACAAGCAGAACCGCGAAGGCTCGCCGCTTGTTTCTTCCGTCGACGACTGGGAGGGCTTTCGCGATACACGCGCCTTCACCTATCGTCGCTACATCGAGATGCAGAAGGATCGCGAGGTCTACCTCGACAACCTCATCGACGAATTCGAGAGCCGCGACCATTATCGCTCGCTCCCGACCGCGTGGCTCGATTTCCTGCGCAACAATTACCTGCCCGTGCGCTTTCCCGGCCACGGCATGCAGATGAGCGCTGCCTATGTGGCGCAGATGGCTCCGTCGGCCTTCGTCACCAACACGTTCTATTTCCAGCTCGGGAATGAAATGCGGCGTGTGCAGCGTCAAGCCTATGTGGCGCAAGTTCTCGCGATGGATAATGAGCGCCCCGATCTGGCTGACAGTGACGCGACCCGTACGAGGTGGACCGATGGACCGCAATGGCAGGGCCTGCGTGAGCTGATCGAGAAGCAGCTCATCGCGTATGATTTCGGCGAAGCCTTCGCCTCGCGCAATCTGGTGGTGCGACCGATCTTCGACCACATCTTCAACAGCGAGATCGCGACGCTGGCTGCCGCCAACGGTGATGATCTCCTGCAGCTGATGCACGATGACTTCCGCAATCACGACCAGGTCTATGCCGAGGAAAATACCAAGGCGCTGGTCGACTACGCCGTCGGCAAGGCAGCCTCCAACGAGGAATTCTTGCGCAAGCAAACTGCCAAATGGCTGCCTCTTGGAGAGAAGGCGGCGCGCGGCTTGGCCGAGGCCTTGGCAACCGCACCTGGTGCCGAAAGTGCCGCTTCGATTCTGGATCGCACCTTGGCCGCACAGCGCCGTCTCATGGGCGAATGCGGCCTTTAAGCCGCTTCAGCACCGGGGTCGATTTCGTGGCCCCGGTCATCGCGTCGAGCCAAATGAGATCGTGCCACCAATGTCACACAAGATCCAAATCGCACCTGATGGCCCGATATTCGAGGCACGGCCCGATGAAACCATCCTTCAGGCTGCACGGCGCAACGGCCAGATCCTGCCCTATGAATGCGGCTGGGGGAGTTGCGGGACATGCAAAGTGGGGCTTGTCGAAGGTTCTGTCGACCTGATCTTCCAGGACGCCCCTGCCGTAAGTCCACGCGATGCGCGGCGCGGACGTGTTCTGGCCTGCCAGTCTCGCCCGACAAGTGACATCATCATCACTCCTCCCCCGGGACACTGGGAAGGACTGCCCTTGCCCTGCCAGGAATGCACCGGCGAACTGATCGCTGTCGAGGAACTTGCACCTGAAATCCGCCGTTTCACCTTTCGCGTTGAGGGCGGAGCCGAGTTTCTTCCTGGCCAGTACGCGATTCTTCACCTGCCGGGTGGCATCCGGCGAAGCTATTCCATGTGCAATCTGCCATGTGGCGACACGCTTCAATTCATCGCCAAACGTTACGACGGCGGAGCAGGGTCAAACGCCCTGGCCGATCTTGCTGTAGGCACCTGCATCACCATCGAAGCGCCTTTTGGCGTGTGCACCCTGCGCAAGAAGGCGGGACGCAAGGTGTTCGTGGCCGGCGGCACCGGCATCTCGCCGATCCTTTCGATGATCCGGCAGGCAGCCGAAGAGGCGGTCGATTTCAATGCGCCTGTCGATGTGATCTATGGCGCCCGCAGCGCTGTCGATCTTGCGGCGGGGAATGAGCTTGCAGCAGCGGCGGCGCGGGTCCGCCATGCACGCTATACGCCGGTCGTGGAGATGCCGCCGGAAGGCTGGGGCTACCAGCAAGGCTTTGTGACCAATGCAATCACGGCGCTAATCAACGCACCGACAGAGGCTGAATTCTACGTCGCCGGCCCGCCAGTCATGGTGAACAGTGTCAAAGCTCAGCTCAAAGAAGCTGGAGTACCGATAACACAGGTGCACTATGACAGCTTCGGCTAAGAATCTGTCGGAGATTCAGGTCTGGGAGCTGGCACCCTCACTGCGCAGTTTGCAAAAGAGGGTTGGCGCCCCCCCGCACCTAGATGCGAAATGGCCCTGTTTACAGGATGAAGATCGGGCAAGTCCCGCATTGCTGGCCGCAATCGCGGCCTTTGCGGGCACCTTGCCCGGCAGCACCTCCTGCGAGGCGCCATTCCAAACGCCCGGACATGGCTTCGCCCTTGACGAAGAACTCGCGCGGGGCCAGCCCGAGGCCTTTGTCAGCGACCCTGTCTGGCTAATCCTGCGCGCCGACGGCGCGATGCATCTCGGCTTGCGCCCGGAATGGGCACAACGGATTCTGACGCTTGGCTGGGGAACCGTTCATCCCTTCGCCCGCTACATGGCCGGTGCGGTGCCGCCGCAAAGCCTGATCGTCTTTGCCCCAAGGGACGAAGAAGAGCTGATCGCCGCGCGTTCGATCATAGAGGCTGCCTACGGATATGCTGTTGGCAGGATCGGCGACGTCATCCTGCCGGACACGCGTTGGTAGAGAACAAGGAAACAGGGAGGAAACCGCACATGAAAGCCGCTGTCTATTTCGGCCCCAAGGATATCCGCACCATCAATGTGGACGATCCGAAAATCACCGAGCCGCACCAGATTCTGGTGAAGGTGCGCGCCACCTCGATCTGCGGGTCGGATCTGCACATCTGGCGCGGCACCCTGGATCAAGCGATGGGAAAGGGTCATTCCACGCTGGGCCATGAACTCTCGGGCGAGGTGATCGAAACCGGTGCCGAGGTCGGCAGGTTTTCTAAGGGCGACCGGGTTTCGATGGGCTATTCGGCCTCGTGCGGTGACTGCTACCAGTGCCGGCATCACAACACGGCACACTGCCAAGTTACGAAATCCGCAGTCTACGGATTCGGTGTCGGCTTCGGCGATCTCAATGGGACGCAGGCGGAGTACATGTCGATCCCCCATGCCGATGCCCATACGATCAAGATCGACGATGCGCTGACGGACGCGCAGGCGCTGACGCTCTCATGCAACCTGCCCACCGCGATCCTGGCCAATAAGCTGGTGGACGTCCAGATCGGCGAAAGTCTAGCGATCGTTGGCCTTGGACCTACCGGAATGATGGCCCTCGATCTGGCGACCAAACGCGGTCCGGGCAAAGTCTTTGCCTTCGATCCGGTCGCGCACCGGCGCGAGGCCGCCAAGATGCGCTATGGCATCGAGGTCTTCGAGCCCGGTGAAGCGGGGGTAGAAGCCGTTAAGGCAGCCACCGGCGGACGGGGTGTCGACAAGGTGATCGAGATGGTAGGCACCGGCGAAAGCCTCGATCTGTCATTCTCGCTGATCCGCGCTGGTGGCACGATGGCGGGCCTCGGCATGTTCACAGACATGGCGCATCCTGTGAACCTCCTCGATGTGTTCTTCCGCGACATCACGTTGCATATGCGCGGTTTCGCAAGCGTCTGGCCGGAGATGTGGAACGCTCAGCGTCTCATCACGGAGGGCAAGATCACGTTGACTGAGATGTTCACCCACAACTTCTCGCTCGACCAAGCCGGCGAGGCCTATCGCGTGTTCGGCGAGCGGCTCGACAACGTGGAGAAGGTGCTCATCCGGCCATGAGCTGGGCATTCAGGGTCACACTGGAACGGCCGGACGGTGTCTGGTCGTTCGAGGCGCCGGACAACGAGTATCTGCTCTACTCGCTTATCGATGCGGGGTTGGAGAGCCCGATGATTTGCGAGCAGGGCTGGTGCTTGGCTTGCGCCGCGCGGCTGATCGAAGGCGAAGTCGATACCTCGGGCGCACTCACCCACTATCCGGAGGATGATGCGGCTGGCTTTGTCCTGATCTGCTCTGCGCTGCCGCGGTCGGACCTTGTGCTGCGGCAGCATGAAACGGAGACCCGCCGCGAAATGACCCAGATGCGCATCGCCCACAACCTCCTGGCCCGTGCCTTTCCCTCCGGAAAGCGATCGGGGCATCGGCGCGGTCGGGCACAGGGAGTTCAGAACGCGGAATGACGAAGCTAACATGCTTCGATATCGCCTGATGGGCGAAGATTGGCGATCGGGAGGCCATTGTGGCGACGATCCACACACACGGGGGGAATGAAGAAAATGAAGAAGATCTTATCAGCTCTTGCGATATTGACCATGTCTTCGACCGCACAAGCACAAGACGCATCGAAGGAGGGTTGGTTCGTTCGTACCGGCCCACTTGGCGTCCTGTTTGACTCGAAGGCAGACATCTCGGTTGGCGGCGGTGTCATCCCCGGGGCGAGTGCTGACACTAAGGACAATCTCACACTGGGGTTTGACGTGGGATATCGCTTCGACAACAACGTGAGCCTGATGTTGACGGGAGGCATTCCGCCCAAGACGACGCTGACAGGTACGGGTCCGCTCGGCGGCGTGACACTTGGGAAGACGTACTACGCACCCGCCGTCCTCGCAGCGCAGTACCATTTCACCAACTTCGGTCCGAGATTTCAGCCCTATGTCGGCGCAGGGGTGAACTATACACTCTTCTTCGGCACCTCCGATGGCGCCGTCGCCGATCTCAAAGTCAACAACGCCTTCGCTCCGGTTCTTCAGGCGGGCTTCGAATATGATATCGACAGCAAATGGGGGGTTTACATGGACGTGAAGAAGATCTTCCTTTCCACCACGGCGACTGGCACCGTCGGCGGAAATCCAGCTCGGGCAGAAGTGACAGCCAACCCAACTCTGTTGAGCGCCGGCATCGTCTACAGATTCTGAAGATTCTGACAGGACTAATCGGCGGGGGGCGATGTGCGCTCCGCTGGCTTCACGGATGGGCCTGCAGTCGGCGTTTTGCAGTTTGGTCTCCACCTCTGGAATCCAAGAAACGGTGCTGACAATTCCCAAAGGTATCGACGGATACCCGAAACGTCATTGAATGGCTACCGGCGCCATCACATTGGCGAACAATCAACTGACGCCAAGGATGCCAAATGATCAGCCCGAAGATCCAAACTAAATTCAAGGCAATGCAGGCCGCACATAACTCCCGCACGCACCTTCTGCGTCTGGGAGCTCTCTTCAGTGAAACAGTGCTGATCGAGGTAGATGGGGAAGAAACCTATCTGCATTTCGAAAAAGGCCGTCTCATCCAGGTTCAATCCGGCCCCAGCCGCAAGACACCCTGGCGGTTTGGACTGCGCTGTGATCGCGATGCGCTCGAGCGCTTCTGGCAGCCTCTGCCGTCACCCGGTTTCCACGACATTTTCGGTCTGGTGAAGATCGGCCGCGGCCGTATCGATGGCGATATCCTCACACTGGTGAAGAACTTGCGCTTCTTCAAGGAATTTATGGCGCTCGGACGCGGGGCGCTCAAGGCGGAGGAAGCAGCATGAGCATCGAACCGATCACCGGTCGCTATGTTGCCATCGAGCAGGGCGGCGAGAGATACCGGATCTATTTCGAGGAAGCAGGCCAGGGGCGCCCCGTGCTGTGCCTGCATACCGCTGGTGCCGATACCCGGCAATGGCGCCATGTGATGAACGACCGGCGCTTCATCGCCCACAATCGGTTCGTCGCCTTTGACATGCCCTGGCACGGCAAGTCGCTGCCACCGGAAGGGTTCGAGACCCGCGAATACCTGCTGACCACCGAGGCCTATGTAGAAACCATCCTGGCGCTCATGGTGGCGCTGGGTCTCGACCGGCCGGTACTGGCCGGCTGCTCAATGGGCGGGCGCATCGCGCTGCAATTGGCCGCGCTGCATCCCGATCGGTTCGCCGGTTTCATTGCCATCGAGGCCAGCGACTACCAGCCCGCCTGGTACGACATCGACTGGTTCCACCGTCCCGATGCCCATGGCGGGGAAATGGGCGCAGCGCTGGTTTCGGCCAATATCAGCCCTCATGCGCCCAATGCCGAACGCTGGAATACGCAATGGATGTTCATGCAATCGGGGCCGGGCGTGTTCCGCGGAGACCTGAGCTTCTACACCCGCGACAACAGCCTGGTAGCGCGGCTGAACCTGATCGACACGAGCAAAACTCCGGTGCACCTGCTCGTCGGCGCCTATGACCTGACCTGCACGCCCGAAGACGCCAGACGGACCGCCGATGCCATCTCCGGCGCCACGCTGGCCGTGATGGATGAACTCGGTCATTTCCCGATGAGCGAGCATCCCGAGGGTTTTGCTCCCTTCTTCGCGGATGCGCTCGCGCGAATGCCGAAATGAGAATGGGATACGGAGCGATGCTTTGACGGCATGAGCGCGCGATGAAGATCATACGACGCGGCTCCGGGTGGGCGTGGCAGCGCTTTGCCGCCGCCTCGGCCTTCCCGATGCCTGCTTTGGCGCAGGCCAGAAAGAATAGGATTTCCGACTGTCCTGCGTGTGGCCTCGTTCGGACCTCACTCTGGCGAAACCTATCTATGGATCTCTTCCAGTACCAATGGGGGAGAGGTCGATTCGAATTCCAGCGTGGTTCGGATCGAGCGCCTCTCCGTCTTGAACCGCCGTCCGGTCGGGAACCGTAGCGGGATCGGGGTCTTCGCCGGTAACGCTGGGTACCTCGTCATGATCGAGTTCCGCTTCCGCCGTGGATAGCGGACCCGGATCGGCCTCGCCGAAGACATATCGGCCCTCGAACATGCCCGTCCGCCAAGCCTCGAGGGATTGGGTGAACGCCGACCCGTCGGCCGCGCCGCGGGCGTGAGTGACAATCCGGTGAACCTTTCCAAATAGAGCAGTTCCCATGCGGATGTTCTCGCAAGGATCGACCAGGCCGGGACTGAGCTCGGAGGGGTCGGATATGCCGTGGCCGGCCGGATAGCGCGTCACTCCGACCCGCACTATCGCCTGGCCGACAAACTGCTCAATGAGGCGCATTGCGGCCTCGGGCGTGCGGGGCGGCTCCGGCAGGATGACGCGATTCCCGGAGGTGATCGAGATCGCCAACGGATCGTCGGCGCCGGCCTCGGCGATGAAGGGGTCGGCTCCGGCTGAGGGCGGAATCCTACGTTAAGGGTTTTATCAATGTCCTACGTTTAGCGGCGGCTTCAGGGACCAGATTGCTCACCAATTGCTCACCCGAGCCGATTAATTCGCTCAGCCATGGCTTTGAGGGCGCTTTGCACGATGAGTTGGCTTTGGGGAGCAACGTCTGAAGAGCGAAACAACTCGACCAGGCGCTGCAAATCCGCGCCCCATTGCCGTTTCAGGCTGTCGAGTTGGTCGACGTGACGGGCGAAGTCACCGCAATCCACGGCAGACTGGAAGGCACGTTCGAGATCGGCCGCACTGGCCATCAATGCAGCCAAGCTCCGCTTCAGCTTCTCGGGAAGTTCAGGCAGATCGCGGTAGGGGTGCGTTCCCGCCTCGATCATTTGCTGATTTCTCTCGGACATGGACTCCATCATATCCGCATAGCGATAGAAGCCCGGATAGCGCTGACACAGGTTCGACAGCACCTTGTCCGAAGCCGTGTCGTAAATCTGCTGAAGACCCTGCATATAGCCAAGCATATGATGGACGACCGCCGCTCCTTGAATGCCCTGCTTTTCCAGTTGTCGCATTCGCAGATCGATGGCGGCGGCGATCCGATGGTTTTCTTGTGACATGGAATAGCTTTCTGAATAGGGCTAGAGATTGGTCAGGTCTTCCGGGAACTGACCGCCTCTCTGGACGAATTGGCTCCAGGTTTCCTCGCCACGTTTCGAGACGACCCGGTGTGCAGGATCATCGTCATCAGCCTCAAGCAGGCCAAGACGTACGAGCGGTGCGACCGTCTTGTCACCGAATTGCTTTTCATAGGTGTGCCCGGGCACGACAAGCATCCATCCCGATGTTCCGCGTTCGGTGATGGCAGGGACAAGGCGTCCGCCTCGGGCGGGCCTGTCGCCGCGCGAAAGCGTGAACAGGCAGATGCTCCAGAACGCGTTTCTTGGACGTGGCGGTATCAACGCCCAATCCATTGGCCCGTTGTCTGGATATTCGATTATGGGAGCGGGCCTGTTTTCGCCGCCGTTGATGCCTTCCCGGTAGGCCCTCTCAAGCGCATTGGCGATTGCGCCCGCCGTATCGACGTTTAGGCCGCGCCTGCGCCTCCTGCCGCATCGATCCACGCGCGGTGCCCCAATCGTGATGCACGGCGGCGGTTTCCGCGGTCCTGCCGCGCGAACCACAGCGGCGGGCTGGCACACCCGAAACGGTCGTCACCGATGGCCAAAATCACCGCGCTACCGGCGATAGACCCGATAATAAATGCGCTTGCACGCATATGCGCATGAGAGTAACAAAACTCCCATGCCGTCCACCCTCACCCTTCTGTCGGCCCTGGCCGAACCCACCCGCCTCGCGGCGGTCCGCCTCCTGTGGGATGGGCGCGAGCATTGTGTCTGCGAACTCGTGCGCGTCCTCGGCGTCACCCAATCCCGCATGTCGCGCCATATGGCGGTGCTCAAGCAGGCTGGCGTCGTGGTGGATCGGCGGGACGCCCAATGGGTGCGCTACCGACGTAATCCTGAATTGCCGGCCGAGCAGGCGGCCATCATCAATGCTGTCCTCAACAGCCTGGACGCTTCATCGAACAGGAGAGCCGCATGAGCGCCGACCTGTCATTGACCAGGCGCAAGCCGCCCCGGGAGGCATCGCCTCTGGCCTGGGCGGCGGCGACCGTCGCGGCGATCGCCCTCTGGTTCGTGGTCTATGCCCAGCTCGCGCCGTTCTCCCAATGGCTGGTGGCCCGCCTGCCGGTGGAGCCCGGCAGCCATCTCGCCGAAGCGGTCGCGTTCTTCATCTACGACACGCCCAAGGTGCTGATGCTGCTGACGCTGGTGGTCTTCGCCATGGGCGTGGTGCGCAGCTTCTTCTCCGCCGAGCGCACCCGTGCGCTGCTCGCCGGAAAGCGCGAGGGACTCGGGAATGTCGCGGCCGCCGGCCTCGGCATCGTCACGCCCTTCTGCTCCTGCTCGGCGGTGCCGCTGTTCGTCGGCTTCGTCTCCGCCGGCGTGCCCCTCGGCGTGACGTTTTCCTTCCTCATCGCCGCGCCCATGGTCAACGAGGTGGCGCTGGGCCTCCTGTTCGCGCTGGTCGGCTGGAAGGTGGCGCTCACCTATCTGGCATTCGGCCTCTCCATCGCCATCGTCGCCGGATGGATCATCGGCCGGCTGCACCTGGAAGGCTGGCTGGAAGACTGGGTGCGCAATGTGCGTGCCAGTCCGGTCGAGCTACCGCCAAACGGCATGACGCTGGTGGACCGCATCAGGGCGGGTCTCGACGCGGTGCGCGACATCGTCGGCAAGGTGTGGATGTGGATCATCGCCGGCATCGCGGCGGGCGCCTTCATCCACGGCTACGTGCCGGCGGATCTGCTCGGCTCCATCATGGGGCGGGATGCGTGGTGGTCGGTTCCGGCCGCGGTGCTGCTGGGCATTCCCATGTATTCCAATGCTGCGGGCATCATCCCGGTGGTGGAGGCCCTGCTGGCCAAGGGGGCGGCGCTGGGCACCGTGCTGGCCTTCATGATGGCGGTGATCGCTTTGTCTCTGCCGGAAATGATCATCCTGCGCAAAGTCCTGAGCCTGAAGCTGATCGCCGTGTTCGTGGGCGTGGTCGGCACCGGCATACTCGCCGTGGGGTTCCTGTTCAACGCGCTGTTTTCCTAGAACAAGAAAGGCAAAAGCCATGAAAGACGTGAAGGTGCTCGGCCCCGGCTGCTCCCGCTGCGAGGCAACGGCACAGATGGTGCGGGATGAGGCCGCCAAGCTCGGGCTCGACGTGAGCGTGGAGAAGGTCACCGACTATGCGGTGATCGCGGGCTACGGCATCGCCTCGACCCCCGGCATCGTCATCGACGGCAAGGTGGTGCACGCCGGCGGTCTGCCCAAGCCGGATGATGTCGCCCGCTGGCTCTCGGCTTGAGCGCCGCATGCATGATCAAGGGCATCGAGCGGGTGGCCCCGATGCTGAACTTCGAGCTGCGCGGGGGTGCTAATCTCCTGAGCCTGAAGGGGCCGGATGGGCGGCCGGCGGTTCTGACGCGGGGTCGGAAACTGCCCGGTCATGACGGCGAGTGCGGGACAGAGAGGCCCGGCCTCAGGTTATTTGATGCGCCTCACGCCTCGCTGTCGGCCCACCGCTCCGAGCGAAACGCCGTGGCGATGGCCTGGGCGCGGGCGAGGGAGAGGTCGGCGTCGTCCAGCCCGTCCGCCTCCACGCCGGCACAGGCGTCGCGTGCCTGCCCCAGCAGGTCCACCTTGGGGTGGGTCTCGCCGAGGCGGTCGCCATAGCCGAAATAGTCGCAGGTGGCGACCAGCAGCAATTTCTCGAACAACACGGGATCGCGGAACGCCCCGCTGCGCTCCAGCATGGCCGCCACCGGGCCGGCGCGCACGGGGGAGACACGGTGCACCCGCTCGCACTCGTTCAGCGCCATGAGCGCGAGGTCATGGCAAACCCCCGGCACGCCGAAGCGCTCGCAAATGGCGTCGATGCGGGGCACGCCACGCTCGATGTGGCGGTGGTGCACCGGCAGGTGCTCCCGCGGGGAATCGGATTTACCGGCGTGCATCACCAGAAGCGCGAAGCGCACCTCAAGGGGCGCATCGCGCCGCGCCGCCTCGGAGAGGGCGGCAAGGAGGAGCATGCCGAGGTCGATCTCGTCCGCCGTGTCAGTGATCTGCGGCACGCCGAACAGGCCCGCCACCTCGGGCAGCACCACCTCCAGCACGCCGCACTCGCGCAGCGCCTTGACCATGGTGGCCGGCGACGGGGCCATCAGGCCGCGCTCCAGCTCGGGCCACATCTCGCCGGGAGACAGGCTGTCGAGGGCGCCCACCTCCATCTGCTCGAACATGAGGTCGAGGGTGTCCTCGTCCGCCTCGCTGCCTTCGGCGAGGAGCGCCGCGAGGCGCAGGAGGGCGAGGCCCGGGTGCATCTGCACCAGATCGGACGGGAGGAAAGGCGGTTTGCGGTCCATCGGGAAATTGGACCACTACCGGGATGCTCAATGCAAGCTTTTGCTGAACGGCGGCCGCGCCACCGCCGCCACCGGACCGCAAGCTCCCCCGCGGGGGAGCGGTGCCACTACGCCGCGAGGACCGCGCTCAGGCCTCGCCGACCGTGTCGAAGAGGGCCGTCTCCATGGCCTCCTTGGCGGTCTTTCCGGCCCAGACCACGAACTGGAAGGCGGGATAATAACGCTCCACCGCGTCGAGCGCCGCGTCCACGATCACCTCGCACTGCCGGTCGGAGGCGGTTGCGCCGCCCGCCAGCACCAGGGCATGGCGGAACATGATCACACCTTCCTGCGACCACATGTCGAAATGGCCGAGCCACATCTGCTCGTTGACCAGGGCCAGGAGCTTCAGCACCTCGGCCCGGCGCCCCTCGGGCACCTTGAAGTCGAAGGCACAGGCCAGATGCAGCGCCTCCAGCTCGTCCATCCACTGGAAGGAGACATGGCAGTCCGTCCAGCGGCTGGTGAGCGAGAGGGTGATCTCGTCCTCGTCTGAACGCTCAAACGACCAATCGTGGAGGGCAGCGAGCTGCTCCACCAAATCGACCGGGTTCGCCGGCGCATCGGCTTCGATGTCGATGAGAGACATGGCCTCGACCTCGCGGTTTGAGGAACGCGGAGAGGGTCGAACGCGGCAACCTCCGCAAGCGAGGCCAGTGGCGATCGGGCCATGTGGCATGCGCAGCGCGGCGTGCCGGGCGGAAGCCCACCCGGGGGGCAGACATAACCCTTGGGTCGACATTCCTGGCGAGACTGCACCCCGTCGTATACCCGATACGACGAACCGGCTCCGAATCGCCACGAAAATCAGTATATCGCGGGTAAAGATTTTCCCGCTACGACAGATTGTGGTCCGTTCTCGCACATGCGACCGATTTTCGCATTGCGGCAAGTCGGCGCGGGAACAGGCACGGCAATCGATACGGGTCGGGCGCCCTCAGGCGGGCTGGTCCCCGGCCGCGGGATCGGCGGGGCGCGCGGGGGCGGCGCCGCGCAGGGTGGCCTCCAGCGCCTCCAGGCGGGCGGCGAGGCGCTCGTTCTCGGCGCGGGCGGCGGCGGCCAGGTCCTTCACCGCCTCGAACTCCTCGCGCTTCACCAGGTCCATGTCGCGCAGGAAGCGCTCCATCTGCGCCTTCATCACGGTCTCGGCCTCGCGCCGCACCCCCTGGGCGACCCCCGCGGCGTCGTTCACGAGACGCGCCATCTCGTCGAAGATTCGGCCGGTGGTCTGGGTCATGGGAGCCTCCTCGCGCGGGTTCGCGGCTTGGGCGCAAGATGGCGCCGCCCGCCCGTCGGCGCAAGGGCGGCCCGAGCAGACGCCCTCACGCGACCCGGCGGTAGCGCACGACGAACAGCTCCTTCCAGCTCCCGTCCGGTTGGCGCGAACGCGAGGTGAGGGTGCGCGCGTCCCCGCCTTCGAAGGCGATCACGTCCTGATAGTCCGTGATGCCGGTGCCGTCGAGGGCTGGCCCACGGGTGTCGAGCGTAACCGTGTCCGCGGCCGTGTCGATGGTCCCCTCATAGGTCCACATGTGGGTCATCATGGAGCCGATCCAGGACCCCACCACCTTCTGCCTCGCCGGATCGTATCCCAGGGTCATGATGTTGATGGCGGTGCCATGCTCCAGCAGCTCCATGCGGCCTTCGCACACGACCCAGACATCGCCCACGCAGCGCGCCGTCTCGGTGCCGGTGTACAAGGGCTCCCTTGTCGCCCTGGCCTCCGTGGAGGGAGCCTCCACCACCCATTCGCCCATGAGCCGCCGCAGCCACCGATGCTCCGCCTGGGGTTCGCCGTGCATGATGGTCCTCCCGGGTTGACCGGAACATTATCGTCTTCCGTTGCGGAATGTAATGCGGAACGAAGCGCTTCCGCTGTCCGCGTTCCGCCACCGCCCCCGGCTTGACGACCGGCACCCGGCGCGGCACATGACGGCCCCGTCCGGCGGCGCGCCCAACCGGGGATGCCCCAGTGGTTCGACCGCGACAGATGGTTCCATCTGTCGCGGTCGAACCATGAGCCTTTGATCTGGCGGAGCAATTTTTCGAAACGGATGGGTACCTATCCGTTTCGGTTGATCCACCAGGGGGGACCACATGCCCACCTTCGCCCTGCCCTTCCCGGCCATCGATCCCGTGCTGCTCCAGGTCGGCCCGCTGGCCGTCCGCTGGTACGCCCTCGCTTATATCGCCGGGCTGGTGCTCGGCTGGCTGCTGGCCCGCAGGCTGGTGGCGCGGCCGGCGCTGTGGGGCGGCACCTCGCCCATGCGCCCGCAGGATCTCGACGACGCCCTGTTCTGGGCGACCCTCGGCGTCATCCTCGGCGGCCGCATCGGCTACGTGCTGTTCTACAATCCCGCCTATTTCGCCGCGAATCCGGCGGACATCGTCGCGGTCTGGAAGGGCGGCATGTCGTTCCACGGCGGGCTCGCGGGCACCCTAGTGGCGCTCGCCCTGTTCGCCCGCTCGCGCGCCATACCGGTCATGTCCCTGCTGGACGTGGCCGGGGTGGTGGCGCCCCTCGGCCTGTTGTTCGGCCGGCTCGCCAATTTCATCAATGGCGAGCTGTGGGGCCGGCCGGCGGACGTGCCCTGGGCCATCGTCTTCCCCCACGGCGGCGACGTACCGCGCCACCCCAGCCAGCTCTACGAGGCGGGCCTGGAAGGCCTGGTGCTGTTCCTGGTGATGCTGCTGGTGGTGCGGCTCGGCGGGCTGAAACGGCCGGGGTGGCGGCGGGCATCTTCGGCATCGGCTACGGCGTCTCGCGCATCGTCGGCGAGTTCTTCCGCGAGCCGGACGCCCAGCTCGGCTACCTGGCCTTCGGCACCACCATGGGCATGTGGCTCTCGGTGCCGCTGGTCCTCGCCGGGCTCGGCCTCCTGCTCTTCGCCCTGACGCGCAAGCGGCACCCGTGACCACGCCGCTCGCCGAGGAGATCCGCACCCTCATCGCCGCCGAGGGTCCCATGCCGGTGAGCCGCTACATGGCCCTCGCCCTCGGCCATCCCCGCCACGGCTATTACATGACGCGCGACCCGCTCGGCGCGCACGGCGACTTCACCACCGCCCCCGAGATCAGCCAGATGTTCGGCGAGCTCCTGGGCCTGTGGGCGGTGGCCAGCTGGCAGCAGATGGGCGCGCCTGACCCTTTCCGCCTGGTGGAGCTCGGCCCCGGCCGCGGCACGCTCATGGCGGATGCGCTGCGGGCGGCGCGCCTCGTGCCCGGCTTCGGCGCGGCGGCGCGCATCCATCTGGTGGAAACGAGCCCGGTGCTGACGGTGACACAGGCGCGAACCCTGGCGTCGCAAGCGTCCGCCGCCTCCTGGCACCAGCGGATCGAGGATGTGCCGGACGGTCCGGCCCTGGTCCTCGCCAATGAATTCTTCGATGCCCTGCCCATCGACCAATATGTGCGGACCGCCGGGCACTGGCACGAACGGCGGGTAGGGATGGATGCGGGCGGCCGCCTCGCGTTCGGCCTTGATCCGGCCCCGTCCCGCGCCGCCCAGTTGCTGGCCGGCCACCTGCCCCCGGCCCCCGATGGCGCGGTGCTGGAACATATGGAGAGCGGCCCCGCCCGCGCCCTCGCCGCGCGGCTCTTGGCGCAGGGCGGCGCCGCCCTGATCGTCGATTACGGCCATGCGGGCGGCTTCGGCGACACGCTGCAGGCGCTGGAAAAGCACCGCTTCGCCGATCCGCTGGCGGCGCCGGGGGCGGCGGACCTCACCGCCCACGTGGACTTCTCCGCCCTCGCCCGCATCGCCGTCGCGGCGGGACTGAAGGCTTTCGGCCCGCTGGAGCAGGGGGATTTCCTCGCCCGGCTCGGCCTTGCCGCCCGCGCCGAGCGGCTGAAGCGCGATGCCCCGGAGGCGACGCGCGCCGCCGTGGATGCCGCCGCCCGCCGCCTCGCCGGAACCGGGGACGCAGACATGGGGCGGCTGTTCAAGGTGCTCGTCCTCGCCCATCCTGACCTTGGGGCGCCGCCCGCGTTCGACCTGTCCGAGGAGTTCTGCCCATGAAGATCGAGGCGCCGTCGCTCGCGGCCCTGCCCGGCATCCGCCACGCCTTCTTCACCCGGCAGGGCGGCGTCTCGCAAGGCATCTATACGAGCCTCAACGGCGGCCTGGGCTCCAGCGACGATCCCGCGGCGGTGATGGAGAACCGCGCCCGCATGGCGGCGGAGATCGGCGTGGAAGCCCCGGCCCTCCTCGCCTGCTGGCAGGTGCACTCGCCCGACGCGGTGGTCGCCACCGAGCCCTGGACCCGGGAAACCGCGCCCAAGGCCGACGCGATCGTGACGCGGACGCAGGGCATCGGCGCCGCCGTCTCCATCGCCGATTGCGGGCCCATCCTGTTCGCCGATCCTGAGGCGCGGGTGGTGGCGGCCGCCCATTCCGGCTGGAAGGGCGCGCTCACCGGCATCGTCGCGTCCACCGTTTCCCGCATGGAGGAGCAGGGGGCGCGGCGGGCGGACATCCGCGCCGTCGTCGGCCCGCTCATCCGCCAGCAAAGCTACGAGGTGGGAGAGGACTTCGTCGCCCGCTTCCTCGCCGAGGACAAGGGCTTCGCCCGCTTCTTCGCCCCGGCCGACCGGGCCCACCATGCCCTGTTCGACCTGCCCGGCTTCATCCGCCTGCGCCTCGAGCAGGCCGGAATCGGCCATGTGGAGGATCTCGGCCTCGACACCTATTCGGACGAGGCGCGCTTCTTCTCCTATCGCCGCACCACCCACCGCAAGGAACCCGACTACGGCCGGCTGATGGCCGCCATCGCCCTCGCCTGAGCCTCCCGGACCAACCCATGCGCTCCACCGACGCCACCCTCCTCATCGTCCCTGGCTGGCAGGGCTCGGACGCCGACCATTGGCAGAGCCGGTGGGAGCGCGCCCTCTCCTCCGCCCGCCGGGTGGAACAGGCCGACTGGGAGCGGCCCGACCGCGTCGACTGGCCGCGCCGGCTCGCCGCGGCGGTGGCTGCGGCGGACAAGCCGGTGGTGGTGGTGGCCCATTCCCTCGGCGTGCCCACCCTGCTCCACGCCGCCCCCCTGCTGCCGCCCGGCAAGGTGAAGGGCGCGTTCCTCGTGGCACCGCCGGACCTGGACGCGCCCGGCCTTCCCGCCGTGCTCGCGCCCTTCGCCCCGGTGCCGACGGCGCCCCTGCCCTTCCCCTCCGTGCTGATCGCCAGCCGCACCGACCCCTATTGCGCCTTCGACCGGGCGGAGGGCTTCGCCCTCGACTGGGGCTCGGCGCTCGTGGATGCCGGGGATGCCGGCCACATCGGCTCGGCCTCCGGCTTCGGCCCCTGGCCGGAGGGCTCCATGCGGCTTCTCGGCTTTCTCCAGTCGCTGAAATAGAACGCTCTCGAGCGAAGCGGGCACCGGGGCGCGCGAAGAAAGCGCGTCAACTGAAAGACTTGTGGCACGCTGGCGATGCGATGCACCGCCAAATGCCCCAAGCGGCCCGGCCCGCATTTTCACAGGCCCGTTAACCGCATCTTAACCGTTTTTCTGGACCCGGCCGCCGTTTCCCGCTACGCCTGCGGCGACGAGACAAGCGCCGGGAGCCACCATGCGGGGACACAAGGCAGAGGTCGTACCGCCAGCGCCACCGCGCCGCCCGTGCGAGCTTTCCGCCAGCGTTCAGCTCCCGCGCGTATCCTGGCTGGCGGCCCGCTGCGCCGGGCTTTTCCTGTGCGTGGCCCTCGCCGCCTGCCAGACCGATGGCCCGGGCATGGCCGGGGCGGGCGGGCGCACCCTCGCCTTCGACACCATCGACGGCCCGCCCCCGGCCACCTTCGACAAGCTGGTGGGCGACCTGACAAGCGAGGCGCAGACACGCCGGGTCGCCGTGGTATCGCGCTCAACGCCCGCCGCCTACCGCGTGAAGGGCTATCTCGCCATGCACGTGGAGCGCGGCAAGGCCACCGTCGCCTATGCCTGGGACGTCTACGACCAGAACCAGACCCGCGTCGCCCGAGTGGTGGGCGAGGAGCCCGCCGGCCCGGTGAAGGGCGGCGCCGCCAACGGCTGGGCCGCCTGCGACGACGCCGTGGTGGCGCGCATCGCCGACCAGTCCATGGCGAGCCTCGCCGAGACGCTGGGCGCCTCCGGCGCCGTGCCAGCGGCGGCGCCGCAGCCCGCGGACACCCCGCGGCCCGACGGCGGATCCGGCGTGCCGGTGGCCGCCCTCACCACACCCGGCTCAGGCCTCCCTGCCTCCGGCGCTGCCCTGGCGTACGCCGACCGCTGACGTGGCCCAATCGCGCGGGGTCGAGCTGGCCCTTTACAACATTGTGACGGCCCGCCTATCAGAACCACGCACGCTTTCGATCAGGCTCGGAAGCACCGGCGGAGCATCCCATGTCAGCGGAGAACGGTCCCATGAAGCTCGTCGCGGGCAATTCCAACCGCGCGCTCGCTGAAGCCATCGCCGCCTACCTTGCCACCCCGCTCACAAAGGCCGTGGTGCGCCGCTTCGCGGACATGGAGATCTTCGTCGAGATCCAGGAGAACGTGCGCGGGCAGGACACGTTCGTGGTGCAGTCCACCTCGTTCCCGACCAACGACCACCTGATGGAGCTCTTGATCATCATCGATGCGCTGCGCCGCGCCTCGGCCAAGCGCATCACGGCGGTCCTGCCCTATTTCGGCTACGCCCGCCAGGACCGCAAGCCCGGCCCCGCACGCCCATCTCGGCCAAGCTCGTCGCCAACCTCATCACCCACGCCGGTGCCGACCGGGTGATGACGCTGGATCTCCACGCCGGCCAGATCCAGGGCTTCTTCGACATCCCCACCGACAACCTCTATTCCGCGCCGGTGATGGTGCGCGACATCAAGGAGCGGTTCGAGCTCTCCAACGTGATGGTGGTGTCGCCCGACGTGGGCGGCGTGGTGCGCGCCCGCGCGCTGGCCAAGCGCATCGACGCCCAGCTCGCCATCGTCGACAAGCGGCGCGAGCGCCCCGGCGAGAGCGAGGTGATGAACGTCATCGGCAATGTGGAAGGCCGCTCCTGCATCCTCGTGGATGACATCGTCGATTCGGGCGGCACGCTGGTAAATGCGGCGGAGGCTCTGCTCGCCCGCGGCGCCAAGGAAGTGCATGCCTACATCACCCACGGCGTGCTCTCCGGCGGAGCGGTGGCGCGCATCACCGCCTCCAAGCTCAAGGAACTGGTGATCACCGATTCCATCCAGCCCACCGAGGCGGTGCGGGTGGCGCGCAACATCCGCGTCCTCTCCATCGCCACCCTCATCGGCGAGGCCATCGCCCGCACGGCGCACGAGGAATCGGTCTCCAGCCTGTTCGACTGACCTGCGCCCTCGGCCGCCGGCCGTGCGCGCTCAGCGCCGGGTCGGCTGGACGCTGCCTTCCGACTCCACCTCACCCCGGCGCTGCAGCCACAGCATCAGCAGCCAGGACGCGGCGGCCCAGGCGGCACCCAGCGCCCAGCCGCCGAGCACGTCGGTGGGCCAGTGCACGCCGAGATAGATGCGGCTGACGCCGACGATCACGGTCAGCGCCGTCGCCGATCCCAGCAGGAACACCTTCACCCGCGTCCGCGCCTGGGTCCGCGCCAGCAGCGCCCCGAGGGTCAGGTAGACCACCGCCGAAAGCATGGCGTGGCCCGAGGGAAAGCTCTGGCTGTAGACCGACATGCCGTGCGGCACGAGATCCGGCCGCGGCCGGTCGAAGCCCCATTTCAGCACCTGCGACAGGAGCGTGCCCCCCGCCACCGACACCGCGACGACGATCGCCGCGTGACGCTTGGCGGTCATCATGAGGAAGATCAGCACCAGAACGGTGAGCAAGGTGAGCACCGCAGTCCCGCCCAGCGCGGTGAAATCGCGCATGCTTTCCTCCAGCCAGGGCGGCCCGAGCGGGTCCGACGGATCGGCGGGATTGCGCAGGGCGACAAGGATGCCGCGGTCGAGCGCCCCGGGCGCCCCCTCCATGACCTCGTCGGCCACCTTGATGAAGGTGTAGAAACCGAGGGCGCTGAAGGCGACCACGGCGAGCGTGGCGCGTTCCATGCCCCCCACGGAGGCAAGCAGCGGGCCGACGACGGGAAGGGCTTCGAGGTGGCGCCAGCCACGGCGGATCAAGGAACGCATGGGCGCAAGGGTTGGCTTGGCCGGGCGGCGGCGTCAACACCCCCTTTTGCGGTCCTCCTCCCCCGCCATGCCCCGGTCACGGCGCACGATCGCCCGCAGGCCCGCCTTGCGCCCCGGCCGCGCACCTGTCATCAGCCGCCCATGACCGCCCGTCCGGAGCCCATCGCCCTTTATCTCGACGCCGACGCCTGCCCGGTGAAGGAGGAGGCCTACAAGGTCGCCTTCCGCCATCAGGTGCGCGTGTTCGTGGTGGCCAACACGCCTTTGGCGGTGCCGCGCGATCCCATGGTGGAGCGCGTGATCGTGCCGGCCGGCCCCGACGCCGCGGACGACTTCATCGCCTCCCGCGCCCGCCGGGGCGACGTGGTGGTGACCGCCGACATCCCCCTGGCCGCGCGCTGCGTCGCCGCCGGGGCCGATGTGATCGGCCCCACCGGCAAGCCTTTCACCAAGGATTCCATCGGCATGGCGCTCGCCACCCGCAACCTGATGGAGGACCTGCGCTCGGCGGGGACGGTCACAACCGGGCCTCGGCCGTTCGCGCCGCGGGATCGCTCCGCCTTCCTCTCCGCCCTCGACCTCGCCTTCGTGCGGCTGAAGCGCGCGGGCTTTTCCACGAGCCCGCCCGGCCGGCCGGTGGACTGAGCGTTCGGACGGGCTTCTCCCGGGTCCGGTTCCCGTGCGCCGGGCCGGCGCGCGGGAACCGGGCACCCTGAGGGCCGCATCCGGTGTGACAACGCCCTGAAAACGCCGCGTTTGCCACGATGCAGCCGCATGGATACTTTACGCGCCCTTTTGCCGGCGTGCCGGCCCACACGAAGTCGCGGACCCATGACGGACATTTTTCACGAGATCGAGGAAGACCTCCGGCGCGAGCGCCTGCGCAAGCTGTGGGACCGCTTCGGCGGAGTCATCATCGGCCTCGCCGTTCTGGCGGTGGTCGGCGCGGGCTCCTGGAGCGGCTACCAGTACTGGCGCCACCAGCAGGCGGTTTCCGCCAGCACCGCATTCCAGGCTGCGGCAAAGCTGGCGGAAGACGGCAAGCTCGCGGAGGCGGAGGCCGCTTTCAACGCCCTCGCCAAGGACGCCCCCGGCGGCTACCGCATGGTGGCCCTGTTCCGCGCCGCCGGCGCGGCGGCGGCCCGCGACAAGGCGGCCGGCGTCGCTGCCTTCGACGCCATCGCCGCCGACACGCGCCTCGATCCCCTGGTGCGCGACCTCGCCCAGCTGCGCGCCGGCCTGATTCTCGTGGACACAGCAAGCCTTGCCGACGTGACACGGCGCGTCGGCCCTCTTGCCGCCGGCACCGGGCCGCTGCGCCATTCGGCGCGCGAGGTGCTGGCCCTCGCCCAGCTCAAGGCCGGCGACGCCGCCGCCGCCAACAAGACCGCGACCGAGGTCACCGCCGACGCCGCGACGCCCCCCGGCGTGCGCTCGCGCGCGGAGCTCATCCGTCGCCTGACCGCCAACGCCGCGCCAGCCGTCACCACCCCGGCGGCCGGCGCCCCAGCCGCCACGCAGTAGGATCAGAGCCAGTGAGGAGCCGCCCATGAAGATTGAGAACGGCGTTTTCAGGTCGCTGCGTCTGGTGCTCGGCCTCGGGCTCGCCTTGTCGGTCGCGGGCTGCGAATCGACGGATTTCTTCAGCTTCCTGGAGCAGCAGAAAAAGCCGCTGCCCGGGGCGCGCAATCCCGTGTTCCCCACCGGCGTACCGGGGGTGGACTACTCGTCCAGGAGCCTCGGCCAGCCCAGCAATCCGGCAGCCGTCGAACCGCCGCCGACCCCGCCGCCGAGCGGCCAGCAGCAACAGCAGCGCTGAGGCGCGGCTCCCCACCGCACCGGCCGGAAGGCCAAGCGCCGATCCCGTGGCCCTCCTTCCCTGGTGCCCATTCCCATGACCTTCTCCCTGGCCATCGTCGGCCGCCCCAATGTGGGCAAGTCCACCCTCTTCAACCGCCTCGTGGGCAAGAAGCTCGCGCTGGTGGACGACCGCCCCGGCGTGACCCGCGACCGGCGGGAGGGAGACGCCCGGCTCGGCGACCTCTCCTTCCGCATCGTCGACACCGCCGGCCTCGAGGAGGCGGACGCGGCCACCCTCGAAGGGCGCATGCGCGCCCAGACCGAGGCGGCCATCGGCCATGCCGACGCCATCCTCTTCATGATCGACGCCCGCATCGGTCTCACCCCCACCGACCGGGCCTTCGCCGAGCTGGTGCGCAAGTCCGGCAAGCCGGTGATCCTGCTCGCCAACAAGAGCGAGGGCCGCGGCGGCGAGGCGGGCACCATGGAAGCCTTCGCCCTCGGCCTCGGCACGCCGGTGCCGCTCTCCGCCGAACACGGGGAAGGCCTCGGCGACCTCTACGACGCCATCTGCGACGCCCTGCCCGAGCAGACCCGCCCGGACCCGGAGGAGGAAGAAGAAGAGGACGCGCCGGCCGAAGAGGATGCGGCGGAGGGGAAGCCCCGCCGTCCCATCAAGGTGGCGGTGCTGGGCCGGCCCAATGCGGGCAAGTCCACCCTCATCAACCGCCTGCTTGGCGAGGACCGGCTCCTGACCGGGCCAGAGGCCGGCATCACCCGCGACTCCATCTCCGTGGAAGTCACCTATGCGGGCGTGAAGCTGGAGGTGTTCGACACCGCCGGCCTGCGCAAGCGCGCGCGCATCGAGGACAAGCTGGAGAAGCTTTCCGCCGCCGACGCCCTGCGCGCCATGAAGTTCGCCGAGGTGGTGGTGCTGCTGGTGGACGCCACCCATCCCTTCGAGGAACAGGACCTGCGCATCGCCGACCTGGTTGCCCGCGAGGGCCGGGCGCTGGTCATCGGCTACAACAAGGCGGACCTCGTGGCCCGCGGCGGCCTCGCCACCCGGCTGCGCGAGGAGGCGGACCGCCTTCTGCCGCAGGTGAAGGGGTTGCCCATCGTTCCGGTCTCGGGGCTCATGGGGCACGGGCTCGACAAGCTGGTGGGGGCGATCTCGGCCGCCCACAAGGTGTGGAACAAGCGCATCGCCACCAACCCGCTCAACCGCTTCCTGCAGCAGGTGACCGACACCCATCCGCCGCCGGCGGTGTCGGGACGGCGGGTGAAGCTGAGTTACATCACCCAGCCCAAGGCCCGCCCGCCCTCCTTCGTGCTGTTCTGCTCGCGCGCCGATGCGGTGCCGGAGAGCTATATCCGCTACCTGGTGAACGGCCTGCGCGAGAGCTTCGACCTACCCGGCGTGCCGATCCGGCTGACCCTGCGGCAGAAGGACAATCCCTACGCGGAGTGAGGGGCGCCAAAGGTCCCCCGGCCGAAATTCCCCGGCCAAGCGACGGCGCAGCCGAAGCGCCGGGCCGGGGTCCAGCGCACCTCTCGCGTCTCCTTGCGCGGGTCCCGGCTCTCCTTCCACTGCGCTTCTCTCCGTTCCGGCCGGCCGGGACACGAGGGCCCCTACCCCGCCAGCGCCGCGATCACCGCATTGAGCACCGGGAAGCCGGCATCGGTCACTTTCAACCGGTCGCCGGCAAGCGTTACCATCCCCTCGGCCACCAGCGCCGCGATGCGCTCCGGCACCACCCGTCCGCCGAGCCGGGCGTGGCGGGCGAGGTCCACGCCTTCCTTCAGGCGGAGCCCCATCAGCAGCATCTCGTCTGCCTGCTCGGCGGGGGAGAGGGCCTCGTCGCTGACGATGCCGTGGCCGTTGGCCTCGACTTGCGCCAGCCAGCCCTCCGGCGCGCGTTCGGTGAAGAGGGCGCGGCGCGCGCCCTCCACCAGCAGCCGGCCATGCGCACCGGCACCGATGCCGGCATAGGTGCCGTAGCGCCAATACACCAGATTGTGCCGCGCCTCCGCTCCCGGACGGGCATGGTTGGAAACCTCGTAGGCGGGAAGGCCGGCCGCGGCCGTCACCTCCTGCGTCACGTCCCACAGGGCGCGCGACACCTCGTCGTCGGGCAGGATCAGCTTGCCGGCGCCGTAGAGCCGCTCGAACGGCGTGCCCGGCTCGATGGTGAGCTGGTAGAGGGAGAGGTGCTCGCAGCCCTCCGCCAGGGCGCGCTTCAGCTCTGCGGCCCATCCCTCCGGCGTCTGCCGCGGGCGAGCGTAGATGAGATCGAAGGACACGCGCGTGAACGCCCTCCGGGCGATGGCGACGGCGGCCAGGGCCTCGGCCACCGAATGCATCCGCCCGAGGCCCTGCAGGTCCGTGTCGTCAAGGGCCTGCACCCCGAGCGAGACCCGGTTCACGCCCGCCGCACGATAGCCGTGGAAGCGCTCCGCCTCCACCGAGGTGGGGTTGGCCTCCAGCGTCACCTCGGCATCCGCCGTGAGCGGCCATGCCGCGTCGATGGCGGCAAGGATGGCCGCCACCGTCGCCGGCGCCATGAGGGAGGGCGTGCCCCCGCCGAAGAACACGGTCTGCGCCCGCAGCGGTCCCGACAGGTCGCGCATGTGCGCGATCTCGCGCCGGAACGCGGCGATGAAGCGGTCCTGATCCGGCGGCGCCTGCCGCACATGGCTGTTGAAGTCGCAATAGGGGCACTTGGCCTTGCAGAAGGGCCAGTGGACGTAGACGCCGAAGCCGCCCTCTGCGGCGCCCAACCCGAGCGGGGGCGACCGCTCCGCCGGCGTCAGGGGCAAGGTGTCCGGCGTGCCGCCGGCGGTCTGCGGTCGAACGCTCATCCCTTCAGGCACGCCTGCGACAGCTTGAGGAACGCCCGTGCCCGGTGCGACAGGCCGAACCCCTTGGGCGGCATGGAATGCTTCTCGTCCGCCGTCATCTCGGCGAAGGTCTTCACATGGTCCTGCGGCAGGAACATGGGATCGTAGCCGAAGCCCTTGGCGCCCCGGGGCGGCCAGACCAGGGTGCCGTCGACCACCCCCTCGAATTCCTCCAGGTGCCCGTCCGGCCAGGCGATGCACAGGGCCGAGACGAAGCGGGCGCGGCGCTGTTCCGGCGCCGTGGCGCCCACCTTCTGCAGCTCCACCTCCACCTTCTCCATGGCCATCTCGAAGTCCCGCTCCGGCCCGGCCCAGCGGGCGGTGTGGATGCCCGGAGCGCCGCCGAGGGCATCGATGACGAGCCCCGAATCGTCGGCGAAGGCGGGAAGCTGCGCCGCCTGCGCCGCCGCCACCGCCTTCAGGCGCGCGTTGCCGAAGAAGGTCTCCTCGGTCTCCTCCGGCTCGGGGAGGCGCAGCTCCCCGGCGGAGACCGCCTCCACCCCGTGCGGTTCCAGCAGCATGCGCATCTCGATGAGCTTGCCGGGATTGTGGGTGGCCACCACGAGGCGGCCGTCAAGGCGGCGGTGGCCCATCAGCCCACCGCGAGCTTCTGCAGGCCCACCAGCTTGTCCACCCCGGAGCGGGCGAGGGCGAGGAGGGACAGGAGCTCGTCCTGGGTGAAGGGGGTCTTTTCCGCCGTGCCCTGGATCTCGACGATGCCGCCGGTGCCGGTCATGACGAAATTGGCGTCGGTCTCGGCCACCGAGTCCTCGGCATAGTCGAGGTCGAGCACCGGCGTGCCCTCATAGATGCCGCAGGACACCGCCGCCACGTGCTGCTTCAGCGGCATCTCCTTGATCATGGAGCGCTGGCGCATCCACGACAGGCAATCGTAAAGCGCGATCCAGGCGCCGGTGATGGAGGCGGTGCGGGTGCCGCCATCGGCCTGGAGCACGTCGCAGTCGAGGGTGATCTGCTTCTCGCCCATGGCCACGAGGTCGGTGACCGAGCGCAGGGAGCGGCCGATGAGGCGCTGGATCTCCTGGGTGCGGCCGGACTGCTTGCCAGTGGTGGATTCGCGCCGGGTGCGGTCGTGGGTGGCACGGGGCAGCATGGCATATTCCGCCGTCACCCAGCCGCGGCCCTGGCCCTTGAGCCATGGCGGCAGACGCTCCTCCAGAGTGGCGGAGACGAGCACGTGGGTGTCGCCGAACTTCACGAGGCAGGAGCCTTCCGCGTGGCGCATGACGCCCCGTTCGAAGGAAACGGCGCGCATCTCGTCGGCGGCGCGCTTGCTGGGGCGCATGGGAACTACCTCTTTCTTGGTATTCTATCGGGTCTCGGGCGCTCCTTTTAGAGCGGCCGGGCCCGCGTGGGAAGCAAGGCCGCGCGCAGGCCCCCGCGCAGGACGCTTGAACACAGGCCCGGTCATGGACACATAATGGGGCGTGCGGGCCCATGCCCGCCGAAAGGAAGACAAGCACAGTGGCGCTCGATCCCCTCCTGCCCCTCGCCGCCGGCGGCCTCGCGCAGATCGACCAGCGCGCGCGGGAGATCTTCCGGCAGATCGTGGAAAGCTACCTCGCCACCGGCGAGCCCGTGGGATCGCGCAACCTCTCTCGCCTCATCCCCATGACGCTCTCGCCGGCCTCGGTGCGCAACGTAATGGCGGACCTGGAGGGCGCGGGCCTCGTCTACGCCCCCCACACCAGCGCCGGGCGGCTGCCCACCGAGCGCGGCCTGCGCTTCTTCGTCGATGCCCTCCTGGAGATCGGCGACATCAACGAGCGCGACCGCACCAATATCGAGACGCAGGTGATGGCTGCCGCCAAGAACACCACGGTGGATGGCGTGCTGCAGGAAGCCTCCGCCCTGCTCTCGGGCCTCGCCCGCGGGGCCGGCGTGGTGACCACGAACAAGACCGATCCGCGGCTGAAGCACGTGGAATTCGTGCCGCTGGAGCCGGGCCGGGCTTTGGTCATCCTCGTCTCCGAGGACGGGCAGGTGGAGAACCGCGTGCTGCCGCTGCCTACCGGGCTGCCCGTTTCGGCGCTGACCGAGGCGACCAACTTCCTGAACGCCCACATCCGTGGCCGCACCCTCGCCGAGGCCCGCTCGGAGATGGAGACCCTGCTCTCCGACCTGCGGCGCGACCTCGACACCCTCACCGCCCGGGTGGTGGAGGCGGGGCTCGCCTCCTGGTCCGGCGACGCGCCGGGGGAACGCAAGCTCATCGTCCGCGGCCAGGCCAAGCTGCTGGAAGACCTGCACGCGCTGGAGGACCTGGAGCGCATCCGCCTGCTGTTCGACGACCTGGAGACCAAGCGCGAGGTGGTGGACCTGCTCGGCCGGGCGGAGGAGGCGCAGTCCCTGCGCATCTTCATCGGCTCGGAGAACCGGCTGTTCTCCCTCTCCGGCTCCTCCACCATCGTCGCCCCCTACCGGGACGGGCAGGGGCGGGTGGTGGGGGTGCTCGGCGTCATCGGCCCGACGCGGCTCAATTACGGGCGGATCGTGCCCATGGTGGACTTCACCGCCCGCCTCGTCAGCCGCGTGCTCGGCGCTCCGGGGGCGGATGCCGCCTGAACGCGATCTCGCGCAGTCTTGATTTTTCCCCGCGCCGCCCCGATATGCGCGGGGAAAGTTTGGCCTTTGCCTCCAATGGTGCGAAACCGGGGGGCAAAACTTGAGGCAGGGGAAGAAACCGGATGAGCGAGCAGAAGCGCGCGCCCGAGACCGGCGGCGACGCAAGCGAAAACGGTGCGGGCACGGCGGCCGTCAATGAAGCGACGGCCGAGGCGGAAGCCCTCGCCACCGCAGATGCGCAGATCGGCGTGGACGACGGCGAGAAGCAGCGCCTCGAGGCCGAGATCGCCGGGCTGAAGGACAAGTTCCTGCGCGCCTTCGCCGAGGCGGAGAACATCCGCCGCCGGGCCGAGAAGGAAGTTGCGGACGCCCGGACCTACGGCATCGCCTCTTTCGCGCGCGACGTGCTGAATGTCGCCGATGACCTGGCGCGGGCCCTGGGGTCGGTGGACGATGCGGCCAAGGCCACCGCCGAGGGCGGCCTGAAGGCGCTGCTGGACGGGCTGGAGCTGACCGAGCGCGGCCTGATCAAGGCGCTGGAGAAGCACGGCATCCGCAAGATCGAGCCGAAGGGCGAGAAGTTCGACCCCAACATCCATCAGGCCATGTTCGAAGTGCCCGACCCGAGCGTGCCCTCGGGCACCGTGGTGCAGGTGGTGCAGGCGGGCTACGTCATTGGCGAGCGCGTGCTGCGGCCCGCCATGGTGGGCGTGGCGCGTGGTGGCCCGAAGGCGGAAGCCGCCTCGCCCGGCAAGGAAGCCGGCGCGGCCTGAGGCCATGCGCCTTTTGCATTTCCGGAATGCTCGCTTCGGCGGATTGCGCTTCTCGTGATCCGCCTGTTCTGCCGCGCAGGCGTGAGCGTTCCGCTCAGGCCTCGCTCGGGGCGGCCCGGGCACCGCTGCCGCCGGCCGATCCGACTGTGCCGCCCGACAACAGGTCGGCGAGGGCGTCCGCGATGACCTGGCTGGTGTAGGGCTTGCCCACGCGGGGAGCGTCGGCGAATTCCCGCGGCACGCGCACCGCGCCCGTATAGCCAGAGCAGAAGATGAAGGGGATGCCGCGGCCGGCGAGGATGGCGGCGGCGGGGTAGACCGGCTCGCCATTGAGGTTGACGTCGAGGATTGCGGCATCGACGCGCTCGTGGGCCGCAGCCTCCAGCGCCGCCCGAAGGCTGGAAATGGGGCCGACGACGCTATAGCCGAGGGAGCGGAGATTGTCCTCCAGCCCCAAGGCGACGAGGAACTCGTCCTCGACCACCAGCACCCGCAATCCTGTGAAGTTCATCGCCAAACGCCTGACCCGCTGCCATTTTCCACCACAACAGACAGAACTGGTAAAAGTTCCATCCGTCGTGGCTGGCGGCTGAAATGCGTGTTCCCGGCCGGCGCCGGGACGAGGCGATCAGTCCTTCGCGCGTTCCACGTAGGAGGCGTCGGCGGTCATGATGACCACGCGGGTGCCGGCGGCGATATGCGGCGGCACCATGGTGCGCACGCCATTGGAGAGCATGGCCGGCTTGTAGGAGGAGGATGCCGTCTGGCCCTTCACGGTCGGCTCGGTGTCCACGATCTCCAGCGTCACCCGCGCCGGCAGCTCGATGGCGATGGGATTGCCGTTGTGGGTGGAGAGCATGCACTCCATGCCTTCCTGGAGATAGACCGACAGGTCGCCCATGATGTCCTTGGGGACGGTGACCTGGTCGAAATTCTCCGGGTTCATGAAGGTGTAGCCGTCCGAATCCTCGTACAGGAAGGTGTGGGGGCGGTCTTCCACGAAGGCGCGCTCCACCTGCTCGGTGGTGCGGTAGCGCTCCGAGATCTTCACGCCATCGGAGATCCGGCGCATGTCGAGCTGGGTGACCGGCGTGCCCTTGCCGGGATGAATATTCTCGGCGGTGAGCACCACATAGAGCTTGTCGTCGATATCGACCACATTGCCTTTGCGCAGAGAGCTGGCGATGACCTTGACCACGTCGCGTCTTCCTCGAACTTTGTGCGGCGGCGTGCCGCTCCTGAACCGTTGGCGGGCAACATAGCGATCTTCGCGCGCAACGCCAGTCTCGCCCCCGCCTTTCTGCCACCCGCGCCAGCGGGAACAAGGATTTTCAGCCACATGGTGGTATCTTCGTCCGCCCCGAGCCCCTGGTGGAGCCCCTCCATCCATGCCGACCGGCGGCCTTTCCTGCTCGCCCGGTCGCGGATCACGGCGACGGTGCGCGCCTGGTTCGGCGCCGATGGCTTCGTGGAAGTGGAAACCCCCGCCCTCCAGCTCTCGCCGGGCAACGAGGCCCACCTGCACGCCTTCGCCACCGACCTCCACGCCCCGGATGGCAGCGTCCACCGGCTCTATCTGCGCACCTCGCCGGAATTCTCCGCCAAGAAGCTGCTGGCGGCGGGGGAAGAGCGCATCTTCGAGTTTGCCCGGGTGTTCCGCGACCGCGAGCGCGGCATGGCGCACCACCCGGAATTCACCCTGCTGGAATGGTACCGCGCCGGCGCACCCTACACCCGGCTCATGGACGACTGCGCCCGGCTCCTCGCCCTTGCCGCAGAGGCCGGTGGCGTTTCCCCCTTCTCCTGGCGCGGCCGGAGCTGCGACCCGAGGGCCGAGCCCGAGCGCATCACCCTGGTGGAGGCGTTCGCGCGCTTCGCCGGCATGGACCTCACCCGCGTGCTCCCCGCGCCCGGCGGCGCGAGCGAACCCGGCCCGTTCGCCGCCCTCGCCGCGCATGCGGGCATCCGTACCGCGCCGGACGACACCTGGGCGGACATCTTCTCACGGGTGTTGGTGGAGCGAATCGAGCCCAATCTCGGCATCGGTCGGCCGGCGATCCTGTGCGACTACCCGGTGAGCGAGGCGGCGCTGGCGCGGCCGAAGCCCGACGACCCACGCTTTGCCGAGCGGTTCGAGCTTTATGCCTGCGGCCTGGAGCTCGCCAACGCCTTCGGCGAGCTGACCGATGCACGCGAGCAGCGGCGGCGGTTCGAACAGGAAATGGCGGAGAAGGCGCGGCTCTATGGCGAGCGCTATCCCCTGGACGAAGATTTCCTCGCGGCCCTGGCGCAGATGCCGCAGGCCAGCGGATGCGCGCTGGGATTCGACCGGCTCGCCGTGCTGGCGAGCGGCGCGCGGCGCATCGAGGACGTGCTGTGGGCGCCGGTGGCGGCACCCTGAGCCGCCACCGGCGTCCTCGAATTCAGAAGATCTCGATCTCAGGAAATCTCGAACAGGGTGGAAAAGCCGGAAATGTCGAACACTTCCCGGATCTGCGGCTGAAGCGAGGCCAGCGCCAGCTTGCGCTTGGCGCCACGCATGGCCTTGCCGGCCACGAGCAGCGCGCGCAGGCCCGAGGAGGAGACATAGTCCACCCCCGCGAGATTGACGACGATGCCGCCATCGGTCGTGGACACGACCTCCATCAGGCTGGCCTCGAACGGCTTGGCATTGGGCGTGTCGAGGCGCCCCGCCACCTTCAGCAATACGTCGCTTCCGACTTGCTCACGCTCGATGTGCATCGGCCTCTACTCGCTTCAGATCCGTGTCCGCGGCGACGGATGCCTCCCGCTTAGCCTCATTATCGGGGGTGCGCAACGCCACCGCAATGCGGCGCACAAGCCAGACCGCCCGTTCGAACAGGCTGGTGGCGAAAAGCAGTTGCCGCGTATCCACATCCGACCCCAGGGCGGAGGCGGCCAATTGGCGGCGGATGCGGTTGAGCAGCTCGCTGCGATCGCCCGCGAGGGTGATGATGATGTCGAGGTCCGCCGCCTCCGCCCCGGCCGCGTCGGCGAGTGACAGGACGATGGCGCGCAGCGCCTCCGACAGGTTGAAGCCGAGGGGGGGAACGTCCTCGAAGCCCTCGATCACCTCGGTGAAGTCGTGCAGCGTGTCCTGGAGCGTGCGCACCGTCTCCAGCAGGGACTGGTGGTGCAGCGCGATCCTCAGGCTCTCCCGGGGCATGCCGTGGGCGATGAGGTCGGCGAGGAAATGGTCGACCGCCAGCGCCACCGACGCCCCGCCCCGCCAGGTGCCGAGCCGCACCTGGGCATCGCCGGCCTCGGCGCCGTCGAGGTCGGGCAGCAGCAGGGGCAGCTGGTGCAGGAGGCGCAGGGTCTCGCGTTCCGCGAGGTCGAGGGCGGTCGCCGGGTCCTGGCGCGCCTGCGCGTCGATGAAGCGGGGACGCGCCGCATCGTCCTCCACCGTCGGCGGGCTGAGGCGCATGGCGATGGCCTCGGCGGTTCCCCGCAGCAGGGCGACGGGGAGCGCCCCGGCCACCTGGAGCAGGAGGAACAGGACCGACACCGAGGCGGTCGGCGTTCCGCCGCCGGCGCCGGCGAGCAGGGCGAACGGGTCGGCCCCGGCCGCGCCCAGGACGGCGAAGGCGGCGCCCACGAGAAGGCAGCCGGCGACCTTCACCAGGACGTGGACGTAGCACAGCTGCCGCCCCGTTCCCGCCAGGCCGCTGGACGAGATCAGCACCGCGAAGCCGGAGCCGAGATTGGCGCCGAGCACCAGGAAGAAGGCGTCGTGCAGGCCGAGCAGCCGCGCCTGGATCAGCGCCACCACGAGGATGGTGGGGGTGGAGGAGGATTGCGTCACGGCCGAGGCGAGGAAGCCGAGGCCGAAGGCGAGGAGAGGGGTGATGCCCGCGCTGAGCGTCCCGGCCAGGGCCTCCACGTCGATGTCCGCCGGCCCGTGCTTGATGAAGTCGAGGCCGAGCAGTGCCAGCGCGAGGCCAAGGCCCACACCCATCCATTCGCGCCAGGCGCTGCGGCGATCGAGCCTGAGGTGGAAGGTGAAGCCCACCGCGGCGACGAGATAGAGGACGACGAGGCGGAAATCGATGGCGGCGATGAAGACGAGGCCCGCCGTGCCCACGTTGCCGCCAGCCACCACCGGGATGGCGTCGCGGGTGGCGAACACGCCGCCGCGCACCAGATTGCCGCACACCACGGCGACCGCGTTGCTCGATTGCGTGGCCAGCCCGGCAAGGGTGCCGCAAGCGAGGCCCGCGAGCGGGGACCTTGTCGCGCCGCGCAGCAGGCGGCGCACCTTGCGCCCCGTCGCCTGCTGCAGGTGCGTCGCCATGATCCTCAGCCCGACGAACAGCAGCCCGAGCCCGGCGAGGATCTCCGCCAGCACCGTCATCGCGCACGCACCGTCACGCGCAAGCTCATTCCAGCCGCGCTCGTCTCAAACGCGCTCGTCTCAAACGCGCTCATGGACGAGGCATCAGGCCCCGCCTCCGGCGACGCCGGCAACCAGCGTCAGCTGGTTTTCCTCGCCTTCGCGGGCATAAGCGAGGGTCTCCAGGAAATGCCGCATGAGTTGCACCCCGTGACCGCCGATCTTGGCGTCCTCGATGGAATCGGGCGTCTCCGGCTCGCTCACGTTGGTCGGGTCGAAGGGGACGCCGTTGTCGATGAGGCGCACCGCCACCCGCCGCTCGGGCAGGCGGTAGCACTCGATGCGGATGTGCGGGGCGGCGTGCGCGCCGCGGAAGCCGTAGGACACCACGTTGGTGAGCGCCTCCTCGAGGCTGAGCTCAAGGGCGAAGCGG
Source organism: Xanthobacter dioxanivorans (assembly GCF_016807805.1). NCBI lineage: Bacteria > Pseudomonadati > Pseudomonadota > Alphaproteobacteria > Hyphomicrobiales > Xanthobacteraceae > Xanthobacter > Xanthobacter dioxanivorans. The sequence continues at coordinate 2,100,314 of NZ_CP063362.1, read as the reverse complement.
GTCGCGTCCGGCCACCCCTCCTCCAGCGCCACGACGCCGAGCCAGCTCGTCGCCTCCGTGATGTCATCGATCTGCGCCCCCACCTCGATGGCGGAGATCAGCGTGCCGGCGGCGGGGGCGGCCATGGCGCCGTCCGTCACGTGGCGGTGGGGCTGGCGGGGGACACGCCCGCCACGGCGAGCGCCTCGTCCCGCGTGCCGTAAATGGAGACCAGCTGATCGACGCCGGTGGCACGCAGCACCTTCTCCACCTGCGGATCGCAGGCGAACAGGCGCATGACGCCGCCCTTCCGGTGCAGGCCCTTGGCCCCGGCCAGCAACAGCCGGATGCCGATGGAGGCCATGAAGGGAGTGCCCGAGAGATCGACCAGCAGCACCTGCGCCTCGGCGCAGGCGGCCTTGAACTCCGGTTCCACTTGCGCGGCGCCACCGATGTCGAGCCGTCCATCCAGGACGACGAGCACGAGGTCAGGGCCGAGCGACTTCTTCTCGATCTTCATGCGACGCCGTCTCTCGCATCCCGCCGGCCGGCGGCAGGACCATCCACAGGTTGGAGAATTGCTGCGACAGTTTAGTGAAGTCGTGCCCGTGCGGAAATAGCCCGCCGGGTCCAGTTCGGCGGCATGGGGGATGACTTCGGGTCTCACGGCGCCCCCTGACCGCGCCATGCATTTGATTTATAACGACTTAATCACACCAGCCCGGCGCGAAGCCTCCTCGGTAGGATTGGCCCCGGCAGCGGGGCCGGGCGCAGACCATCCGTCGCGAAACCGAGGCAGAAGAAGGCTTTTCCAGCCGGACCACGCCGCAAGCCGCCGGGAACGGGTCCTAGCTGCCGACGGCCGGGATGGGCTTGGCGAAGACGACCCCCGTCGCCCCCGATTCGAGCCGCCCGCGGGCATAGCCGCGCCAGCCTTCCGCGAACAGCGCCTTCTGGCGCGGCGTATCCAGCGGATCGACGAGAAGGGTGCGCCCCGGATCGTAGGTGGTGCCGTCGCGCACCATCAGGTAGCGGGCGTAGCCGCCGAAGAAGAACTGGATGTCCCGGATGGGGAACCCCTCGGCGAGGAGGTTGGACCAGCTGGCCGTGTTCACCGGCGCGGCGGTGGAGAAGAGCAGCATGTCGGGCGGGGCCGCCCTCACCCGCGCCGCGATCAGCGCGCGCTGGAGGCCCTGGCCGCGATAGGCCGGCGCCACCCGCGCCCCGGCGAGCCGCCCCACCGGCGCCCCGGGCGCAAGGCCCAGGCTCGCGCGCGGATCGTCGGACGCCGCATGGTCGTGCTGCAGGATGGCGTAGGCGACGAGCTCCGCACCGTCGAACACCCCGACGAAGAAGCCGCGGCCGGCGAAGATGGTCTCGAAATAGGCGTGGCTTTCGGGCTTCACCACGTTCGGATCGATCACCGGACCCACCGCGAGCCGGTTCAGCCCATCGACCTGCTCCAGATCCTCGATTGTCAGCCGGCGGACGGAAAGGCTGGGGGAAACAGCCAGGGAACCCCGCATCATGTCACGACTTCCGCATAGTTCAGCATGGCGATGGGCGGATAGATTCCGAGTTCCTTCGCGACCTTCAGGTTGATGATGAGGGTGAAGCGCTTCACCGTCTCGATGGGAATGTCCTGCGGCGGCCGGTGGTTGACCAGGATCGCCGCCGCCTTGGAGGCGGCGAGCTGGCCCACGGAATAGAACCGGCTCACCAGCCCGACAAGACCCTGCCCCTCGCGCATGAAGAACTCGGTGGCGCCGAAGGTGGGAAGTCCCACCGAAAGGGCCACCGGCCCGACCCGGTTGAAGATGGAGGCGAGGAAGGTGTCGGCGGGCAGATAGAGCCAGTCCGCGCCCTTGGCCCGCAGGTCGCGGACCAGGTTCTCCACCCCGTCCGCGGTGGGGCGGTTGCCGTCCATGTTGAGGGGCTGGGCCATCACGGTGGCGCCGATGCCGGCGCAGAAGGCCTTCATCTCCTCGATGATGGCGAGCGAGTTGTTCTCGTTGGGCGAGAAGATCACCCCCACCTTCTTGAACGCCTTGTAGCTCTGCATGGCGCGCATCTGCACGTCGGTGGGCACCACGTGCACCGCCCCGGTCACGTTGCGCCCGGAGGAGGCGAGCGACGGGGCGATCTTCACCTGCACCGGCGCCGCCACGAGGGCGAAGACCACGGGGATGTCGCGGACGAAGCTGGCGGTGGGCGGGGCGTCGTACGGGCCGGCCACGGCAAGGGTGTTGGGCGTGCCGTAGGTGTAGATGAGCTCCGGCTTGAAGGTGGGCAGCACCTCGGCGAGGATCGGCTTCACCTTGGCCGGGTCGCGCTCCACGTCGCGGGTGATGAACTCCACCTTGATCTCGTTGGCGGCGAAGTAGTCGCGGAAGCCGCGCTCCACGTCGGTATCGCCGCGGTAGGTGAGCATGAGGATCCGGTAGGGCCCGCCCGACGTCTGGGCGCGGGCCAGGGGCCCGGCGAGGCTCGCGGCGCCCGCGCCGAGGCCGAGGGAGAGAAGCGATCGGCGGTCCATCATCAGGCTGAGGTTCCTTCCGATGCGGCCGCGGACGAGGCGCGGCCGGATTGAACGGCGGGCTTTCCCCGCCCGGATAGCGCAAACAATACCGCACCCGCCACAACCACGGCACCGAGAAATGCGGTTGCGGGCGCAAATCCCAGCGCCGCCATGAGAAAACCGGCGCTGGCCGGCCCGGCGGCATTGCCGGAGCGCTCCACCAGCCGGAACAGACCGAGCACGCCGGCGCCGCGCCCGCCGCCCATGGCGGAGGCGGTATCGGCCACCAGGGCGGACTGGGAGGCGATCGACATGGCCTGTCCGTAGCCGAGCGTCACCAGCGCCACCACGATCAGGGCGATGGAGGGCTGGATCGGCACCAGCATGGCGCCGATCCCGGCGACAAGGGCGCCGGCGACCACGAAGCCATGGCGCACCTGGAAGCGGTCGGCGAGGGTGGCGAAGAAGGGCACCGCCAGCACCATGATCAGCGGATAGATCATCTGGAAGCGGCCGATGGCGGCGGAGGAATAGCCCTGCCGTTGCAACTCCAGGGGCACCAGCAGGAAGCAGAGGGCAGCGAACAGGAACTTGGCCGGAAAGGCGCATCCGAACAAAAGCGCCATCAGGCCGGGCGCGCGGGCCGCCTGCTTCAGCTGCGACCAGCCGACGCCCCCGGTGCGCTCGTCCGGCCTGCCGCGCGGCAGGGTGAAGGCGGCGACGAGGAGGGCGACCAGCGCCAGGCCGCAGGAGGTGGCGAAGGCCGCCTCGGCACCCAGCCGGTCGGCGATGACGCCGCCGATCGGCGGCCCGCACAGGCTCGCCACCATGATGGCGCGCACGAAGACGGCGAGGGCGGCGGCGCGGGCGGCACCGGCCGAATGGTCCACCACGTGGCCCTGGGCGGAGACGAAGACGAGGGCGTAGCCGATGGCCGTGGCGACGCGCGCCGCGATGAAGAGGGAATAAGTGGGGCTGACGGCGGAAAGCGCGTACCCGGCGGCCGCCAGCAACGCCCCGATGAGGAAGCCGGAGCGGCGGCCGAGCCGCTCGGACACCCCAGCGAACGGCACCTGGCACAGGGCCACCACCGCCATGAAGGCGACGATGGGCAGGCTGGCCGCCAGGCCGGGCGAAATTTCGGTGGACGACGCGATGGACTGGGCGAAGTGCGGCAGGAAGGGGCGAGTGAGCTCCTCCGCCAGCATGAAGAGAAAGAGGGACGGCCGCACCGCCACCGCCGCCTGGCTCTCCACCGCATGAATGCGGCCGAGCCCGGTGCGCTCCTCCACCTCCTCCAGCCAGACGAGCGCGTCCTCGTCGCCGCGCCGCTCGGCCTCCGCGCGGGCGCGGGCATGCACGTCGCCCAGTTCCTCCATGTGCAGGTCTATGGGCTGGATGAGGCCGCGGGCGCTGGTGCCCTTCCCGGTGTCGTGCAGCACGAAACGACCGCGCGCCAGCGCCCGCAGCCGCTGTTCCACGGCGATGAGCGCCTCCAGGCCGCGCGTGCCGACCACCAGGGCGACGAGCTCCAGCGCCACCAGCAGCGAGACGATGCCGATGAAGGCCACGTCCAAGAGCACCCCGCCCACCTGGGCCGACACCACCGTGGGGTCCACCACGATGAGCAGCTCGCCGGTGCGGCGGCCGTCGCGATCGGTGACCGGGATGCGGACCATGGGCGGGTCTTCGAAGCCCGATGCATCGCCCGCCCGCGCCGTCTCGGCGCCGCCGGCGTCGAACAGGCTCAGCTGGGCGAACTCCGCATTGGCCGCGCGCAGGTCCTCGAGATAATCGGTGACACCCGCCAGGCGTTCGAACGGGATGCCCAGGGTCTGGGCCCGCTCCATGAGGGCGGCGGCGGAGCGGCCCACCGAATTGGCCTTGGCGGTGATCTCCGGCACGATGGTGTGCCGGGCGGCGCGCTCGGCGGCCCAGCCGATCACCGCCAGCGCGGCGCACAGGATGATGGCGATCGCAAAGGAGATGCCGCCGCGCAGGCCGATCATTTGCGCCCCCGAAGAGACCAGGACGCGCCCGCCCGCTGGTGGGCGGCGGCGACGCTTGCCAGGGCCGATTTCGCGGCCGCCGGCCACATGGCGGGCTCGGCCGCCCGCCGCACCGCGCGACGCAGGGCCGCGGCCAGCAGAAGCCCGATGAGAACCGTCGCGACGAAGGCGCCGCCGAGGGTCGCCAGCGAGACGGTCTTGAGCCCGTCGAACAGCGCCGCGGCGCCCGCCGCCAGGATGTGCGGATCATAGCGCACCACGACGCTGCCGATGGACCGGCCGAGATCGTCGCGCACCTGCGCGACCACCCGCCCGCCGCCGTCCGCCGCGGCGTGCCCGCCGGCGCGGCCGGGCGCGCTCGAGAACAGGACCGTGCCGTGCTCGTCCACCAGGTCCATGGACAGAAGGGCCGGCTCGATTCGCGCCTCGCGCGCAAGGATGTCAGTGAGCGCCTGCTGCGCCGGCAGGGCGATGCCGAAGGAGGCCGCCTGCTCGGCCACGTCGGCCACGCGACGGGCGGCGATGCCGAATCGCGCCTCGATGATTCCCTTGTGCGCGTTCAGCAGCGTAACGTACGAGAAATAGGCGCCGAACGTGACGCAGGCTGCTGCGATCAGCGCGAAAACCGCGATCAGTCCGAGGGTGGTCCGCGTCATGCCTCTTGCGTCCGAGGGTTACGTCACACGGGCAGATCCTTCATGCCACGAAAACCCGTCTGAGATTGAAGGTTTTTTCGTCGCGGTGGAGTTTTTTGTCTGGTTTGGCACCGAGCGCGCGGTTAACGTCCCGCCGGTCATCCTTCCGAAGATCCGCGCATGACTTTCGTGAGCCGACTCATCCTGGTCGTCGTCGTTTCCGTGACCGCAGCCGTGGTGGCGGTCGCCGTCATTGCCTTCGGCGCGAGCGACCGGGTGGGTGAGGAAATCGAGCGGGCGCGGGTCGCCAACCTCCTCGGCACCCTGAAGACGTCCACGGAAGCCAACCTTTCCATCGGCCTCCAGCTTGACCAGGTCTCCCTGCTGCAGCCGCGAATCGAACGCGAGAAGGCGGGCGACACGTCCATTCTCGCCATCGACGTCTTCAATGCGGCAGGGCGCGCCGTGTTTTCCACCGACCGCTCCGTCATCGGCGAGGAGGTCAGCCCCGATTGGGTGAAGCGCCTCACCAATGATGACGTGTGGACCACGGTGGAGCGCGGCGACACGGTATTCGGTACGCGGTTCGAGAACGATCTCGGCGTCGCCGGCGGCATCTCCGTGACCGTCTCCGACGAAGCCCGGTCGGCCCGGGCCGACCGGCTGGGGCTCGACCTCGCCACCCGCACCGCCGCCCTCGGCTTTGCCGGGGCGCTGCTCGCCGCCGCGGCGGCGGGCGTGTTCGCCTATGTCTTCAGCCGCCCCTTCGACCGCGTCGCGCGCATCCTGCGCAACGACGCGGTGCGGTCCGGCGACGACGGGCCCCTGACCCAGCTGGCCGATGCCACCGTACGCAGCTGGCAGAAGGCCGAGGCGCAGGTGGACCGCGGCCTCGGCCAGCTCGGAGCGCTCGACGATGCAGCCTGAGCTTCCGGAAAGCGGGCGCGGTCGCCTCATCGCCGGCCTGTTCGCCCTCATCCTCACCCTTGTGCTCGGCGGCGCCGCCGCGGCGCTGCTGGTCAACGGCTACCGTGCCCGGGTGGAGGAGAGCGCCCGCCGCGACGCCCTGGTCATCGGCACCTCGGTCGCCCGCGTGCTGGCGCAGCAATTCGAGAAGGCCTCGCGCTTCGGCATCCCCCTGAAGCTGCTGCCCGGCGTCGAGGTCCACCTGTCGGAAACCCTGGCACGCACCCCGGGGCTCACGCAGATCGTGCTGCGCGGCGCCGACGGCCGGGAAATCCGCAGCGCCATCGGCGAGCAGCCCGGCACTGATTCGGTGAGCGCGCCGGTCAGCGTGGACGGAAACACCGTCGCCTCGGTGGAGGTCACCACCAATCCGGCGGCGCTCGCCACGTCCTTCGCCGACATCGGCGTGAAGGCAGCCGTCGTGGTGGTCATCTGCGCCGCTTTGGCCGCGCTCGCCGCGGGCCTCCTCGTGGGCGCCGCCATCGAACGGGCCCGCGATCGGCTGGCCACGGGCATGATCCGGGCGATCGAGGGCGATTTCGGCGGGCCCGCGGAAACCGGCCGTCGGCCGCGCGGCGGCATGCAGCATGGGGCCGTGGGCGGCGCGTTCCGGGCCCTGGAGCGCGGCAACCGCCGCGTCGCCGAGCGGCGGTCGGTGTTCGAAGCCTATGCGGAGGAGCTGCTTGCCGTGGATTTCGACGGCGGCCTCAGGCCCGACGTGGAGCGGGTGCGGCGCGAAGTCATGGCGCCGCCCGCCGAGAGCGAGAAGGGGCGTAGGGTCTGATGCTGCTGCGCACCCGCATCACCCTCATCGTCGCCACCGGCTTCGCCCTCCTGATGTTCGGCATCTGGGGCGCCACGGTGCTGCGCGACC